>CAMYOO010000001.1 GCA_947260035.1 uncultured delta proteobacterium
CCGGCCCAGCGCTCCCTGCTGCATCGAGGGCGCGCAGTGAGCCGCAGGCGAGCGTAGAGCGGACCCCCGCAAGGATGCGCGCGCAGTGAGCCGCAGGCGAGCGGAGGGCATTGCCCTGCCAAGGATTGCCCCTGCTAGCCTGCGGACATGGCCTCTGAAGCGAAGTTCGAGCCGCGGTTCACGCTTGTGATCGTCTACTTCTTCGTGGCCTTGCTGGTCTGGGGGCTGCTGCTCGCAGGGCCGGAGATGCTGGAGGCCTGGGGCGAGTTGCCCCCCGATGCGGACCCGGCCGAGGCGGGCCGCGAGGCCGTGCGCAACGCGCTGCGCGGCCGCATGCCGACCGCGGCGTTGGCCGCGGTCATCAGCATGGGTGCATTGATCTGGCTCGACGTGTTGCCGGGCCTGCGTCGCAAAGCCGCAGACAGGAGTCGCGCCTCGAACCGCTAGGCGCTGACCCGGGAGGCGACGTAGGTCTGCACGTCGTTCACCGTGCGAATCCCCTCGACGTCGTCGTCGGGGACCTCGATGTCGAACTCTTCCTCGAGAGCCATGACCAGCTCGACCACGTCGAGGGAATCCGCCCCGAGGTCGTCCAGAATGCTTGCCTCGGGTGTGACCTCCTCGGCCTCCACACCCAGCTGGCCGACCACGATCGCACGCACACGATCCGTTAGCCCTGCGCTCATCTCACCCTCCCACTCCCGGTCTGTATTCGACTCGGGGAATTATGACTCCGGGTCACTTTTCGACTCACAGCGTCCTGGATCCGCCCTCGGCTGTCAAGCATCCGACCGGGGCTCAGGCCCCTGCGCCTGGACGGTCATGCCCCGCAAGAGCAGGTCCACCGCATCCTGGAAGATCCGGTCCAGGCGGCTGCGCCGCAAGCGTCGCCGGGCCCCCACGTGCTCGGTGCGAATCAGGCCGTTGGCCACGGTCCAGAAGATGTTGGCCACCTCCCAGGGGTCGCAGGGGGCGAAGCTGCCCTGCTCCACGCCGTCCTGGACCGCGTCGGCGAGGATCCGCAGGCACTCGCTCCACAGCGAGGTGACCAGCTTGACCGCCTCCGGAGTCAGCTCGCCGATCACCTGCTGGTTTTCCATCGCCCAGAAGATCGCGAAGTACTCCTCGTTGGCCGTCCAGTGCTCGAAGTAGAAGCGCGCGATGCGCCGGACCTGATCGACGGCGTCCCGGCCCTCGGCACGGGCTTCGCGCATGCGCTCGGCGAAGATGTCGCCGCCATGGGCCAGCACGGCCACGTACAGGTCGGCCTTGCTGTCGAAGTAGCGGTAGAGGGTGCCCTTGGCGACGCCGGCGCCCTTGGCGATGTCGTCCAGGTTCGCCTCCACGAAGCCGTCGCGGAAGAAGACGTCGTGCGCCGTCTCGAGGATGCGGCGACGGTGGAAGGCCTTCTTGGCTTCGCGTCGGGAGACGTCGGTCATGATTGCTCCGCGCGGGCATACTCGCGCGCGTCGTCGACGTAGCACAGGGCACGCTTGCGCTGCTCGGACGCCTCGTCGGCGCTGAGCGTGCGACGCGGCCGCGCCGGAGCCCCCATGACCAGGGTTCGCGGCGGAACCACCAGGCCCGGCGGCACCACTGCGCCCGCGGCCACCAGCGCCTCCTCACCGATCTCGGCGCCGTCCAGCACCACCGCACCGATCCCCACCAGCGCGCCGTCGTGCACGGTGCAGCCGTGCACCGTGGCCCGGTGGCCCACGGTCACCTCGTCACCGATCTGCGCTGGAAAGAGATTCCGCGTCACGTGCACCACGCTGTGGTCCTGGAGATTGGTGCGCTCCCCGACGCGGATCGAGTGGATGTCGCCGCGCACGACCGACCCGAACCAGACGCTGGAGCCGGCCCCGATCTCCACGTCCCCGATCAGCGTCGCGCCGGGAGCGATCCAAGCCTCCGGATGAATGCAGGGAAGCCGCCCCCGATACGCCAGCACACGGGGGCCGTCTCGGCCTCCCACGAGCCCTTCAGGCACCGACGTCGTCGCTGCCCTCGTACTGGTAGGGAGCGAAGAGGTCCGTGTTCAGGTAGCGCTCGCCGAAGCTGCAGATGACCGTCACGATCAGCTTGCCCTCGTTCTCGGACCGCTTGGCATACTCCAGCGCCGCCGTCACGTTGGCTCCGGAGGAGATGCCGCAGAAGATTCCCTCTTCCTGGGTCAGGCGGCGCGCCATGTCGAACGACTGCTCGTTGCTGACCTTGATCACGTCGTCCAGCAAGTCGGTTGCCAGCACACCCGGGATGAAGCCGGCACCGATGCCCTGGATCTTGTGGGGGCCGGGATCGCCGCCAGAGATGACCGGGCTGGCCTCGGGCTCGACGGCGACGGCCTGGAAGGACGGCTTGCGCTCCTTGAGGGCCTGGGCAACTCCGGTGATGGTGCCGCCGGTGCCGACGCCCGCCACGATCGCGTCCACCTTGCCGTCGGTGTCGCTCCAAATCTCTTCGGCGGTGGTCTTGCGGTGGATCTCGGGGTTGGCCGGGTTCTCGAACTGCTGGGGCACGAAGGCGTTGGGAATCTTCGCCGCCAGCTCGTCGGCCTTGGCCAGCGCGCCCTTCATTCCCTTGGGCCCCTCGGTCAGCACCAGCTTGGCACCCAGGGTGCGCAGCACCCCGCGCCGCTCGATGCTCATAGTCTCCGGCATGACCAGCACGCAGTCGTAGCCCTTCACGGCGGCCACGAACGCCAGGGCGATTCCCGTGTTGCCGCTGGTGGGCTCCACGATCACGGTCTTGCCCGCCTGGATCAGGCCGTCGCGCTCAGCGGCCTCGAACATGGCCAGCCCGATCCGGTCCTTGACGCTGGCCAGCGGGTTGTGGCTCTCGAGCTTGGCGACGACCTCGGCGCCGATCCCCCGCGTGACGCGGTTCAGCCGGACCAGCGGCGTGCCTCCGATCAGCTCGGTCATGTCGTTGGCGATCTTCATGCCCGTCATCCTCTCTCTGTCTATCACCCCGTAGAGCGGCTCACTCTACCACGACCCGGACCGGCTCGGCTCCGGCCGCCACCAGCAGGGCGTCCACGAAAACCGTCGCGTAGGACCCCGACGGGAGCACGAAGCGGAGCCGCAGCGCCGCGTCCTCGGCGTCGACCTGCACGTCGCGGGGCTGCACGCGCAGGGGCCGCCGCGTCCCGTGCAGCCGCACGCCCGGGGGCGGCTCCAGCGGCGAGGGGATCCCCAGGCGAGCCATGGCGGCGCGTTCGCGCCGCGCCGGCTGGCCGGCGGGCTCTACCGAGACCTTGGTGCCGAAGATGGGCCCGGTAGGGCTGATCTCGAAGGCGTCCGCGCGCGGCTGCTCGCGGACGGACGCCTCCACCAGGAAGAGCCCGCCGCTGGCGTGGACCACCGCCACGTCGCCGCGCTCGAGCCGTCCCGGAGGAATCGGACGCTCGTCGAGAACCGCGTTGAAGACCTCGGCCTGCAGGGCGGAGAGCCAGAAGCGGGCGGCACGCCGGTCCCGATCCACGCGGCCGCCGGCCAGCAGGGCTCGACCCCGCTCGGCGTTGTCGCCCTCCCGGCCGAAGCGTTGCACGCCGAAGCGGTTGGGCAGCCCATCGCGCGCCAGCGCTTCGCCGGCCGCGGGCGCGGCGGCGACGGCCTCCGGAGGGACCTCGCGCACGCGCAGGTCGAAACGGTTCCCGGCCAGGTGGCCGGTGCGCAGCTTGTGCGGGTGGCGGATCGCCTCCAGCACCCGGCAGCCGGGTAGCTCCAGCTCCAGGGCCCGCTCCGGATCCAGACCCGGGGCCGAGAACCACTGGCGCGCCACGGCATGCCGGTCCTTGCGGCCCGCGTAGCCCACGTCGCGGGGCGCCGCCTGCGCCGCCCGGGCCAACGCGCGCGCCACGCTCTCGCTGGTGACGTCGCGTTTCTCGATGTGCAGGAACGTGTGCCCGCCCTCGCCCTTGGCGGGGTAGAGGGGGATCTCCTCCACGACGAAGTCCTCGGGAGCCTGGCGGAGTACGGGCATGACCGCAGCCTAGGGGAATTGGTGCTGCGCCACCGGCGCGAAGCTGCGGCGGTGGATCGGCGACGGTCCCAGGCGGCGCAAGGCCGCCAGGTGCTCCGGCGTCGGATAGCCCTTGTGTTGGGCGAAGCCGTAGCCCGGGTGCGCGGCGTCGAGACGCTGCATGGACGCATCGCGGTAGACCTTGGCCACGATGGAAGCCGCGGCGATCGAGCCGTCCAGCGCATCGCCGCCCACGATGGCCGTCTGGGGCGTGCGCAAGCCGGGAATCGTGCGGGCGTCCACGACCACGTGGTCCGGCTCCTCGCCCAGGCCGAGCACCGCGCGGCGCATGGCCTCGAGCCCCGCGCGGTAGATGTTCAGGCGGTCGATCTCGCGCTCGTCCACCTCGGCGATGCACAGGGCCAAGGCCTGCTCGTGGATGCGTCGGGCCAGGTCCTCGCGGCGTGCGCGGCTCACGCGCTTGGAGTCGTCGAGCCCCGGCAGGTCCACGACTTCGGGAAGCACCACCACCGCCGCCACCACCGGGCCGGCCAGCGGGCCCATGCCCACTTCATCCACCCCCGCCACCAGGCGCGCACCTTGCCGTTGCAGGCGACCGCGAAACTCGAACAGGGCCTGCACGCGCACGCGCTCGGCGAGCTCGCGCTCCCGTGCGCGGGCCAGCGTCTCGGACAGGCGCCGGGCGCCGGCTCGCGGGTCGTCGCGCAAGGCGTGCTCCAGACGCTGCCGCTGCTCCACATCGGGCGCCTCGCGCACGCGCGCGCGCAGCTCCGCCAGCGACAGCTCCTGCAGATTCACGCGTCGCCGCTCTCGCCGTCGAGCCCGTCCACGCGCTTCTCCAGCCTGCGCAGGCGCCGCAGCGCATCCGGCAGGCGCCACAGGGCCGCCATCGCCCGGTGCCAGGTGCGTTCGGCCACGGCGGGCGAGCCGAAGACGCGCGCGCCCGCCGGCACGCTGCGGGCCACGCTGGAGCGCGCACCGACGAAGGCGCCCTCCCCCACTTCGAGGTGCCCGACGGTGCCGGTGCGGGCCATCAAAATGGCTCGCCGTCCGATGCGCGTGCCGCCGCTCAGTCCCGACTGGGCCACCACGATGGCGTTCTCACCGATGTCGCAGTTGTGAGCCACCATGACCAGGTTGTCGAGCTTGGCGCCGCGCCGGATGCGCGTCTCGCCCAGGGAGGCGCGATCCACGGTGCTGCCGGCGCCGATCTCCACATCGTCCTCGATCACCACACGGCCCACCTGCGGGACCTTCTCCCACTCGCCGTCGTCACCCGGCTCGAAGCCGAAGCCGTCGCCGCCCAGCAGCACACCCGGCTGCAGCGTCACCCGGTCGCCGACCCGCGTTCCCTCGCGCAGCACGCAGCCGGCGTGGATCTCGCAATCGGCGCCGACCTCCACGTCGGCGTAGAGCACGGCGCCCGGATGAATCGCGGTGCGCGGGCCCACGCTGCTGCGTGCACCCACCACGGCGCGAGCCCCCACCGAGGCCTCGGAATGAACCCGGGCGTCCGGCGCCACCGAGGCGCCGGCATCGACGCCAGCCGCGGGCTGCAGGGGCGGGTGGAGCAGCGCCACCGCGCGCGCAAAGTCGCGGCGCGGCCGTTCGCTGCGCAGGGCCGGCCGCCCGCCGGAATCCACGCCCGCCGGAAGCACCACGGCGCCGGCCTTGCTGTCCGGCAGGCGCTCGGCCCAGCGAGCGGAGGTCACGAACGAAAGCTCGCCCGGACCCGCCGCATCCAACGACGCGGCAGCCGTGATCTCCAGATCCCCGTCGCCCTCGGCGACCAGGCCCAGACGCTCGGCGAGCGCGGACAGGCGCATCCCGGCGTGACCTCCTACCGGTCGGTTAGCGCGCGAGCAGGACGGCGATCGGCGAGGTGCGCACCACGGCGGCGGCGTTGCTGCCCAGGAAGTAGTCCGTGATGCGGTTGCGGCCGAAGGCGCCCATCACGATCAGCCCTGCGCCCGCCTCGCGGGCGGCGTCCACGCTCTTCACGTCGGGCCGGCCCAGCGTCGAAGAAGCCTCGCGCACCGGCACCGACAGCGAGCCCAGCAGCCGGCGCACCTCGTCGAAGCGCGCCACGGCACGGCCCTTGTCCTTGGAGTCGACGAACACCACGATGGACTCGTTCAGCCGGCTGGCCATCTCGACGGCGGTCTTGGCCGCCAGGCGCGAGCCCGGCGATCCGTCGAAGGCCAGCAGCAGCGGGCCGGAGAACTCGGCGCCCGCGGGCACGACCACCGACGACACGTTGGTCTTGCGCAGCACGCCCTGCACGGTCGAGCCGATCAGCCCGGTGCGGTAGGGCGCATGCTCCCCGTCGCGCCCGATCACCAGCAGGTCCGAGCTCTGCGCGCGTTCCACGATGCGGTCGTCCGCGATGCCCTGCACGGTTTCGCAGCTGGCTTCCAGGCTCTCGGCGCGCGCGCGCTCGGAGAAACGGCGCGCCAGGGCATCGGCGCGGGACTTGCGCCAGGCCTCGATTCCATCGGGCGCCGCCGGCGCGCCCAGCCCCTCGTCCGGCGAGGGACGCACATAGCGATCCTCGACCACGGTGATGCCCGAAAGCCGCGCCGACAGGCGTCGGGCCAGCGAGATCCCGAAGCGCTCCGCCGCCCCTGCGGCCTCGGAACCGTCCGTCGCGACCAGTATCGTTTCGATCATCACCCGTCCTGCCTCTTGAGCGGTCGGCGCGGCACACCAGCCGTCACCCGATCGAGCGAAGGGTATGGGATTCCCCGGGGGAATGTCAATCAAAGGGAGCACCCCAAAAAATGGAGCCCGCCCTCTTCCGCCGCTGGCCCGTCCTGCGCGGCCGGATCCACCACCACCCGCTGCTGGAGGGGCCGACCCCGGTGAAGCCCCTAGCGCTGAAGGGCGCACCGGACGGGGCCCTGCTGGTCAAGCACGACGAGCGCTCGTGCCCGCTCTACGGAGGCAACAAGCCGCGCAAGCTCGAGTTCGTGCTGGGTCACGCCGTGGCCCATCGCTGCCGCCGCCTGGTCACGACGGGAGGCATCGGAACCCACCACGGGCTGGCCACCACGATCCTGGGCCGCTCGGCCGGCCTGGAGACCAGCCTGGTCCTGATCGACCAGCCGCTCACCGACGAGGTGCGCCGCAGCCTGCTGCTGATGGAGGCCTGGGGCGCCGAGCTGATCTTCGGCCGGGACGTGAAGGGCACGGCGCTGCACGTCTCGCGGGTGCTGGCCCGCGGCGCGGCTCGTGGAGAGCGGCCCTACCTGGTGGCGACGGGAGGCTCCTCGACCCGGGGCAACTTCGGCTTCGTGTCCGCGGCCTTTGAGCTGGCCGAGCAGGTGAAGGAGGGACAGCTTCCGGAGCCGGCCGAGATCTGGGTGGCGGTGGGCACCGGCGGCACTCTGGGCGGCCTGGCGGCCGGCGTGCGCCTGGCGGGTCTCCGCAGCCGGGTGGTGGGCGTGCTGGTCACGGACATCATGGCGCCCTCCCCGCGCTCCCTGGCCCGGGCGGCGACCCGGGCGGCCGGGTCCCTGCGGCGCGTCGCCCGAGAGCTTCCGGAGGTGCGCGTGACGTCCGATGAGATCGAGCTGGTCACGGACCAGCTGGGGCCGGGCTACGGCGCACCCACCCCCGAGGCCCAGGAGGCGGTGGCCAGCGCCGAGCAGGCCGGCCTGATCCTCGAGACGACGTACACGGGTAAGTGTTTCGCGGCCCTGCGCGCGCGGGCCGAGGCCGGCCGGCTGGATACGGGGCCGGTGCTCTTCTGGAACACCTACAACGCGGTGGACGTCGAGGCCTCGGCCCCGCGCCCGCTCGATTCGAAGCGGCTGCCGCCCGCCCTGCAGCGCCGGCTGGGGTAGGGTTCCTCGACCCCCATGGAACGCCCTTCGCTACCCGTTTCATTGGCCTCCCCGCTGCTCCAGGGCACCACACGCCGAGGCTTCCTGCGCCTGCTGGGCAGTGGGGCCGCGCTGGCCACGCTTTCCCGGCTACCGGTCGTCCCGGCCACGGCGCGCGCCGCGACGCCTGCGGCCCGTTTCTTCGACGAGCCGCAGACGGAGATCCTGACGCAGGTGGTGGAGCGCATGGTCGCCACCGGTGAGCCCGACGCTCCCCGCGTCCGCGAAAGCGGCGCCATCGCCAGCATCGATGCGCTGTGCGGGTCGCTGGCTCCCGAGCTCACGGGGCCGCTCCCGGCCCTGGTGCGTCTCGTGGAGTGGGGACCCGTGCTCTTCGAGCTGCGCTTCTCGCGCTTCACGCGCCTGACTCCGGACGAGCAGGACGCATCGCTGCGCGGCTGGATGCAGAGCCGCATCGCACTGCGGCGCACCGCCTTCCTGGCGCTTCGGAACCTGGCCATGCTGGGCTGGTACGCCCAGGACGAGAGCTGGCCCAGCGTGGGCTACTCCGGACCGCTGCTGCGTCGGAGCCCGGCACCTTGATCGCGAGCCTCCTCGAGCTGGGCGGCGACCGGGTCGAGCGCGCCGACGTCTGCGTGATCGGCTCGGGCGGGGGCGGCGCCGTCGTCGCCGCCGAGCTGTCCACGGCGGGCCTCGACGTGGTGGTCCTGGAGCAGGGCCACCACTGGACCGCGAAGGACTTCACCCAGCGCGAAGACGAGATGCTGCCGCGCCTGTTCGAAGAGGCGGGCATGCGCGCCACCCGGGACGGGTCGGTGACCATCCTGCAGGGCCGCAACGTGGGCGGCTCCACGGTGCACAACCTCTGTTACGCGTTCCGCACCCCCGACCCGATCCTGCGCATGTGGCGTGAGGAACACGGCCTGACGTCGCTCACGCCCGAAGCCCTGGCGCCTTCGTTTGCACGCGTCGAGAAGAACCTGCGCGTGAAGCCGATCCGCGAGGACGAGATCAACACGCTGAACCGGATCATCCGGAGCGGCGCCGAAACGCTCGGCTACTCGGGCTTCGTGACGAAGCACAACCGCGAGGGCTGCGTCCAGTCGGGCTACTGCATCCTGGGCTGTTCCTACGACGCCAAGCAATCGATGCTGGTCACCTACGTGCCCAAGGCCTCGGCGGCGGGCGCGCGCATCTACGCCGACGCGCGCTGCGACCGGATCGAGGCCGAGGGCGGACGCGTGCAGCGCGTTCTGGGAAGCGCAGTGGGGCCGGACGGGACACCGCACGGCAGCATCGAGGTCAGCGCCCGCGCGGTGGTGCTGGCGGCCGGAGCCGTCGCATCGCCGGACCTGCTGCAGCGCAGCGGCCTGGGAGGAGACCGCGTGGGCCAGGACCTTCACCTGCACCCCTCGGTGATGGCGGCGGGCTTCTTCGACGAGGAGCTTCACGCCTACCGGGGCATTCCCCAGAGCTACTACATCGACCAGTTCATCGATCTGGAGAGCGATCCGCACCGCGGCTACGTCCTCATGCCGATTGCGGGCTTTCCCGTGCTGACGGCGACCCAGATGCCCGGCTTCGGACGCGATCACTTCGCCCAGATGCGCGACTTCTCGCGCATGGCCGGGCTTCTGGTGTTGCTGCACGACCGCAGCGCCGGCCAGGTGCGGCCCGGGGACTCGCTGTCCCGCCCGCGCATCGACTACACGCTGTCGGCCGACGACCGCCGGCAACTCGCCGAGGGTCTGGTCCACTGCGCGGAGGTGCTCTTCGCCGGCGGCGCGCGCCGGGTGGTGATTCCCTTCCAGCCCGAAGCCCTGGTGCTGCAGCGAGGCGACGACCCGACCGAGATCATCCGCCGCGGTGTGCGTCAGGGCGAGATCACCATCGCCTCGACCCATCCCCAATCGACCTGCCGCATGGCCACGAGCTCCTCCCAGGGGGTGGTCAATCCCTTCGGCGAGGTATTCGACGTGCGCGGCCTCTTCGTCGCGGACATGAGCGTCTTTCCCACCTCGCTCGGGGCGCCGCCGCAGATCACCACCGCGGCCCTCGCCGACCGAACCGCCCATCACATCCTGGCGCGCTGGCCTGAGCTCTCCGCGTGAGCGGAGAGCTCCCGGAGATCGAGACGATCTCCGAGGAGGCCGAAGGCGGTATCACGCTCGGCGTCTGGGAGCTGGCGTGGCCGACCATGCTCTCGTTCGCCCTGCAGACCGCGGTCGGCTTCGTGGACTTCGTGATCGTCTCCTCCCTGGGCACGGAGGCGGTGGCCGCCGTCGGCGTCGCGCACCAGTTCTACTTCGCCATCTTCGCCCTGCTGGCGGCCGTGACCACGGGCACGGTGGCGCTGGTGGCGCGCTTCATCGGAGCCGGCGACGAGCGCGAGGCCGACCGGGTGCTGCGGCTCTCGGCAGCGCTGGGCGTCCTGGTGGGCGCCGTCCTCATGGGCATGGCCCCCTGGAGCGAGAACGTGGTCGCGCTCTTCGGCGTGTCTCCGGAGGTGGTGGCCCTGGGCGGCTCCTACCTGCGCATCCTGCTGCTCTTCAACGTGCCCTTCACGCTCGGCGTGGTGGTGTCCATGGGCGTGCGCGGCGCCGGCGACGTGCGCACACCGCTGCTGATCGGCGTGGTCCTCAACGTGGTGAACGTGATCTTCAACTACGGCCTGGTGTACGGCCGCCTCGGGATGCCGAAGCTGGGAACCGACGGCTCGGCGCTGGGCACCGGCATCGCGATGACCCTGGGCACCCTGATCTGGCTCGAGCTGTGGCGGCGCAACTGCCTGGTCATTCCGCGCCGCGGTTGGCTCGACGGCTTCAGCCTCGAGCGCGCCCGGCGCATCATGCGCATCGGCGTGCCTACGGCGCTGGAGCAGATCGCATTCCAGGTGGGCCTGCTGCTCTTCCTGCGCGTGGTGGCCCGCTTCGGCACCGATCCCGTTTCCGCCTACCTGATCGGGGTGCGCATCCTGGCCTTCTCCTTCGTCCCGGGCATCGGCTACGCCCAGGCCGGCAGCACCCTGGTCGGGCAACACCTGGGCGCCGGCGACCCCGACGGCGCGGCGCGCTCGGGCTGGCGCGCCACCGGAGGCGCCATGCTGGTGATGGGTGGCGTGGGCCTGCTGATCATCGTGACGGCGCCCTGGATCGCGCGCATCTTCGGCGCCGCCGGGCAGAACACCGTCGACCTGACCGTGATCTTCATCTACATCCTCGGCGCGGTGCAGCCGCTGATGGCGATGGAGTTCGCGCTGGGCGGCTCGCTGCGCGGCGCCGGCGACACGCGCTTTCCGCTGTTCGTGATCCTCACCGGCCTGTTCGGCGTGCGTCTGGTCTCGGCCTACCTCGTGGCCGGCGTCTTCGGCGGCGGCGTGGTGGCGGTCTGGTGCTGCCTGCTCGCGGACTACGCCGTCAAGGCGACCATGCTCTCGCTGCGCTTCGCCTCCGGAGCCTGGAAACGGGTCCGCGTCTAGCGGCCCGAACGCGGTCCAGCTGCCTGGGCGTCGCGGGTGACGAGGTCGGCGAAGTAACGCAGCAGGTCGGTCTCGGTGAGCATCCCCACCAGCTCCTCGCCCCGCAGCACCGGCAGGCAGCCGATCTTGTTGTCGGCCATGACCCGCGCCGCCTCTTCCACCGGGGCGTCGGCATCGACGATCACCGGAGGCGCGGACATCACCTGGGAGATGTCGATCGCCTCGAGAAAAGCGCGGCGCTCCTGGCGGCGGGGGTCCAGGCTCGAGAGCGAGGCGCGCAGCAGATCGCGCTCGGAGACCACGCCCACCAGACGGCCGGCGCGCACCACGGGCATGTGCCGCACCCCGCCCAGCGTCATGATATCCTCGAAGGTCGAGAGCCGATCGCCGACACTGATCGTGACAACCTTCTCTTCCATCACGTCGCGAACCAGGACCGGAGCCATCCAACGGAGTCTACTCCAATGCCGGACAGGAAAGGGAGCAAAGACAGCTCCCGAGAGAAGCGACGCACACCGTCTAGCGCCGACACGCAAGATGAGCGCGCCGCGCTGCTTCCCGAGCTCTTCCGCCGTGCCTTCACGCTGGGGCTCTCGGGAATCTTCACCACTGAAGAAGCCTTCCGACGGGCCCTGGGGGACACCGTGCCTCGGGATTGGGTGGATTTCGCCGTCGATCAGAGCGACCGGACGCGCAGCGACTTCACCGACAAGATGGCCGCGGAAATGGGGCGGGTGATCGAAAGCATGGACCTGGAGGCGATCCTGCGCAGCGTCCTGGCCGACCATCGCGTCGAGGTGAAGGCCGAGATCCAGCTCGTGCCCCGGGAGAAGGAAGAGAGCGGCCGCAAGGGCGGCAAGTCGACCGCCGCGGCCAAGGTTTCAATCGTGCGCGGCGGAGGGGGCAAGTGAGCGCAGACGAAGGCGGGCGCGGCTGGGGCGTCGTGGGCGGCGTCTTGCTTGCGGGGCTGGTCGCCTACACGGTGCTCGTATTCTACGGATTCGGGCCCTACCCCGCGGAATCACCGGTCCCCTGGTGGCAACCCCGCGGCTTCCTGGTGGACTCGGCGCTGATGGCCCCGTTCGGCGAGGACCCGACCGGCCCCATCGCAACCTTCACCCTGCCCGCCCTGCTGCTGGCCGCCGGAGTCTGGCTCGCGACCGGGTCCGCCCTGCTGCGCGGCGCGGCCGTGACCTGCGTCCTGAGCACCGGGCTGTTCCTCTTCTACGGGCTTCGCATGCCCGGGCCCATGATCTGGAACTTCTTCGGCTGGCGCGGCTCGGCGGTGATGATCTGCATGGCCGGCGTGGTTGCGTGCGCCCTGGCGTCGCCGTGGCTGGCCGCCGCCTGGCTGCGCCGCGGCTGGGCCGTGCGCGCCGCGGCCTACCTGCCACTCGCGCTGCTGGTCGTACTGATGGCCACCAACGCCACGGGAACCAACCCGGCGCTGCGTTTCAACATTTCGCCCTGGCCCGTGGTCACCGTCTTCGGCTTCGATCTGCTGGCGCCGCTGATCGCGGGGGTCCTGGCGTGCGTCGCACTGGGCTTGGCGGCCTGGCGGGTCCGGACCCGCGGCGTGGCGCTGTCGGTTCTCGGACTCATCGCCGCCGTCGCGTTGCCGATGGCATGGGTTGCCTGGAGACTGCCGGGAGGCCTCTGGATCCTGGGGGCTGCAATCTCCGCATCCGTGCTGGCCCTGGCGCTGTCGGCCCGGGCGGCCGGAAACCTCACCATGGGCGCCCGCAGCCTGGCCGGCTACGCCGCCACGGGCGCCATCCTGGTGGCGATCCCGCTCTTCGCTGGGCGCGCGTGGGCCGACCTCGACTACCGCGCCACGCGCCTCGGAAGCGCGCAGCAGGTCATCGATGCCCTGGCCACGTACTACGAGCGGGAAGGCCTCTATCCGGAGGAGTTGGACGAGCTGATCGAGATCGGCGAACTGGAGGCGATTCCGCAGCCGCGAATCGGCTTGCCGGGCCTGACGGAGGCGGAGTTCAGCTACCAGAACCTGGGCAGCGACTACCTGCTGGAGTTCGCCGCCCCGGGCTGGACCCAGTGCCACTACAGCCCGCCCTGGGACGAAGATCTCGAGGACGAGTACTCGTTCGGCGACGAAGACGGCGAGGACGAGGAGGACTGGGAGGTCGTCGCGCCGGCCGGCCCGATTTCCGACGAGCCCCAGCTGGGCGCCGCGCTCGCCGGGCTTCCCGCGGCGGAAGAGGACGTGGAGGTTCCGGCCCCGGGCGAGGTGCCCATGGGCGCGGCCATCGCGGGCCTTCCCGAGGCCGACGAAGAGCTGGACCTCGACAGCGGCCTGGGAGCGCAGGCGGCCGGCCTGGGCGAGGCGGACGAAGTGGTGGAGCTCGACACCGACGACGGCCCCCTGCCCGGCGTCTGGTCGTGCCCCGCCAAGCCGCCCGAGCTCTGGTAATCGGTTAGCGTTTCCGGAGCATGCCCCCCCGTCGCCTCGGTCCCGCTGAGCGCCTCTACCGCGCGCAACGCATCGGGACGACCTTTGGCCGCATCTACCTCGGCATCAAGGGCCACCAGTTCATCGCCCGGCGCCTGCGTCCGCCGGACATGCCCCAACGCTGGTCCGATCTCAATCGCCGCAGCGCCGAATCGATCTACGACGCCGCCGTCGAGCTGCGGGGAATGATCCTCAAGGGCTGCCAGTTCCTCGGAGCGCGCGCGGACGTCCTGCCCCCGGAGTACGTGCAGGTGCTGGCCCGGCTGCAGGACCGCGTCCCGCCCAAGCCGTTCCAGATCGTGCGCCGCAGCGTCGAGCAGGAGTACGGCCGGCCCCTGGAGGACGTCTTCGCCGAGTTCTCGACGCGGCCCCTGGCCTCGGCTTCGCTGGCGCAGGTGCACGAGGCGCGCCTGAAGAATGGGCGCCGCGTCGCCGTCAAGGTCCAGTACCCGGAGATCGAGAGCTTGATGACGAGCGACCTGTCCAACCTGCGCGCGCTGTTCCGGGCCGTGGGCTGGCTGGAGCGAGAGCTGGATCTGATGCCGCTGATCGACGAGCTGGCGACCCACGTGCCCAAGGAGCTCGACTTCCAGAACGAAGCCCGCAACGCCGAGCGCATGGCCGACATGCTCTCTCACCGCGACGACGTGGTGGTGCCCGAGATCGTCTGGGAGCACACCACGCGCCGCGTGCTGTGCATGGAGTTCCTGGAGGGCATCAAGATCACCGACGTGGATGCGCTGCGCGCTGCGGGCGTGGACCCGGACCAGGTGGTCCGCATCCTGGTGGGAACCTGGTGCGAACAGATCCTGGTTCACGGGCTCTTCCACGCCGACCCGCATCCCGGCAACCTGTTGGTGCAACCGTCCGGTCCGCGCTTGTGCCTGCTCGACTGGGGACTCTCCAAGGAGCTGCCGCCGAACTTCCGACTGGGCATCCTGGCGTTCTCGGCCGCGTTGATCCGCGGAGATGCCGAGGCGATGGTGGAGGCGTTCCTCGACCTGGGCTTCGAGACCCGCGACGGCAGCAGCGAGGGCCTGCTCGAGATCGCTCGCTTCGCGTTGGACTTCGCCCAGCGCGTGCGCGAACGGTCCTGGGCGGAGTCGCGCGCCTTCTCGCGCTGGAACGACGAGCTGGGTGCCGAGATCCGCCGCAACCCGATCGTGGTCATCCCCAGCCACGTCGTGCTGCTGGGCCGGGTGCTGGGCCTGCTCTCCGGCGTATCGCGCAGCCTGGGCTCCAAGGTGGATCTGCTGCCGGTGGTGCTGCCCTACGTGTTCGGAGGCGGTGGCTCGGCGCCAACGCCACCGCCGGCATGACGTCCGGGCGCGGCCTCTCGCTGGGCATCGCCTTGGGCGGACCCCGCGACCCCGGCGACGCCGCCCGCGCGCTGGTCCAGGTGGAGCGGGCGGAAAAACTGGGCCTGCATTCGGTGTGGCTGCCGGAGGGGCACTTCACACGGGGCGCCATGCCTTCACCGCTGGTGGCGCTGGCGGCATTCGCAGCGCGCACGCGCCGCCTGGTCCTGGGCACCACCTCCCTGCTGCTGCCCGTGCGGCATGCCGAGCAGGTGGCCGATGAGGTGGCGACCCTGGACCGCCTCTCGGGCGGACGCGTATGGGTGGGCTTGGGCCGGGGGTTCCGTGCACCGCTGTTCGCGGCGTTCGGGGTCTCGCGCGCCGAAAAACGCGACCGCTTCGACGCCGTGCTCGACGCGGTGCTGGAACGCTGGGCGTCCACCGCCCACGCGCCCGGGCCCCTCCAGGAGCCCCATCCGCCGCTGCTGGTGGCGGCCTTCGGACGCAAGGGGCTGCTCCAGGCCGCCCGACGCGGCCTGCCCTACCTGGCGTCGCCGCTCGAGACCCTGGCGACCCTGGAGGACAACTACGCCTACCACCGGGAACACCTGCCCGAGACGGCCGACCCGGACGCCCTGCCCGTCGCGGTGATGCGCGCCGTGCACGTGGCGCGCGATGACGCCGAAGCGGAGCGCGTGCTGGAGGCGCTGCGCATCGAGACGGGTCGCATGGCGGGCGCGCTGCCGCCCGCCCTGGCTCGCGCGGCGGAGGGCGATGCGGAGGAGCGCGCCATCGTCGGCACTACCAACCAGGTGGTGGACCGGCTGGCGAGCTACCGCGAGCGCATCGGACTGGATCTGCTGATCGTCCGCTCCGGCGTGCCGGGCGTGTCGAGGGACGAGGCGGAGTCGGCCTTGGAGCGCCTGGCCGGAGACGTGATGCCCCGGCTGACGACGTGAGCGCGCGACGGATCGGACTGGTGCTGGGGCTCGTCATTGCGTGGGCCGCGAACGCAGTGGCCGCCGGGCCCCACGTGGTCACGGTCCACGCGCTGGACGACCGCTTCGACGCGCCCGAGCGGATCCCCTCGGGCCCCACGGCCTTCGCCTTCCTCAACAAGGGCTGGCAGAGCCATCGCATGCGGGTGCTCGCGCTGCCGCCGGACCAGGATCCCCAGCTGCTGGCCGAGGCGCTGACCCGGGGCGGCGCGCTTCCGCCGGGAGTGAGCGCCCTGGGCGGCACCCTCGCCGAGCGCGCCGAGGGCGCCGCCAGCGTCATCCTGGCGCTGGAGCCCGGCCCCCACGCCCTGGCCTGCGACCTGACCGGCCAAGGCGCCCACGCAGGCCGGGCCCTTGTTCAGCCCCTGGAGGTTCTGCGCTACAACGCCGCCACACTGCCCCCGAACGATCTGGAGATCCGCCTGGGCGACAGCGAGATCGCGGCCCCGCTCGTGGTGACGCCCGGCCCCCACGCGCTGCGCATCGAGAACGCCGGCACGCGGCCCCACGCACTGGCGATCGCGCGACTCCGCCACGGTCGCGGCCTGGGTCAGGCCCGGGATTGGCTGCGCGGAGAGACGGGACCCGCACCGATGATCCGCGTGTCCGGGACCGCGCCGCTGTCCCCGGGGCGGGCGACCCTGCTGGCCGTCACGCTGCCGGCCGGCGACTACGTCGTGTACGCGCCGATCGAAACGTCGGAGTCGACCCGCGTCGAGGACGCGCTGGTCCGCGCGCTGGCCGTCCGGGCCGAGAAGCTAGACTAGGCCGATGCGATTGCTCGCTCCGCTGGGCGGCCCCGTGGAATGGAACTTCCAGAAATACCTGGTGGCACGCGACGGCGAGGTCTTGGCGCGCTTCACGCCCCGCACCGTCCCGGACGATCCCGCGCTCGTGGCCCGCCTGGAGGAGCTGCTGGACGCAGCCAAGCCTCGGCCCTGAGGCCATGGGCAGCCAAGGGCCGCTCGCCGCCTTCTGGTTTCTCTACCTGGGCGGGCTGGGGGTCTTCTTCCCCTTCTTCTCCCTCTACCTGCGCGAGAACGCCGGGCTCAGCGGCACCCAGGTGGGGCTCGTCATCGCGATGATCCCGGCGGTGGGCATCGTGGCCCAGCCGCTCTGGGGCCACCTGGCCGACCGCCGCGGAGCCCGCGCCCGGGTGCTGGTGATGCTGGCCGTGGGCGCGGCGGCGGGGCACTGCGTCCTCTACCGGGCCCAGGGCTTCGCGGCCCTGCTGTTGAGCACGGTCTTCCTGGCCAGCTTCGCCACGGCGGTGATTCCCCAGACCGTGGCGGTGAGCCTGGCTGCACTGCGCGACCCCAGCGCGCGCGCCTTCGGGCGCGTGCGCGTGTGGGGCACCGTCGGATTCCTGATCCTGGTAGTGGGCTTCCCGCGACTCCTGGACTGGTTGCAGAGCACACGGGGCTGGTCCGCGACACCCGGCGTCAGCGAGCCCGGCCTGGGCCTGCTCTTCCCGCTGACGGCGCTGCTGTGCCTGGCCGCCGCAGCCGTCGGCCTGACGATCCCGCGCGGCGGCGAGGAAGCGCTGCGCTCCCAGCGCGGCGACTGGCGCGCCTTGCTCCGTCACCGGCCGGTCATCGTGCTGCTGGGCCTGAGCGTCCTGGCCTACCTGGCGCTGCAGGGGCCCATGGGCCTCTTTCCGCTGCTGATCCGTTCCCAGGGCGGGAGCATGGAGACCGTCGGAAACCTCTGGGTGCTGATGGTCGCGCTCGAGATCCCGCTGGTGCTCTACACGGGCGCCGCCTTGCAGCGCCTGGGACCGCGCGGCCTGCTCTTCATCGGCATCGCCGCCGGCGGCGTACGCTGGACGGTCTGCGGCTTTGCCGAGAGCAGCACCGCCATCTACGCCGTGCAGATCCTGCACGGCGTCACCGTGGCCGGGCTGATCATCGGCGCTCCGCTCTACCTGGAGGCGGCCGTTCCCGAGCGCCTGCGCTCCACCGCCCAGGGTCTGCTGGCCATGGTCGGCGTGGGCCTGGGCGGGATCGCCAGCAACGCGACGGCCGGCTGGCTGCTCGAACACGTGGGGCCCCGGGCGCCCTACATCGCCGGCGGGCTGACCGCGTTGGCCTGCGCGGCGCTCCTGCCGTTGGTGCTGCCGCGGGCCGAACGACCTGAGGCCTCCGTCTGATCAGGCCGCCAGGGGGGCGCGCCGCAGCCGCCCGAGCCCCACGGCCTGGAGCAGTGCGAAGTCGGCCACGCACAGCGCGATCACGACGACCGCCACCCGGCCGGCCAGGGTCAGTCCCAGCGGATCGAACGCGATCAGCGCCGCGCTGCCCACCACCCAGGCGACGTCCGCGCCCACGGCGAGCCGCGCCTCGAACTCGTTTATGGGAGTGCGCGCGGCGTTGCGGAACAGCAGCCACGCGAACGGCAGCAGTCCCAGCCCCACGACGGCCAGGGCCAGCGGCGGAATCCCGAGCCAGGGCCCCAGGAACGGAGCCGCCACGGCGAGCACCAGGCCCGAGACGGTCGAGAAGGTGGCGTTGGCCCGCAGAGCGAGGCGCAACAGGCGCGAGGGATCGTGGGGCTGCATGGGTCCTCCGGTCTTGCGATTCCATGATCGAATACTATATAAAACTTAAGTAATCAACCGGACCGGGAGCGCCGCCATGAGCCGCCGCAGCTATCGCCAGACTTGCTACGCCGCCCTGGCCCTGGACCGGGTGGGCGAACGCTGGACCCTGCTGGTGGTGCGCGAGCTGCTGACCGGCCCGCGGCGCTTCAAGGACCTGCAGGAGGCCTTGCCGGGCATGGGGCCCAACCTGCTCTCTGCGCGACTGCAGCAGCTGGAGAGCGATGGTTTGGTGGAGCGGACCCAGCTCCCACCGCCGGCGGGCGCGGCCGCCTGGGCCCTGACCGAGCTCGGCCATGAACTGGAGCCGGTGCTGCTGGGACTCGTGCGGTTCGGGCGCAACCTGGGCCTGCGTCGCCGCCGCAGCCACCACAGTCGGGCGGGCTGGGACGTGCTGGCGGCACGTGCGCTGTTCGAGCCCGACGCCGCCCGCGGCGCGGACTGCCTCTACGAGCTGCGCATCGGCGACGAGGTCTTCTGCTTCCAGGTCGAGGATGGCGAGCTCGCCACCTGGACGGGAGCGGCCCGGCAGCCCGACGTCGTGCTGACCACCGATCCGGAGACCTGGCAGCAGCTCACCCACGGAGAGCAAAGCCTCGACACCGCGCTGGAGCACCAGCGCCTGAAGCTCACCGGCAACCGCCGCGCCGCCCGCCGCCTCGGCCCCCTCTTCGCCCAAGGGACCTGACGGGACAGTCCCGCCAGTTCCGGAACCGTCAACTACCGGGACTGTCCCGTTGGTTGACGGACGGGGCCGTCAGTTCGGAGTCAGAGCGAGGACAGCTCGGCGGGTACGGCGGCCGCTGAGGCCTGAGAGGAAGTCGGTCAGGCGCATCTGCCAGCCGTACTTGGCGCGCAGCGCGGCGTAGGCGGCCTCGATCTCGGCGGGATCCTCGACGATGCGGCCGGCGCCGTCGATCCAGGCCCCGGTCACGCCGCCGCGCACCGTGCACGGCGCCACGCGGATGCGCGATCCGTTGCGCAGCCGCTTCACCTTGCCGGCGTCCCCGGCGCTGAACACCCACAGGCTTCCGTCGTGCAGCGCGAACCAGACGGGCGTCTCCACGGCGCGCCCGTCGCGACGGAACGTCGCCAGGCTGATGTACGCCTCGCGGTCGAGCGCTTCCAGCGCGGCGGCCTCCATCCTCCCTCCCTACTCGTGCCGCTTGTCGGGCGCGATGCCGGGTCCCTTGGAAAGGCGCACCGCCATGCACAGCGCGCCGATGGGGCTCGATCCCTGCTCGAAGATCGGCGTGCAGACGTCCGACACGTAGGCCTGGGTGCTGTGGTCGAAGTGGATGGGCCCGATGTAGAGCTCGCCGGATTGGAAGGGCGAACGGAACTTGTCCTCTTCGCCCTGGTAGTAGTCCGAGGGCGCGGGATAGGCGGCGACCAGCGCGCCGCGCTTGTCCATGAGCAGGCCCTCGGTGTAGGTCTTGTTGCCCCGCTCGACGAAGCCGCGCAGGATGCGGCCGGCCTCGTTGGTCTGGAGCTGCTTCTTGAAGGGTGTGACCTCGCTGCTGGCCTGCCACTCCTTGTCGCGCTTCTGGACCTCGGCGTCCGACAGCTTGAAGCCGTTCTGCGCCGCCACGGCCTCGACGATCTGGGACTTGGTCCCGACGTTCTCGATGCCCGGCGAGCGCAGCCGGATCAGCGCCAGCAGCAGGTCGGTCGCCTCCTGGACCTCCTGCGCGCGGACCGCGCCGGCCGGAGAGAGCATGGCGAGCAGCGCGGCGACGGCGACGCCTCGCGCGAGTTTCGAGCAGCGCATCTTCTACGAACCCTCCTCCCGGGTAAAGGTCACAAAGGCCATCGAGGGGCGCCTCGAGGAATCCCGCATGGCGAACTGGATGCCGTCGAGCTTCCAGCCCAGCGTGGTCCACTCGTTGAGCGTCTTCTCGATCTCCTCGTCGGTGACCGTTCCCAGCTCGATCACCTTGTACACAGTGCCCACGAATACCCCCTCCGCTCGCGCGCGCTACAGCGTCGGCGCGATCTCCTTGGCTGCGTAGGTCAGGATCCAGTCCGCGCCCGCCCGCTTGATGCCGAGCAGTGCCTCGGCCATGGCGCGTTCTCCGTCGAGCCAGCCGCGCTCGGCGGCGGCCTTGAGCATCGCGTACTCGCCGGAGACGTGATACGCCGCCAGCGGCACGTCGAACTCGCGCCGTGCGGCGGCCAGGACATCCAAGTAGGGCAGCGCCGGCTTCACCATCAGCGCATCGGCGCCCTCGGCCAGGTCCAGGCGCATCTCGCGCAGGGCCTCGCGCGCGTTGGGGGGGTCCATCTGGTATGCGCGGCGATCGCCGAATGCAGGCGTGCTCTCGGCGGCGTCGCGGAAGGGCCCGTAGAAGGCGCTGGCGAACTTCGCCGCGTAGGAGAGGATCGCAACGTCCCGGTGCCCATCGGCGTCCAAGGCCGCGCGAATCGCCGCGACGCGACCGTCCATCATGTCCGACGGCGCCACCACGTCGGCCCCGGCGCGGGCGTGGGACACTGCCGTGGCGGCCAACCGCTCGACGCTGGGGTCGTTCTCCACCTGTTCGCCGTCCAGAACCCCGCAATGGCCGTGGTCCGTGTACTCGCACAGGCACACATCGGTCATGACGCACAGGTCGGGCTCCGCGCGTTTTGCGGCCTCGACGGCGCTCTGGACGATTCCATCGGCGGCATCGGCCCCGGAGCCGTGGGCATCCTTGGCGGCCGGGATGCCGAACAGGATCACGCCCGGGATCCCCAGGTCGTGCACCTCCTTGAGCTCGTTCACCAGCGTGTCCACGGAGTGGCGATGAACGCCCGGCATGGACGCCACCGGCTCGCGAACGCCGCTGCCCTCCACCACGAAGAGCGGCAGGATCAGGTCGTCCCGGCGCAGGATCGTCTCGCGGCACATGCGGCGCAGCGCCTCGGTGCGGCGCAGCCGTCGCATGCGAACGTCGGGAAAGCTCATGCGGGTTCTCCCAGTTCCTCTTCGGCGGCGCCGCGCCGCGACGCCTCGTGAGCGACCAACGCCTCCACCAGCTCCTCGACCCCGGCCTCCTCAGGAACCACGTCCGGCTCCAGTCCCGCCTCTCGCAGCGCGGCTGCCGTCGTGGGACCCACGGCGACCAGCACGCAGCGCGAGAGGGCCTGCTGCGACTCTGCGTCGAGGAGCCCGAGGCAGTGTCGCACGGCGCTGGGGCTGGTGAAAGTCGCGGCATCGAGCCCACGCGCCAGACGCCGGCGCAGGGCCTCGGCCTGGGGCGCGTCCGGCTCCGGCGGCAGCGTGCGATATGCCAGCGGCGCATCCACCAGCGCCCCCGCAGCGCGCAGGCCGTCGGGAAGCAGCGCCCGGCCGATCTGCGACTGGGGCACGAGGAAGCGTTTGCCCGCCGGATCGATCCAACGGCTCAGCTCGTCCAGCAGGCCCTGCGCGTCGCGCCGGCCCTCCGGCGTGTGATCCACGCGCAGGCCCACGGCGCGTGCAGCGGCCGACGACGCCGGGCCGATGCACAGCACCAGCCCGCGCAGGGCATCGAGAGAATCGCCACGAGCCCGGGCGCGCTCGGCCAGAAAGCGGGCGGAGTTGGCGCTACCCAGCACCAGGGCGTCGTAGTCGCCCAGCCGCTCGAGGCAGGCGTCCAGCTCCGTGGGGTCCTCGGCCGGCTCGAAGCGCAGCATGGGCAGGTGGACCGCCTCGGCGCCCGCGCGCTCCAGCGCGTCCACCAGCACCCCGCCCTGCTCCTCGCCTCGCGTCACCAGTACGCGCCGCGAGGCCAAGGGCAGCTCCCGGGGCGCGCCGATCTGCTCCCGCACGCGCACCACGTCGCCCACGATCAACGTGGCCGGAGTGCCCACGCCCGCCTCGCGAACCCGCTGCGCCAGCTCGCAGAGCGGCGCCACCACCGTCCGCTGACGGCGCGTGCCTCCCCACATGACGGCCGCAGCCGGCGTGTCCGGGGGCCGCACGCGTCCGATCTCATCCAGGATCGTCGCCAGGTTGCGCATGCCCATCAACACCACCAGGGTGTCCGCCGCTTCCGCCAGCGCGTCCCAACGCAGCTGATGGGAGGCCACCGCGGGGTCCTTGTGACCGGTCACCACCGCAAAGGACGCGGCATGACGCCGGTCGGTCACGGGGATCCCGGCGAGAGCAGGCGCCGCCAACGCAGAGGACACCCCGGGAACCACGTCGCAGGGAATTCCCGCGTCGGCACAGGCGGAGGCCTCCTCCGCCCCGCGGCCGAAGACGAACGGATCGCCGCCCTTCAGGCGCACCACCGTCTTGCCCTCTCGCGCCAGCTTCACCAGCAGCGCGTTGATGTCCTGCTGTTCGTGGGTCGGAGGGCCATGGCCCCGCTTGCCCACGTCGATGCGCAGCGCCGCAGGCGGAGCCAGATCCAGCAGCTCGTGAGCCGCCAGCTCGTCGTAGAGAACCGCGTCCGCAGTGCGCAGCGCCTCGGCGCCACGCAGGGTCAAGAGATCCGCCGCGCCGGGACCAGCGCCCACCAGGATGACCCGGCCGCTCACGTCGCGCTCTCGCGCAGACGGCGCAGGATCTCCTCACCGCCCGACGCCAAGGCCTGGCGGGCCGCGGCATCCCCCGCAGCCGCAGGATCGACGCCCCGTGCCGCTCCGCGCGCCGTCACGCTGCCGTCCAACGCTGCCACCAGCCCGCGGATGCGCACGCCCTCGCCCGGGTCCACCTCGGCCAGGGCGGCCACCGGCACCTTGCAGTCACCCTCCACCGCGGCCAGGAACGCCCGCTCGGCTTCGGCTGCAGCGCGCACAGCGGCATCGTCCAGGGTCCGCAGGTCGTCGGCGAGCGAGCCGTCCTCGCGGGTCTCCACGCCCAGGATCCCCTGGGTGGGCGCCGGCAGCAGCAGCTCCGGCGCAATCCGCTCCGCGATGCGATCCGCCAGACCCAGGCGGTCCAGCCCTGCGCAGGCCAGCACGATCGCGTCCAGGTCGCCCTCGTCCAGCTTGCGCACGCGCGTGGGCACGTTCCCGCGCAAGGGCACGATCTTCAGGTCGGGGCGCGCCGCCAGAAGCTGGGCGGTCCGGCGCACGCTGCCCGTGCCGACCCGTGCGCCCTGGGGCAGATCCAACAGCCGGAGCCCCGGCGCGGCGGCGACCAGGGCATCGCGCGAATCGGCGCGCTCCGGGAAGGCCGCCAGCTTCAGGCCCGGCGCCAGCTCGGCCGGGAGATCCTTGGCGCTGTGCACGGCCACGTCGGCGCGCCCGTCGAGAAGCGCCTCCTCGATCTCCTTCACGAACAAGCCCTTGCCGCCCACATCGGCCAGTCGCGCTTCCTGCAGCCGGTCGCCGGTGGTCTGCAGCGGAACCAGCTCCGCCTCGACGCCCAGGGCCTTGCCGATGGCTCCAGCCACGCGGCGCGCTTGCACCAGCGCCAGGTCGCTGCGACGAGTGGCGATGCGAAGCTTCATTCCGGCTTGTAGGCGTCCGGGTCGTCGTCGGCTTCGGCGCCCGGCGCGTCGGCATCGTCCAGGGCGAAGAGCACCCGCGCCGCCTCCAGGTAGGCGAGACCCTCTTCCTCTTCGCCACCCGCGCGCAGCCGCGATACCGGGGCGTGCAGCAGCTTGTTCACGATCGCGCGGGTCAGCGCCTCGACCCCGTCTCGCTGCTCGTCGTTCAGCTCCAGCTTGCGCCCGGCGCGCTCCAGCTCGGCTCGACGCACGGCCTCGGCCCGCGCGCGCAGGTGCTTGATGGTGGGCACCGCGTGCAGCGCGGCCATCCAGCCGTCGAAGCGCTGCTGCTCGTCGCGAACGATGGCCTCGGCCAGGTCTACCTCGCGGCGGCGCTGCTCCGCGTTGGTGGCCGCGACGGCGTCGAGATCGTCCAGGTCGTACAGATAGACGCCCTGCACCTCGTTCACGGCGGGCTCTGCGTTGCGTGGCACGCCGATGTCGATCACGAACATGGGCCGCTGGCCGCGCCCGTGCATGGACGCACTGACCAGCTCCTCACTGAGCAGCGGCGTCGAGCCGCCCACCGAGAGCAGCACCACATCCGCGCCGTGCAGCAGCTCGGGAAGCCGATCCAGGCCGTGAGCGCGTGCGCCGAAGCGCTCGGCCAGCTCGGCGCCGCGTTCGGGCGTGCGGTTGGCCACATCGAGATCGTGCAGGCCCTGGGCGCGCAGCGCCTCCACCGCGATGGCGCCCATGTCACCCGCCCCGATCAACAGGCCGCGTTTGTCTTCCAGCGATTCGAAGATCTGTCGGGCCAGGTCCACGGCGACGCGTGCCACGGAAACCGGCCGCTCGGCGATGCGGGTCTCACTGCGCACCCGCTTGGCGGTAGCCAGGGAGCGGTCGAGCAGTCTCCCCAGCACCACCCGCGTGGCGCCGCAGGCCGCCGCCGTGCGATACGCGTCCTTCACCTGCCCCAGGATCTGCGGCTCACCCACCACCATGGAGTCCAGCGACGCAGCCACGCGGAACAGGTGCCTCATGGCCGCGGAGTCGGTGTGCTCGTAGAGGACGTCCTCCAGCTCGATCGCAGGGGCGCGCCCGGCCGCCAGCTCGCGGGTGAAGAACGAGCGCACGCGATGACGCGCCGCTTCCAGCTGATGCGTGACCACCAGCATCTCGGTGCGGTTGCAGGTGGAGAGGAGGAAGGCCTCCTCGACCTCATCGCCGGCCACCAGCTTGCCCAGCAGGGGCTCCGGGTCCTCCACGGCGAAGCGCTCGCGCAGGTCCACCGGCGCGGTGTGGTGCGAGAGGCCGACCAGCAGCAGCCTCACGCCAGGATCCCCACACCCACCACGGCGAAGAGCAGGAACGCGAAGCCCGCCACGGCGCTGGCCGCGGCGTCGCGAGCGCCCTGCTGCGCCGCGAAGCGCGCCGCCACCAGGGCGGCGTAGATCAGCCAGGCGATCCCGTTCCAGGCCTCGTGGGCCGAGCCGGTGAACCAGGCGCCGCGGGCGCCCTGCACCCACATCATCCCAGTCAGGACGCCCAGGGTGAGCAGCGGGAAGCCGACCGCCAGGGCCGCGGCGTTGATCCGGTCCAGCGTCTCCAGCGACGGCAACGCCCGTGGGCCCGCGTGGATCAGCTTGCGCTTGAGGCGCCGGTTCTCGACCAGGTAGAAGCCCCCGGCCGCGGCGGCCACCGCCAGCAGGGCCAGGCCGCTGCCGGCCAACAGCACGTGTGCGTGGGGCCAGGCCCCGGCCATCACGTCCACGTCCGGGTCGGGCGCGTGGAGCGCGGCGAAGAAGGCCGCCAGGAAGGCCAGCGGGCCCAGCAGCACCGTCAGCCCGGCCAGCCGCCCACGCCGGGCGAAGACTCCGAAGGCGATCACGCCCATCAGGGCCATGAAGGACACGGCCTGGGGCAGGTCCGTCAGGCGGGGAACCGGTTCCACGCCGTGCAGGGCGATGAAGGAGGCCGCATGGGCCAGGGCGGCGGTCCCCAGCAGGGCCAGGGCCACGCGCCCGGTGCGCACCCCGGCAATGGACAGGGACACGGCGCCGGCGAGGCCGGAGGCCAGGTAGAGCGCCGCGGCGAGCTGGAGCAGGAGAGTCACGGCGGCACAGGGTAGCGCCCAGCCCCCCTCCGGGGCCCACCGGGGCTCAGCGCCGCCGGAGCCGGTCCATCTGGGCCTGGATCCGGGCGGCGTCGTTGACGCTCTCGAAGACCCGGTAGGCCTGCTCGCCGAAGAGGACGAAGCGGATCTCCTCGATCGGCGTCTCCCCGTCCATATGGCGCCGCGCCTCGTCCAGCAGGATCTCGGCGCTGCGGCGGATCGGAACCCCCGCCACACCCGCACCGATGGCAGGCACCGCCAGTGTCCGGCAGCCCTGCTCGGCCGCCAGCTCCAGGCTGCGCCGCAGGGAGGTGCGCACGCTGATCTCGTTGGCCTGGCCCCCCGGCGGCATGCTGGCGGCGTGAATCACGAAGCGGGCATCCAGGTCACCGGCGCCGGTCAGCGCGGCGTCACCCACGGCGATGGCGCCGCGAGCGTCGCACTCGGCCTGGATCTGCGGGCCGCCCTTCGCACGAATCGCGCCGGCCACGCCGGCCCCCAGAACCAACGCACTGTTCGCAGCGTTGACGATGGCGTCCACCGCCTCGGCGGTGATGTCTCCCTCCTTGAGAACGATCCGACCCACTAGGAAGGATTCTCCACCGCTTCGATCACGCCGGCCGCGATCAGGGGCACGAGGATCTCGTGATGGCCCACGATCGAGTAGCCGCGCCCGCCCTTGCGGGTGGGCCGCTCCACCACGTTGACCGTCGGTCGGTACTGGCGCAGGAAGTCCAGGTTCACCGTGGTGAAGCGCTCGACCTTGTGCCCCAGGTTTCGCGCCAGGGCCAGGGCCTTGAGGAACACTTCGGGCAGGATCACCGCGGAGCCCACGTTGAAGATCACACCATCCTGAAGGGTGGCGACCACCCCGGTCAGGCGTTCGAAGTCCCGGTGGCTGGTGGCGCCCAGGGCGGCGCCGTCGGCGCCCGGATGCATGTGGTGGATGTCGGTCCCGATGGCCGCGTGGACCGTCACCGGAACGTCCAGGCGCGCTGCGGTGGCCAACACCGAGCGCTCCTTGTGCCGGTAGGGCCCATCCACGATGGCGCGGCCGATGGCCTCGCCCATGCCCAGCCCATCCGCGTGGCCCGCGCCGATGGCGTTGTTGAGCGCTTCACCGGTCTCCCGCGCCATGCCGAAGCTGCCGTCGTCGAGCGCCGGCGCCACGTCCTCGCTGGTGCGCCCCATCATGGCCAACTCCAGGTCGTGGACGCAGCCGGCGCCGTTCATCATCAGCGCGGTGACGATGCCCCGCTCCAGCAGATCCACCACCACCGGCGCCAGCCCCACCTTGATCAGGTGCGCACCGAAGCCGAAGAGCACGGTCTTGCGCCGCTTGTGCGCACGGGCCGTGGCCTGGATCACCAGGCGCAGGTCGCGAGCGGCCAGGATATCGGGCAACCCGTCCAGGAACGACGCGAAGCTCCGGCCGGACTCGTACGGCGTGGCCTCGTCGGCTCGCTTGACCTTGCTGAAGCGGCGACGCGCAGGAACCGTGCGGACCTTGCTGCGGTCGATCTTCGGAGGCTTCTTGCTCACGAAGCCGTCTCGGGATGGAGCGCGTCGTCCACCACGTCGCACAGGGCGTGCAGAGCGGTGATGTGCGCCTCCTGGATCCGGTCGGTGCGGTCCGAGGGAACCACCAGGGCCACATCGACCCGACTCGCCAGCTTGCCGCCGTCCTTGCCGGCCAGCCCCAGCGTGTGCATTCCACGCGCCCGGGCCTCGTCCAGCGCCGCCAGCACGTTGGGCGAGTTGCCGGACGTAGAGATGGCGATGGCCACGTCGCCTTCGCGGCCGTGGGCCTGCACCAGGCGCGCGAAGACCTGCTCGAAGCCGTAGTCGTTCCCGATCGCCGTGAGATTGGAGGTATTCGCGGTGAGGGCGATCGCGGGCATCCCCGGCCGCTCGCGTCGGAAGCGGCCTTCCCACTCCGCGGCAATGTGCTGCGCGTCGGCGGCCGAGCCGCCGTTGCCGAAGAGCAGGACCTTGCCGCCCTGCGAGAAGCAGTCGATGAGGATCCGGGCAGCACGCTCCATGGCCTGGACGTGTCCGGCGGCGAACTCCTGCTTCACGCGGGCACTTTCGTTGAAAGATGCGCACAGGGCGCGTGCCAGCGGGGTCTGTTTCGGCTCCGACATCGCGAAAACCGTAGGCGAGGCGCGTCGGTGGGGAAAGAGGTGCGCTCGGGCGTCGGGAGCAGAGGCCGCGGCTGCTATGATCGCGCGATGGGATCCTCGCTGCGGTGGGTCGCCGCTCTCGCGCTGGTCGCGCTGGCCTGCGACGGGGGCACTTGGGCCTCGGTCAACGACGTGGCCAGCTTCCGGGAGGTTCCAGCGCACGAGGGACTGCGGCTGGCAGCCGGTCCCGGCGCCCATCTGCTCCAGGTAGGCGCGTCGTGGAGCGGCCCGGTGTCCGGCGCGCAGATGGTCGAGCCGGACGGCCCCTGGCCGGACGCGGCGGCAGAGGCCGGCCCCGTGGTGATCCTGGCCAAGGACCCCAAGGCGGGGTACCGACTCGCGGCACGCATGGCGCGCTCCGGCATCCAAGGGGTCGTTGTCGTTTCCGACGGCCTCGACGCCTGGCGGGCGCAGCAGGAATCGCAGCCCGAAGAGGCGGACGAGATCGCGTCTTCAGGACACAACACGACGAGGGAGTGAGCCGAGATCATGGCAGAAGTGCACGACGTCACCGATCAGAACTTCGAAGCCGAGGTGCTTCAATCCGACAAGCCGACCGTGGTCGACTTCTGGGCGGAGTGGTGCGCTCCGTGCCGCCAGATTGCTCCGATCGTCAAGGAGCTGGCAAACCAGTACGGCGACCAGGTGAACATCGTCAAGGTGGACGTGGACTCCAACCCGGCCATCGCAGGCCGCTACGGAGTGCGCTCGATCCCGACGGTGCTCGGCATCTCCGGCGGCCAGGTCGTAGACCAGCTCGTCGGCGCCCGCCCCAAGGCCGACTTCGAAGCGATGGTCAAGAAGCTGATGGCCTGAGGCCGGAGCTGCGCACGCAGCCCCGGGGCTCGCGGCTATTCTTGGCCGGCCGAGGCCCTTCGCTCGCCTGCGGCTCACTGCGCGCCCTCACCCAGCTCCGGAGCTCGCGCACACTCGAATGCTTCGGGCTTGCGGGCCATAGACTCGGGCAACGCAACGGTTCGAGGTGGGGCTACGGCCAGCCTTGGCCGGCCGAGGCCACGAGCTACGGAGCCGGGGCGGTGGGTGGGGGCCCCGTGCTCAAACAGTCCTCGCCGGATGCCGCTTCGCGATGTGTTCGGATTGCGGCGGCCGGCTGCGGAACTGCGCGCGGGACCCCCACCCACCGCCCCGACTCCTTGCGTGCATCTCCTGAACACGAGGCACGCCAGGTCGCAGCCCCACCTCGAACCGTTGCGGTGCGCGAGCCTATGGCCCGCAAGCCCGAGGCGAATGACTCCGCATGGGCTCCGGGTCTGACGAGGGCGCGCAGTGAGCCGAAGGCGAGCGAAGGGCCTCGGCCGGCTAAGAATTGGGCGGGTCGAAGAAGCGGACAGGCCAGCGCCTGCTGACAGCCGTGCGATACAAGAACGGGTCGGGATTGGTGACCACCGGGTGGCCCACCAGCTCGAGCAGCGGCATGTCGGTAATCGAGTCGGTGTAGAACCAGGACTTGGCCAGATCGATGCCCTGATCTTCGATGAACTGCTGGAGCCAGTAGATCTTGCCTTCCTCGAAGCAGATCGGCTCGATCACCCGGCCGGTGAACTTGCCGTCCTCCACCTCCATGCGCGTGTACAGGAAGTGGCGAATGCCCATGTGCTCGGCCAGCGGGCGCACCACGAAGCGCGTGGCGCCGGACACGATGGCCACCACGTGGCCCTTTTCGTGATGATCGCGAACGATGTCGTACGCCTCGGGGTAGATCGTGGGCGCCACCGCGTCCTTGAACCAGCGGTTCGCCTCGCGGGTCGTCGCCAGCTCACTCTGGCCCTTGAACCCCGCCATCATGTCCTTGGTCCAGCGATCGATGTCGAGGACGCCGGCCTTGTAGCGCAGGTAGGCGCCCAGCCCCTTGACCAGATCCCAGGTACCCAGCTCGCCCTTCTCGTACTGGTACTTCACGAACAGCGTGCCCGAGTTCTCCGACAGGATGGTCTTGTCCATGTCGAAGAAGGCGCCGATCCGGGGCCCGGCATCGGGATCGCGCTTGCGGGGAGCCATGGGGGGATTCTATCCGACCCGCCGGGACACACCCGCCTAGAACATGTACCGGCGCATAGAGATGTTGAGGAGCAGCCCGATCGAGAGCAGGGAGACCAGCAGCGCCGACCCGCCGTAGGAAAAGAGCGGCAGCGGAACGCCGATGACCGGCGCCAGCCCCAGCACCATGGCCACGTTGATGGCGGCGGGCCAGAAGAGCGTGCCCACCAGCCCCACGGCCAGCAGCGCACCGAAGTGGTCGCGGCTGTTGCGCGCGATCCAGAGGCCCCAGAGCAGCATCGACAGGTACAGGCCCAGCACGACCATGCAGCCGAGCAGTCCCCACTCCTCGGCGAAGACCGAGAAGGCGAAGTCGGTGTGCTGGGTGGGCAGGAAGTGAAGCTGGGACTGGGTTCCCTCGAGCCAGCCCTTGCCGAAGAGCCCCCCCGAGCCCACCGCGATGCGCGACTGGATCGCCTGATAGCCCGACGCCAGCGGATCCCGGGCCGGATCGATGAAGTCCAGGATGCGGCTGCGCTGGTACTCCTTCAACACGAAGAGCCACAGACCCGCCAGGGAGACGAGTCCCGCCGCGGCGACGACGCCCCAGGCGCGAGCGCGGATGCGCACGAAGGGCAGGTACGTACACGCCACCAGCAAGGTCAGGAGCGCCACGCCCATGTCGCGCTGCAGGACGATCAGGCCGACGGGAATCGCGGCGATCAGCCCGGGCACGGCCAGGTCGCGCATCTGGGTCATTCCGGTGCCGGCCTGGCGGTGGATGAAGCGGGCCAGGGCGATCACCAAGGCGATCTTCGCCAGCTCCGAGGGCTGGAACCGGAACGGCCCGTAGGAGATCCAGGCCTGGGCGCCGCGGATCACCGGCGCCACCGCCAAGGTGAGGACCAGCAGTGCGATCGCGGCCGCGTACACGAGCAGGGCCAGGCGTTCCAGGTGACGGTAGTCGACGATCAGGACGCTGAGCATCAGGATGCTGCCGACGCCCAGCACCAGGAGCTGTCGACGCATCTCCGAGGCCAGCCCGCCGTCCAGGCTGGTGGTGGCCGAGTGCAGATTGGCCAACCCCGCCGCCAGCAGCAGCGTCACCAGAGCCACCAGCACCCAGTCGAAGTTCTGGATCGAACGGCGGTCAATGAGCGGCACGGTCGCCCTCCCGCCCGGCGACCCGGGGAGCCGGGACCCGGCCCTCGAACCAGGCCGCGATCACCTGGCCGGCGATGGGCGCCGCCACCGCACCGCCGCCTCCCCCGTGCTCCACCAGGACCACCACGGCGATCTCCGGGGCCTCGGCCGGGGCGAATGCCGCAAACCAGGCATGGTCGCGATACTTCACCGGGATCTCGTCACCCAGGTTCTCGGTGTGCTTCAGCGACACCACCTGCGCCGTGCCCGTCTTGCCCGCGACGCGCCAGCCGGGCACCCGGGCCCGTCCGCCGGTTCCCCCCGGGTCCATCACCACGGCTTCCAGGCCGCCCCGCACCGCCGCCAGCGCGCTCTCGCCCACCGGAGCGTTGCCCACCACCTTGACCGCAGGCTGCTCCACCAGCGCACCCTGGCTGTCGAACCGCGAGCGCACCAGACGCGGTTCGAGCACCTTGCCCCCGTTGGCGAGGCTCGCGAAGGAAACGGCCAGCTGGAGCGGTGTCACCAGGTTGAAGCCCTGGCCGATCGCCGCCGAGACCGTCTCGCCCTCGACCCACTTCTCACCGAAGCGCCTCTCCTTCCAGTCCATGGTGGGGACGAGGCCCGGACGCTCGCCGGGAAACGGCGCGCCGGTGCGGGTGCCGAGCCCGAAGCCGCGCGCGTAGTGCGCCATGCGGTCGATGCCCAGGCGCAGCCCGATGTTGTAGAAGTAGACGTCGCAGCTGTACTTGATCGCGTCGTGCAGATCCATCCAGCCGTGCCCCGCGCGCTTCCAGCAGCGGTAGGTGCGCCGGCCCAGCCGGAAGTGGCCCGGGCAGAAGAAGCGCTCCTTGCGGCCCACCACGCCTTCTTCCAGGGCGGCGGCCGCCACCAGCGCCTTGTAGGTCGAGCCGGGCGGGTACTGTCCGGCGACGGCGCGGTTCTGGAGGGGCTTCCTGGGATCGTCGCGCAGTGCGGACCACGTCTCGGGATCGATGCCCGCGGCGAAGTCGTTGGGGTCGAAGCCGGGGTACGAGACCAGGGCGAGGATGTCGCCGCTGCGGACGTCGAGCGCCACCACGGCGCCGGCCGGAATCGCGTCGGGCCCGGGCTCGGACAGCGCCCGGAGCGCAGCGCGCTGGAGATCCATGTCGATCGAGAGCATCACCGTGCCGCCGCGTACGGGATTCACCTCTTCCAGCACGTCCACCTCGCGGCCGGCCACGTCGACCACGACGTTGCGACCGCCGGCGCGGCCGCGCAGGCTGGTCTCGAGCAGCGACTCCACTCCGCTCTTGCCCACGACCTCGCCGGCTCGGTAGCCCGCGAATGCGCGGGTCTGGAGCTGTCGCTCGCTGATCTCGCCCAAGCTGCCCAGCACGTGCGCAGCCAGCGGCCCACCCAGGTAGTCGCGACGGGCGCGCACGTCGGTATGGACGCCGGGAAGCGCGTAGCGGTGGGTCTCGACCCGCGCCAGCTCCTCGAAGGCGAGATCGTCCAACAGCCGCACCGGCTGATGGAGGCGCCGACCACGCGGGTTGCCGACCTTCTCCGCCAGGCGCGCGGGGTCGTCCTCCAGCAGCTCGCCCAGCACGGACCAGGTGAGCTCCGGCTCGCGCAGCTCGCTGGGGATCACGGCTACACCGAAAGCCGGCCGCGTGGTCGCCAGGACGTCGCCGTCGCGCTCGAGGATGTCGCCGCGCGGCGCCTCGACCCGAACCGTGCGCACGAAGTTCCGTTCCGAGCGCACGCGCAGATCCTCGCCCTCGATGACCTGAAGCTGCACCAGGCGCAGGAAGAACACCGCGAACACGACGCCGATCGCCAGCGCCAGCGCGCGCAGCGGCCCGTCCAGGCTCGAGTCCGCCCCCTGGCGGAAGCCGCCGCCCAGCCCCCCCACCTAGAGCACCCGCTCCCGGGGCTCGACGCGAAGCGAACGCCGCCCCGGCTCGTCCTCGCCCGCCAACACGGCCGAAGCCCGCTGCACGATCGCCAGCACCAGGGGCGCGAACAGCACGTTCAGGAGCGCGTGGATCAGCAGCCGGCGGACGAAAAGCCACTCGACCTGCAGGGGCACCTCGGTGAAGAGCCTGCCCACCCCGGCGAATCCCAGGTCGTAGGCCAGCGACAGCACCGCCACGAAGACCACCCGCGGAACCGGGCGCAGCAGGTTGAGCCGGAGGCTGGCGATGCGGGTGGCCGCGTAGGCGCCGACCAGCAGCAACGCGTGCTGCCCGAGCAATGCGCTGGTCAGGAAGTCCATCGCGTAGCCGACGGCGGCAGCCACCAGCAGGCCCTCGACGCCGCCCACGGCGATGGCCAAGCCCACCACGCCCAGGAACACCAGGTCCGGGAACACGAAGCCCGGCGCCAGCGTCGCCAGGGCGCCCTGGATCCAGAGCGCCGCCAGGCCCAAGGCGGCCAGCCCCGGCACGCGCCTCACCGGCGACCCCGTGACTCTCTGGGCAGCGCCCCTCCCTCCTCGGCGTAGAGGAGGTCCATCGTCGCGGCGCGCCAGAGCATGACGAAGACGCCCTCCAGGCGACCGAAGTCCACCGCGGGCTTCACCACGGCGGTCTGCAGCAGGTCGCCGGGCTCACCCACCTCGAGCACTTCGCCGATACGCAAGCCCTTCGGATAGGCGCCCCCCAGGCCCGAGGTGATCACGACGTCCCCCACGCGCACATCGGAGCCGCGTACGGCGAACTCGAACTCGAGCCGCCCGTCCCGCAAGCCGCGCACGATGCCCAGCGCGCGGCTGCGCTGCACGATGCCGTCCATCGAGCTCTGGCGGTCAGTGATCAGCATGGCGCGGGACGCACGGCCGGATGTCTCGGTGACCAGCCCCGCCACTCCGCCCTCGGTGACCACCGGCATGCCCGAGCCCACGCCGTGGGTGCGACCGCGGTCGAGCAGCACCGAGCGGAACCAGGCGGACGCATCCTGCCCCACCACCTGGGCCGGCAGCATCGGCGTCTCGTACTCGCTGCGCATGGCCGCGATCTGGTCCAGGTAGCCGCTCTGCACCAGCGCTTCGCGGAACTGCAGGTTCTCATCTTCCAGCCGCGCCACCTGCTCGCGCAGGCGGTCGTTCTCACTGCGCACGGCCAGCAGTGCGATGTAGCGACCCCAGAGATCGACGGCAAAATTCGCGGGCGCGGTCAGGACACGCTGAACCGGTGCGGTCACATCCAGCAGCACGGACGCCACCATGCCGTGGTCGCGCCCCCCGGCGCGCAACGCACGACGATCCGTGACCATCGTGGCCAGCGTCAGCACCACGATCGTCGAGAAGACGAGCGGAATACGGAGTCGATCGAGAAGGTCGCGCATGGCCCCCCAGCCCGCCGACCCGGCTCGCGATCAGGAAATCACTGCCGGATCTGAACGTCCCGCAGGAGGCGAAGCTCGTCGAGGCACTGACCCGTGCCGTGGGCCACGGCGGTGAGGGGGTCTTCCGCAAGCATGATGGGAAGACCCGTCTCCTCACGCAGCAGGATGTCGATGTTGCGGAGCAGTGCGCCTCCACCTGTGAGCACGATGCCCTTGTCGACGATGTCGGCGGCCAGCTCCGGCGGCGTGCGCTCCAGCGCGATCTTGACGCTCTCGACGATGCGGTTGACCGGTTCGGCCAAGGCCTCGCGAACTTCCTCGGACTTGATCTCGAGGGTCTTGGGGACGCCTGCGACCAGGTCGCGCCCCTTTACCTCCATGGACTGCACCGCATCCTCGGGATAGGCGGTGCCGATGTTGATCTTGATGAGCTCGGCGGTGCGTTCGCCGATCAGCAGGTTGTAGCGGCGCTTGACGTAGTTGATGATCGCTTCGTCCATCTTGTCGCCGCCCACGCGCGCCGAGTTCGAGTAGACGATTCCGGACAACGAGATGACCGCGACCTCGGTGGTGCCACCTCCGATGTCGATGATCATGTTTCCCGACGGCTCGGTCACCGGAAGCCCCGCGCCCAGCGCCGCGGCCATCGGCTCCTCGATCAGGTAGACCTCGCGCGCGCCCGCCGACATGGCGGACTCGCGCACGGCGCGCTGCTCCACCGAAGTAATGCCCGAAGGCACGGCGATGACGATGCGCGGCCGCACCAGCTTGCTGCGGTTGTGCACGCGCTCGATGAAGTAGCGGAGCATCGCTTCGGTCACTTCGAAGTCGGCGATGACACCGTCCTTCATGGGACGAATGGCGACGATGTTGCCGGGCGTGCGGCCCAGCATCTCCTTGGCTTCGCGCCCCACCGCACGCACGCGGTCCGGACCGCGACCATCCTTGGTCACCGCCACCACGCTCGGCTCGGACACCACTATGCCGCGGCCCTTGGCATACACCAAGGTGTTGGCCGTTCCGAGGTCGATCGCGAGGTCGTTTGAGAAGAGTCCCAGGATCGGATTCAGGACCACGTTTTGCTCCCGTAGGCGGGGGCCGCCAGCTTCGCAACGTCACCCATAAGTCGTTGATTCGGCAACGGCTTTGTCATTCTACCAGTCGCCCGGCCGCCCACGCAAGTGTGACGTTGCGACCCACGGGCCGACGCCTTCCTCTCTTGCTGAGGAACGCGGACCCCCTACCCTAGGCCCCCGTGCTGGAAACCATGCGCCGTGGACGCCGTTGGGGAACCGCCGCCCTCGTGGTCGGAGTGGGAGGCGTATTCGTCGCCTACCTGGGCCTGGGTGGCCCCATGCAATGCACCCAGACCGCCGCCGTGATCCAGGTGGGCAACCGTCACTTCTACGCCAGCGACTTCAACCGGGTCCTGGAGCAGCAAGACCGCTACCTGCAGGAGCGCCTGGGCGAAGGCTACGACCGCCGCCAGGCGGACGAGTGGCTCAAGCAATCCACCCAGGGCACCTTGATCCGCCAGGCCATCCTGGCGCAAGAGGCCCAGCGCCTGGGCCTGGACGCCAGCGTGGGCGAGGAGCGGGCCGCAGTGAAGGCCATCCCCGGCCTGACCGACGATGAGGGCCGGGTCGACCGCGAGACCTACGAGCGCTTCTACCTCTACGAGTACGGCAGCGAGGACGCCTTCCGGCGCGTGCTGCGGGATGACCTGCTGGCGGCCAAGATGCAGCGCCTGCTGCTGGCGTCGGCCTTCGTGTCCGATGCCGAGGCCCGCGACGCGGCGCTCTACGCCGGCCAGGAGATCCGGCTCGCCTACGTGGCGTTCGAGGAGAACCCCGACGAGGCCGCCGAGACCGTGACCGAGGAGGATGTGACCACCTTCCTGAGCACCTCGGCGGAGCGCGTGATGGCCCTCTACGAGGAGCGCCGGGACCAGTTCGTCCAGGACGAGGCGGTCCAGGCGCGCCACATCCTGATCCAGGTGGCCCCGGACGCGACCGAGGGCGAGGTAGCGGAGGCCGAGACCCGGGCTGCCGCGGCCCGCACCCGGGTCGAGGGCGGCGAGGAGTTCGCCGTCGTGGCCGAGGAGATCTCCGACGACCCCGGCTCCAAGGAGCGCGGCGGCGATCTGGGCTTCTTCAGCCGCGGCCAGATGACACCCCCCTTCGAAGAGGCGGCATTCAGCGCCGTGCCCGGAGAGCTGGTGGGGCCGGTGCGCAGCGACTTCGGCTTCCACGTGGTCCTCGTGGAGGCGCACCGGGAGGCGGGCGAGCAGACCCTGGAGCAGGTTCAGGCCGACCTGGCTCGCGAGCTGCTGGCCCAGGACCGCGCCAGTGCGGCGCTCCGGGTCCGCGCGGAAGCCCTGCGCGATGCCCAGGGCGAGAGTGGGGGCCTGGAGCAGGCGGCCCGAGACGAGGGCCTGACCCTGGAACGCACCAGCTGGGTCTCACGCCGCCCCGACGGGTTCGTGCCCGGGATCGGCGCCTCCCTGGCCCTGCAGGACGAGGCCTTCTCCCTGACCGCCGAGGCTCCGACCTCACCTCGGATCTTCGAGGTGCAGGGCAAGCAGGTCCTGATCCAGCTGCTGGAGCGCCGTGGTCCCGAGGAAGAGGCCATGGAGCTGGCCATCGCCAACGAACGCGAACGCCTGCTCAGCGCCCGGCGCAACGAGATCCTGGAGCAGTGGATCAACAGCCGGCGCCGCGTGCTCTCCGCCGAGGGCCAGCTCCACGTCAACCTCGCCGCCCTCGACCAGCCCAGCGGCCGCTAGCGCGGCCCCCCCTCATCGCACGACGCAACGCCGCTGGACGCCGCTCGCGCTCCCTGGCCACGCCGCGGCGCTTGACTTCCTCCGGCCCACACGCCCAGTGTCGGGGAGGCGACATCCGCTGTTGTTGCCGCCACGACAGCATCCATTCCCCACCAGTGGTACTGAAACGTCTGCAACTTGGGTGGAAGTACTCCGATGAACACCAATCCGCGCGGACTCGCGGGAGTTCGGCAGCGAGCTGGCGTTCCTAGCGTCGCTGGCGTGGTTCTGTACAAGACCGCAGCCGCCTCGAGCGGACATTTGGCAGCGGCACTGCTGCTTCTGGCGCTGTTGCCGACATTCGCGGCCTGCCAGCCGTCGGTGATTCAGGAGTACGTGAGCGTGCCGGGCTTCGTCGAACCCCACACCCCGGGCTCCGGCGACCCCAGCGAGATGCCGCCGGCCGATCGGCTCACGCAGCTCCTGGGCACGGACATCGACCTCAACCAGGTGAGCTACGTGCGCACGACCTGGGTGAAGCAGCGCCGGCGCCACGAGCACCCTGGCCGATTGCTCGGGCCGAAACCCGGGATCGTGCTGATCCTGGTGCCGGGCCTTCCCGCCGGCGCCGCCTCGCTGGACCCGCTGGCGCGCGATCTGGTCGCGGCGTTCCGGGGCGAGCTCGAGGTCTGGGCCATCGACCGGCGCCCAAACCAGCTCGAGGACCGCCTCGGCACCGAGCACGCGCGCGCGGGCGCCTCGGGCGCCGCCCCGGAGGCGCTGGCCGAGGGCGCCCAGTTCTACTTCGCCGACACGGACCTCTTGCCGCTCGGGAACTTCCCGGGTCCCGAGGACCTGGACGTCAAGCTCGACGGCGTGCTCGATCCGCGCATGCCGCTCCCCGAGGCATCGGGGGGCACGCGGGAAGTCCTGATCCTCGAGCAGGACGACGCGCGCTTCATGGCGCACTGGGGCGTCGACACCTACGTCCGGGATTGGCGGATCCTCGTGCAGCAGGCGCGCCAGCGCGTCGGCCCGCGCGGTCTCGTGATCTTCGGCGGGCACTCCCACGGCACGACCTGGGCCTCGATCTTCGCCGCGTACGACTTCGACCCGGGCCCCGGAGTGGACGCCGCCCATCACCTGATCGACGGCCTGGTACTGCTCGAGGGAGGCGGCGTCACGGCCGACGGCGGCTTCGGCGTGATTGGCGACGTCGATCCGCCCGCGGACGCGCAGGAGTACCGCGCCATCGTAGAGGCGCTGGCCGCGCCTGGCGGGCCCGATGTCTTCGTGGACGACTTCGTGCTGGGCGGGGTGCCGCTCGTGAGGCTCCAGGACCTCGGACCCGCCGCCGAGATCGCGGCCCTGGCCGGCGTCTACCAGCCCGACGAGCCGGCCCTGGCCCGCCGGACCCCTGTCCTAGGCACCGGGCTGCTCTCGTTCGTATTCCCCAGCCCCGCCACGAACCTGGCGTCCGCCGGCTTCTTCCTCGACGACGACTTCCAGCCGCTGGCGACCTTCCGAGCGTCCATCGGCTTCGGCGATGACGGGCCCAACACGCTCTTCTCGCTGCCCTTCCAGGATGCGACGGGCTTCCTGCGCGAGTTCTACATCGCCGGGCCCCGGCCCGACGGAGCCTTGCGCACGTGGCAGCGCTTCGACTCCCCGGCGCTTCCGACGTGCCCACCGCAGATCCCCGACCAGAGCCCCGGCTGTGCGCTCCTCGACAACGGGCCGCCCTCGGATCCGGACGACCCCGACGACCCGCCGCGCGAGAACGGCCTGGAGCGGGAGGTCACCGACATCGACGTCCTGCTGCGCTCGCAGTTCGAGCACCGCGCCGGCCTGGAGTGGTACTTCGGCGCCGGCCGTATCGACATCGACCTCGCCTTTGGAAACGACTCGAGCGCACTCGGCGACGAGTCCCTGCTGGCGGTGACGCAGAACGCACAGGTGGACGTCCCCGTGCTCGCCATCGGAGGATCGAACGGACTGACCCCGGAGCCCGGGTCCTTCGCCACCTATCTCGACTCGATCGCCACTCCGCTCGAGGATCAGGAGGTCGTGATCCTCGAGGGCTACGCGCACCTCGACGTGGCGACCGCGCGCGACAACGAGGCCGTGGCGGTGATCGCCGACTGGATCGCGCGGCTCCGCTAGACACGAGCATCGATCGAATGAACCGGCTGCGTCCTGAAGACCTGGCTCACTGTCCGCCCGTCGCCCGAAGGCTGCGGGCGGACAGCGTGCTTCGATCCGCCGGCTAGGCGTCCACCTCGGCGATGGCGGTGGTGGCGGCGAACTCCGCCAGGTCGTCGCCGAAGATCGATGCGCGCAGCTTGGCCAGCGCGCGGGCCTCCAGCTGGCGCACGCGCTCGCGCGAGAGCCCCAACTTGGTGCCGATCTCCTCGAGGGTGTGGTCCTCGTTGCCGTTCATCCCGAAGCGCCAGCGCAGGATGTTGCGCTCTCGATCGGACAGCGTCTCGACCGAGCGCTGGGTCACTTCCTGGAGCCGGCGATGGTCGATGTCACCGACGGGCGAGTGCCCTGAGGCGTCCTTCACGAAGTCGCCCACCAGCTTGCCCTCGGTGCCCCGCACCTCCGCCTCGAGGCTCACCGGATCCCGGGTGATCTGGTCCAGGCTTTCTGCCTGGGCCGGGTCCATCCCGATGGTCTCGGCCACCTCGGTCGGCGTCGGGCGCCGGCCCAGCTTGGTCTCCAGGGCGCTGGAAGCGCGGTTGTAGCGCAGCAGCGTGTCGTGCATGTGGCTGGGAATCCGGATCGTGCGCGAGTGATTCTGGATCGCGCGGATCAGCGCCTGTCGGATCCACCACAGCGCGTAGGTGGAGAACTTGTGCCCCCGCGTGTAGTCGAACTTCTCGACGGCGCGGATCAGGCCCAGGTTCCCCTCCTGGATCAGGTCCTGGAAGGTGATGCCCATGTTCCGGTAGTCCTTCGCGATGGC
>CAMYOO010000002.1 GCA_947260035.1 uncultured delta proteobacterium
CTGTGGCGCGCCACCGAGGTGATCCCGCCCGACGGCGCCCGCTGATCCGCTATGGTTCCCGCGCGCTCCTCCTGGAGGGCAAGCGCGTCCCCATCGTCTAGAGGCCTAGGACACCGCCCTTTCAAGGCGGCGACGCGGGTTCGACTCCCGCTGGGGACGCCATAGCTCCGCGTTTTCTGACGACGCTTTTCGCGATCGAACTTCCCGAGCCGAGCCTCATGCTGCAGCTCGCCGCGGGGGTCGCCTTCCTCACTACCGGGGGGGGCGTCGCGCGCGGAGCTGAACGACGGCGGGCCACCGGCGCGTCGTGAGTGGTCCCTTGAAGGCCGAACGTCGGACACCCCCGGAGACGCGTTGGTCCCGCAATCCGGGTCCGGATCGACCAGCGCGGCTACACTACATCGGTCGACTGAATCTGGGAGAGCTTGCATGGCAAAGCACCGTGTTTCCAAGGCGGCGGAAATCTCCGTGGGCGAGATGAAGGCCTGCAAGGCGGGGGGAGCGTCCCTGCTGGTCTTCCACCTGGACGACGGCTTCTACGCCACCCAGAGCACGTGCACCCACGTCTTCGCTCCGCTCAACCGCGGCAAGCTGGTCGACGGATACAAGCTCCAGTGCCCCCTCCACCGTGCCCAGTTCGACGTGCGCACGGGCGAGGTCGTCCAATGGGCCAACTTCCCCCCCGGCATTCAGCTGCTCAACGTCGTGCGCAGCGAGAAGGCGCTCGCGACCTATCCGGTGAGCGAAGAGGACGGCGAGCTCTTCGTGGAGCTGTCCTAGCTCATCGCCGTGGGGCGGGAGTGTGCCCGCTACAGCTCCGCGATTCCCTTGGACGCAATCCTGCGTTCCGAGCGGGTGGCATCCCAGCGTACGCACGCGCCGAGTTGAATCTCCGCTCGCACCGCTCCTGGGACGTAATCGATGCGAGGGGCTAGCGTTTCCAGGCGCCCGTGGAGGACACGATGTCGGACCTGGTCAGCGTCGAGCGAAAGGGAGCCGTGTTGTGCATCGGGGTGAATCGGCCCGAGAAGCGCAACGCCTGGAACGCCGAGATCATCCAGGCGGTCGCGCGCGCCTACACGGACCTGGCGGAGGACCCGCAGCTTCGCGTCGGGGTGCTCTTCGGGCACGGCGATCACTTCACGGCGGGGCTCGACCTGATGGACGTGGCGCCGCGCCTGGCGGGCAGCGATCCGGCCCAGGTGCTGCCCGCCGACCTCTGCGATCCCTGGGACTTCATGGGCGAGCCGTGTCCGAAGCCCATCGTGCTGGCGGTGCACGGGCGCTGCAACACCCTGGGCATCGAGCTGGCTCTCGCGTCGCAGGCGGTCATCGCCGCGGAGGGCACGCTCTTCGCGCAGCTGGAGGTGGCGCGGGGCATCGTGCCGCTGGGCGGCGCGAACTTCCGGCTGGCCGCGCGGCTGGGCGCCCGCGGCGATCGCTGGCTGCTCACCGCGGAGACGTTCGATGCGGAGCAGGCGTTGTCCGCCGGCCTGGTATCCGAGTTGGTGCCGGCCGGCCGCCAGCTGGAGCGCGCGCTCGAAGTGGCCCAGTGCATCGCGGCCAATGCTCCGCTGGCCGTGCAGTCCGCCCTGGCCGGACAGCGCGCCGCCGAGCGGGCCTCACGCGATGCAGCGGCGCAGATCGTGCGCGATCAGGCGCCGGGACTCATCCGGACGAAGGACGCCCTCGAGGGCATGAAGGCCATGATGGAGCGCCGCGACCCGGTCTATCGCGGCGAGTAGCCGCGGCCCGCGTCAGCCGGGGGCTCTGACGTGGCTTGCCGCCGCGCGCGCGCGGCGGATCAGGGGACCTTGATGCTGGTCAGGTCGAGCACTTGCCCGAAGTGGACCAGGCGTACCAGGACCGGGTCGCCGCGAGCGAGATCCAGGTCCTCGAACGCGAAGGTCAGGCGTCCCTGGGCCTGGTCGTGGGCTACGCGCACGTCTTCCCAGACGGCGGGCAGGTCGCTCAGCAACACCTCGAGCTGCGCGATGATGGCCTCCTCACCGCGGAAGTGGTCGGCCGAACAGGTGGCGTTGATCTCGACGTAGACCTCGCCCCGGGGCGCGAAGGCGGTAACCCGAGCGATGCGCAGGCAGTCACCGCGCTGCATGTCATCGGCGTGCGTAGCCGGACCCGCGAGAAGCAGGAGGGCCAGGCCGAGAGCGATAGCGGGGGCGCTGAGGCGCATGGTCGATCCTCCCATTGTACCTCTTCTGCAGCGTGTGCCGGGATCCAGCAGGGAGTGAAGCTCCAGCCTACACCCAACTCGCCGATGCAGTCTCGCCCCCGTCGAGAGGCGTCAGATGGCTGCGAACCAGCCCATGGCGCCGGCTTCGGCCATGTGGACCTGGTGGGGATGGAACATGTAGCGGCCGCGGCGCGGCAGGCGGAACTCCAGGATGGCGCGTTCGGCCTGGGCCAGGGTCACCACGTCGGTGTGCTCGTCGGGCTCCAGGCGGGTTCCGCTTCGGTAGACGTCGAAGGTCTCGGCGTGCAGGTGAAACGAGGCCACCGGGTCGCCGCTCACCATGTTGAGCACGTAGAGCCGCACCAGCTCGCCGACGGGGACCTTGATCGGGAAGCGCGTGAAGAAGCCGGCCACGCCGTTCCAGGCGTAGAGCTCGTTGCGGCCGTCGCCGTCCAGGTCGAAGCCGCACAGCACCAGGACGAACTCGTGGGCGGGCGGACGGCCGCCGGGCGGATCGACGATGAAGGCGCCGTAGAGCCCGCGCGCGATGTGCTGGGAGACGGGCAGGGCGTGGCAGTGGTAGGGGTGCAGGCCGAACGGCTCGGCGCGGATGCGGTAGGTCTCGCTTCCTCCCGCCGGGATCGGCTGCCAGCCGTCGTGCTCGATGTCGTGGCGCCCGTGGAAGTGCAGGTTGTGGGCGTGCATGCCCAGGTTGCGGAAGCTCACCGAAAGCTCGTCGCCCTCGGTCGCGCGCAGCACCGGACCGGGCACGCTTCCGTTGTAGGTCCAGGCGTTGAAGCGCACGTCGTGGGCCACCTCGATGGGCTGCTCGTTCACCCAGATCGGCACCTCGAGCGTTCGGGCGGCGCCGGGAGAGCGGAGCGGAGGCGGCACCAGCTGCGTGTCGAGGGACGCCGCCGAGAGATGGGCGGGTGGCGTCGCGGGTCCGCCGTAGGAGCTGTGCACCACCGGCTCCGGCCGCGCGTGGCCCGCATGCGCGCCTGCGGGGTAGCTCGGCGGTGCGCTCTCTTCCGCCGCAGCCTTGCGCCCGAAGAGTGCACCCGCCGCGCCGGCCGCGCCGGCCAGGCTGCGGCGCAGCAGATCCCGGCGGCGCAGGCTCACCCCGGAACTCCGGAGTGGAGCCAGCCGCCGAGGATGGCCAGCAGCAGGGTGAAGAGCACGCTGCCCAGGAAGATCAGCGCGCCGCGTCGGAAACGGCCTCGCACCGCGACGCCGACGCCCAGTGCGAGCCCCGCGAAGGGCAGGTAGTAGGACCAGCGCCAGAGCAGGCTGCCGAGGATGCCCATCCCCTCGATGGGCGTCGTCTCCCGGACGCTGCCGTCCAGCCAGGCCGCCGCTTCGGGCGGGAGCTCGGCCTTCTCCGGGTCGAAGGCCAGGCGGTCGAAGACGTCGAAGGCCGGGCGCACCGGCGCATCCGCGCCTTCCGGCATCTGCGCCTGGGGCGGGGGCAGCGGCTGGGTCTTCCAGTCCGGCGCCGTGAAGTCGTCGCTCCATCCGTACAGAGCGCGTCGGATGACGCGCGCCGCGTAGAAGACGTCCCAGCCCAGGGGCAGGCGCAATCCGCCGCACCCGTTGAAGGTCTCCAGGCCGGGCGGCGCGCTGGTCTCGTAGTGGTTTCCTTCGAAGCAGTTTCCGCCGCTCACCGGCCCGCCCACGGAGAGGTCGGCCCGGCCCGAGCGCCGTACCACGTTGTTGCGGATCACGTTGTCGCGACCGGGCCAGAAGTTGTGCTGGAAGGCGGGTGTGACGCTGATCCCGTGCATGCGGTGGCCGATCACCACGTTGCGCTCGATCACGTTGTCGAGCCCGCCGGAGAGGCTGATGCCGTTCTCGAAGCCGGCGTACATGAGCGGCAGGGTGGGAGCATCGTAGTTGTTGTCCACCACCAGGTTGGCCACCACCGTGGCGCCGCGCTGGGGCGGCAGAAGCTCGGAGTCCAGGGTGTTGGGCAGGATGCCGTAGCCGTTGTTGCGCCACACGGAGCTGGCGATGTAGAGCTCGCCGCCGGCATTCGTGCCCGAGTAGCCCAGGGCATTGCGCTCGGCCGTCAGGTGGGTCAGCACGGTGCGGCACGGCTGACACTGGCCCACGTAGAAGCCCGAGTCCGGCGATGCCGAAGCGTAGGAGTGCTCGAAGAGCCCGTCACTCGAGTCGAACGCGTAGACGCCGTAGGTGCCGTTGTTGTACGCGGTGAGGTAGGAGCCGCGGAAGCCCGTCACGCCGGTCCAGAAGAAGCCGTTGGTGACATTGTTGCGCGAAGTCATGTTCTCGATGGCCACGCCGTCGGCCAGCACCAGGAAGCCGTTGCCGCGGACGAACTCGCCGTCGACCACGACGTCGTTGCGGTCCACGCCGCGGATCACCAGGGAGGGGGTGGTGACCGTGACCTCTTCACGGTAGACGCCGCGGTCCACCAGGATCAGGTCGCCGGGCGCCGCGGCGTCCACGGCGGACTGGATGAAGGGGTAGTCCTGGGGGACGCGTCGAGTGGCCAGGGTGGGTTCGGCGACCGGCCGGGCTGCGCGGGCCGCGTCCGGCGTGTACTCGACGTCGCCCACCACCACCACGCCGGCCATGCCGACGCCTCCCGGAGCGCCGTGGAAGGTGCAGAAGTAGGGGAAGACGCCGTTCTCGGAGAAGTCGATCGAGGTCTCCGCGCCTTCGAGCATCACGATGTTCCCGAAGCTGACTTCGGTGGACCAGCTGCTGTCGTCGGCCACGGCGTTATGGGGGTTGCGCCCGACGTTCTTCCAGGTGACCTGCTCGCCGGCCCCGATCCGGATCACGGGCGGGTTGAAGGCGTTGTCGTACATGAGCACGGAGTTGGTGGCATCGGGCTGGGGCGGGTCACCGCCGCAGGCGGCCAGGGCGAGGACCAGGCAGAGGGCAAGCCGTTCGCCGGCCCGGGAGAGCGGGGGCGGAGTCAATGTCTCTTCTTCGTGGACGGCGGGCATCGGCGGCTCAGGGCAGGATCGCGCCCGCGGGACGGAGGCAGTAGTCCTCCTGGTAGGCATCGATTACACCGTCCATCCAGGCGTCGGGCAGGCCCTCCGCCTGGAAGGGCGACACCAGCAGGCCCGCGGGAAGCAGCACCGCGCCTCCCACGAGCATCTTTACGCCGTGCCCGAAGCGGCAGGCCTGGAGCTTGGGCCGCCCGCCGGTGGCTGCGTCCCAGGCCAGCTTGAAGGGTGAGAGCACCGTGAACGCCAGACCCACCGCAAAGGTGGAGGGCCCGCGCTGCGCCAGCTTGCGCGCGGCCGAGTCGGCCTGCGCGGCGGGTGCAGCCAGGAGGGAAGCCAGAGCCAGGAACACCAGGCTGCGGCGGACCATCAGGCGCCCCCGCCCAGCAGTCGCGCCGCTCCCAGCAGCCGGGACTGGACGGGCAGGTCGAAGGGGCAGGCCGAGACGCACGGCGCCGCGCAGCCGACACAGCGCTCGGGGCTGCGAGCCGGGTCCAGCGTGGCGTAGCGGCCGCTGGCCTCGGCGTGGCGGCCGTAGTTCTCCGAGTACATCCGCCAGCGCAGCACGTCATCCACCGGCACGTCGTTGGGGCAGCTCTCCAGGCAGGCCCCGCAGCCCGGGCGACAGTAGATGCCGCTCACGCGGGCGTCGTAGCGCTCCAGCAGCGCTTGATCGGCGGGCTCGAAGGGCTGGCCCGAGGCCATCAGGTACTCGTCGAGCTGCTCGGGCCGTTCGATCGATACCACCAACCCGCTCACGTCCTGATTGCTCAGCACCCACTTCAGGGCCGCCTGGGCGAAGGACTCCTTCTCGGTGGCCGTGAAGTCATCCAGCTTGGCGTGGTAGGCACCCTTGAGCGTCTTCATGGCCACGACGCCGACGTCGCGCTGGTGGGCGTCGTGGAAGATCTCGCCGATGCTCGGCCAGTGCTGGTAGTTGTAGGCCACCATGATCACGTCGAAGCGGTCGCTGGCCACGGCGTGGCGCATCACGCGCTCCAGATCCGGCGTGTGGCTCGAGACGCCCAGGAAGCGCACCTTGCCGGCTTCCTTGAGCCGGTCGAAGGCCTCGTGGATGTTCGGCGCCATCAGGCGATCGATCGTGTTCACCGCGTGGATGTGGATCAGATCCAGGTGATCCGTGCCGATGCGGCGCAGGCTGTCCTCCACCGCGCGGATCGCGTGCTCCACGGAGACCTCGTTGGGGAGGTGGCCGTTGGGCGTGCAGAACTTCGACGCCACGAACAGCTGGTCGCGGGGTGCGCCGCGGATGCCCTCGCCAATGGCGCGCTCGGACTTGGCGTTGGAGTAGTCGGGCGAGGTGTCGAAGTAGCGGATGCCCCGGGCCACGGCCGCGCGCACCACCTCGGGCTCCTCCAGGTTGGCCGACCCGAAGGAAATGTCGGACATCTGGAAGCCGGTTCGGCCCAGGCGCCGGAAGCCCCGCACCCGGGCGCCGGCCCACTCGGGCTGCGGCGGCGGCGGCGGCACCTTGCTGGCCAAGAAGGCCTGCGTGCCGTACTTGCAGCCGCTCAGCGCCAGTCCACCGGCCAAGGCGCCCGCGGAGGTGATGACCTTGCGCCGGGTCAGCCCCGTTCGCAGCGGGCGTTCCTTCCCCATGCCCCGGTCCTCCAGCGCGAGACTGCGCTCCGGAGAGCGTAGCGCGGTCTGCATGTGGCAGAATCTACAGTCTCCATGGGCTTGCCTTCCCGCTATACGCCGTCCCTGCGGATCGCCTTGCTCGGCATCGCGTTGGCCGCCTGCTTCCGGGCCGCGCCCCAGAGCGCCGACGGCCCGGCAGCCTTCCGCGACACCCTGGCGGACGGGAGCCCCGGTCCGGAGATGGTGCGGGTGCCGCCCGGGCGCTTCCTCATGGGGGACCTGCGCGGGGACGGCGACTTCGACGAGCGCCCGTCCCACCCGGTGAAGATCGAACGCGCCTTTGCGATCGGGCGCTACGAGGTCACGTTCGCCGAGTACGACCGCTACGGCGCCGCCGCCGGCGCGCCCGTGCCGGACGACGGCGGCTTCGGGCGAGGCGACCGTCCGGTGGTGAACGTCACCTGGCAGGATGCAATGGCCTACGCCATCTGGCTCTCGGACCAGACCGGGCAGCGCTACCGCCTGCCGAGCGAGGCGGAGTGGGAGTACGCCGCCCGGGCTGGTGCGGCGACGCGCTTCTGGTGGGGAGACGACCCGGGAAGCGCGCGCGCCAACTGCGCCGGCTGCGGAAGCGAGTGGGACTCGGAGAGCACGGCGCCGGTGGGTCGGCTGGGGGCCAACCGGTTCGGGCTCTTCGACGTCGCGGGAAACGTGTGGGAGTGGACGGCGGACTGCTACAACAACTCGTACGTGGGCGTACCCGATGACGGCTGCCCTCACATCTACCGCTCATGCGGTCAGCTGGTGGTGCGCGGCGGCTCGTGGATCCTGCCGCCGCGCGAGATGCGCGCGGCCAACCGCTTCCGCTGGATCCCGGTGTCCAGGAGCGACGAGGTCGGGTTCCGCTTGGCGCGCGACCTGCCCTAGAGGCCCAGCGCGCGGGCCGCCCGCTCGAAGTCCGACGGGCGGATGTAGAGCACGTAGCCGTAGCCGCCCTTGTCGTCGGCGACTCCGCTGGAGGAGAAGACGCTCACCTTGGCTTCGAAGAGCTTCTCGTGGATGCCGGCCAGAGCGCCCAGCTCGTCGTCGCCTTGCACCAGGAGCGCGGGGTGAGGGCCCTCCAGCACCAGGCCCGCCTTCTCGGCCGCACCGGCCATGTCCGTATCGTCCTCCGGGAAGAGCGTGAGCTGGGCGTGCATCGGTCCCATGGGAAGCGCGTTGAAGGCGAGCAGGCTCACGCCCAGTGACGCGAGCTGGGAGAGCAGCTGGTAGGCCTCGCCCTCCTGGTTCCGTACCGTGGAGTAGAAGTAGTCGACTCGTCGGACGCGGTGCGCCATGGATGCTTTCCTCCGTTATCGCCGCCACGTGGCACGGAGCAGAGACTCGCCCTCCGCCCAGGTGGAGTCCAGTTCGCCCCGATACGCGTTGGACAGGGCCTTCGCGATGGAGTGTGCCAGATGCGCATCGGTCGTCGTGATCAGCAGGCCGCCTTCCTGCTTCGATATCCCCATCAGCCGCTGCAGCGGATGCTCACTCCGTGCCCGCTCTTCGACATTGCGCGCGAGGCCGAGAATCTCCTCCTGGTGGTCGCGGACGAAGTCGCCCTCCAGGGTCAGGTAACCACCGGGATAGTCATCACGAATCCGGCGGCAGGCAGGGCAGGTCTCCTGCGGCGCGTCCGCGGGGGCCTTCCGCCACGTCCAACGGCCTTCCCGAAAGCAGGCACCACACTCGGGGCACCCGGTCGGATCCGACAGCTTTGCCTTGGCGCGATACGGATCGTGGCGTTCTTCCTTGAGCAGGCGGTCACGCCTCGCCGATCCGCCCCCTCCGTTCGTATTGCCACTACCCATACTCATATGATGACAAATGGATGCCTGAAGGGCTGTCGGGACCACGACACACCCTCAACGTCCCGGATTCGTGCTCCCGGGGCTATTCTGGCGCGCTCGGACCTCCTGACACGCGGAGCCCCGTGAAGAATTTTCTGCCCGCTGCCCGCGGAGTACGAAGTGCGGATCGCTCGGGAGCGCCGCGTCGTCTCCCGGCTGGGCGTCCGACTGGACGCGATCGGCGTGCCCCGGGTGGAGGCCCAGCCCCAGCTGGAGCGAGCCCTGGCCGACGAAGGCAACCCGTACCCGATTCGCGATGACTCGCATCCCTTGGCGCCGGGGTATCGTGCCTATGCAGAGGCGGCGTTGCAGCTGATCCAGGCGCACGGCCCGCCGTAGAGGAGGTCGCCATGACCGGAGCCCGAAACTCGTTGCAGGCAGAGCCGCTGCGCTCGCTGCTCGAGCGTCTGCACGCCGATGCTCGGGGGGACCGGCTCAAGTTTCTCACCCTGGCCCCGCGATTGTTGGCGGGCTGGATCCGCCGCAAGTCGTTCGCGGAGATCATCACGCCCGCGGCGATGAAGGAGTTCTACATCCCGGTCTCCCGGGAGTGCGGCGAGTTCCTCTACCTGACCGCTCGCGCCCTGGGCGCGCGCCACGTGGTGGAGTTCGGCACCTCGTTCGGCATCTCCACGGTCTACCTGGCAGCCGGGGTGCGGGACAACGGGGCAGGGCGCGTGATCGGCAGCGAGCTGGAGGCGTCGAAGCAGGCGGTGGCCACGGCGAACCTGGAGGAAGCCGGGCTCGGGCCCTGGTCGGAGGTGCGTCTCGGCGACGCGCTGGAGACGCTCCGCGAGGTACCCGAGCCCGTGGACCTGGTCTTCCTGGACGGCTGGAAGGATCTCTACCTGCCGGTGCTGGAGCTGCTGACGCCCCGTCTGCACCCCGGCAGCGTGGTGATCGCGGACAACATCCACACCTTCCGGAAGGCGCTGCGGCCCTACGTGGAGCACATGCAGTCGGGTGCCCACGGCTTCGTCTCGACCACGCTCGACCTGGGCGAAGGCTTCGAGTACTCGGTCTTCCAGGGGCGCTAGGGGCTGAGCCCGGCGTCTGCCCCAATTCCCGACGCCGAGGTCTGTTGCGTGGGTTACCCTACGACACGAAATGCGTCGGACGGGGCACTCACGGGCAGCTGAGTGTGGAGGAGCCGCCCGCTGGCGTATTGCAGCGCGTGAGCAGAGGATATCCATGGAGATGCGTGTCGGGCGCAGCTTCAGAGCGTACAGCCCCGGAATCGGCCCCCTGGCTGCGATCGCAGCGGTTGCAGCGATCGTGCTCACGGCGCGGCCGGCGCTCGCCCAGATGCCGGGCGAGCAGCCGAATCTGCGCCCTCGGATCACCCAGGAGATGGTCCGGTCCGGGCTGAAGCACAAGGACGTGCGGGCGGCCGGTCACCGGATCTTCGCCACTCCGTTCAACGTGCTGGATGGCCTGGGTGACGGGCCGATGAACCCCAGCGATACGGAATCGCCCGGCGGTCGGCCCACGCTCGGGGCCAACGGCATGTTCCTGCGCATGAACGGCCTCGACAGCCAGACGTGCCTCGAGTGCCACAGCATCCTCAGCACCGCGACGATCCCGGCGCGGTTTGCGGTGGGTGGCGCCGGAAACGTGTCGGACAGCGCGTTCCCGGGCGTGGTAGATCCCGACATCAACGATTCGGAGAACAACGGCTTCGCTGCGATCTCCGGCCGCATGATCAACCCGCCCTTCAGCTTCGGTTCGGGCGGCGTGGAGCTGCTTGCGAAGGAGATGACCCAGGTACTGCAGGCGCTCGCCGCTCAGGCCCAGACGAATCCGGGCGCGCCGGTCGCGCTCGAGGCCAAGGGAGTGGCGTTCGGCTCGATCGTCTTCGCGAACGGCTCGCTCGATACCTCCGGCGTAGAAGGCGTCGACGACGATCTGGTCGTGCGTCCGTTCGGGCGCAAGGGCTGCTGCGCCACGATCCGCGCCTTCGATGTCGACGCCATGCAGTTCCACCACGGCATCCAGCCCGTGGAGGTGGTCGGGGAGGGCGTCGACGCCGACGGCGATGGAGTCGAGAACGAGCTGCTGGTCGGTGAGCTCAGTGCCCTGCACGTCTTCCAGACATCGTTGGAGCCTCCGCAGCAGCGCGGCAGGGCTCCCCGGGGCGCCGAGCTCTTCGGGCTGATCGGCTGCGCCGAATGCCACGTTCCGGAGCTCCGCAGCGAGGGTCGACTGCTGACGCTGAGCTTTCCGGAGGTGCACGAAGACCCCAGCGCGAACGTCTACTACACGATCGACCTCTCCAGGCCGCCTGCGCGCTTCGCGAAGGTGGGCCGTGGAGTCTCGGTCCCGCTCTTCGCAGACCTGAAGCGACACGACATGGGTCCGGGCCTCGAGGAGCACACCGGCGACGCGCTGGATCCGTTCTACCAGACGGCGCGTCTCTGGGGCGTCGCCGACACCGCTCCCTACCTGCACGATGGCCGCGCGGCGACGCTCAGCGAGGCGATCCTCTGGCACGGGGGCGAAGCACAGGCTTCCCGCGATCTCTTCGCCGGAATGCCCGATGAGGAGCGGACCGACCTCCTGACGTTCCTGCGCACGCTGCGGACGCCCCGCAGGCCGAACAGGGACCTCCGGTAGCCGGCGGATCAGGCGCTCGGAGCCCGCAGCACGTGGACCAGGCAGACCTGGCCGATGCCCACCATGTGGGCCAGCGCGTGGCGCGCGTCCGGCTGCTGTCGCACGCCGGCTTCGCCGCGCAGCTGGCGGGTGACCTCGGCCACCTGTCCCACGCCGGTGGGTCCGAAGGGGTGCCCCATGGCGATCAGGCCACCGGAGGCGCTGACGGCGCAGTCGCCACCGATGCGTGAACGGCCGGCGGACAGGTAGTCGGCTCCTTCGCCCTCGCCGCACAGGCCCAGGGCTTCGGTATAGAGAAGCTCCTCCACACTGAAGGCGTCGTGCACCTCGACCACATCCAGGTCGCCCGGGCCGATCTTCGCCTCGGCGAAGGCCTGGGCCGCGGTCTCCCGAGTCAGCTCGACGATCACCGACTGTCCCGGCTCGTAGACCCGCTCGCTGCGCGAAACCGAGGCGATGACCTGAACCGCTCGCTGCGGCGCGATGCCCAGGCGCGCGATCGCCTCCTCGGACGCCACCAGCACCGCCGCGGCGCCCTCGCCGAAAGGGCAGCATTGCAGCCGCGTGAGCGGACCCGCGACGGGATGCGCCAGCACCTCCTCCAGGCTCCGCTCCTGCTGGAGCTGAGCGTAGGGATTGTGGGCCGCGTTGCCGTGGTTCTTGACGGCCACTTCGGCGATCTGCTCCACGCCGACACCGTATCGATTCATGTACTCGCGGGTGAGCAGGGCGAAGCTCAGCAGCGGCGAGATGTTGGAGAGCCGCTCGGCGCCGGTCCAGGAGAACGAGAACGGGGCGCTGCCCGGCTTGTCGACGCCCAGGGCCAGGACCAGCTCGCTGGTGCCGGCGGCCACATCCAGGCAAGCCTGACGCACGGCGCTGGATCCCGATGCGGAGGCGTTCTCGACCTGGGCGACGGAGAGCCCCGTGGCGCCCAGGTGCTTGAAAATGGCGCGGCCCGGCGCCATGCCCAGCAGCGTGTTTGCCACGTAGGCGCTCTCGACCGCCGGCCACGCTACGGCGGCGTCGGCCAGGGCCCGGCGTACCGCGGCGAGCCCCAGCTCCACGTAGGTCGAGTCGCTGGCCTTCTGATAGCGGTGCAGTCCGATGCCCACCACGAAGACCGGCCGCTGCTCCAGCAGCGTTCGCCCCATCAGGCCGGCCCGTCCGGCGCGAATCGGCAGTCGAACACGGTGTTTCCCTCTTCGTCACGGCCCGACTCAACGAGCACGCCGTGGACGCGCTGCCCCACGCACAGCTCCTCCTCTCGGGCCGTCAGCGTCACCTCGAAGGCGGGGCCGGCGTCCAGTACCACCGTGCCGACCACCATGGGCGCCTCACCCTCGGGAGGCCTCGGCCGGTAGGCCGTGGCGAAGGCGTGCAGCGCGCCCCGCGCGGACACCTCCTCGATGCGGATGCGGTCGCCGTGAGCGCCGCAGCGTTCGCAGCCCAGGCGCTGGGCCGGGAAGAAGACGTGACCGCACTCGCAGTGCCCACACAGCAGCGCGGGCGGCGCGTCGGGAGCCTCCGGGACCGTGAAGAGCGTCTTTCTGCGCGCTACGCGCCGGGTCATGGCCTCTCGCTCGAGTGAACTCGCGGGGGGGGGAACGGGCTAGGGAGAGAAGGCGCCGATGCCTTCCGCGGGCGGCGCCGGATCCTCGCCCTGGAGGATGCGCTGCATGCGCTGCTCGACGAAGGCCTCGCTGCCGTCGTGGGTGAGGATGTAGAAGCGCTGGTTTCGCACCGCATCCAGCACGTGGTCGGCGATGGGATCGACGGGCGTTCCGCCCACGATGAGCGCCTTCAGCAGCTCTACCGCCTGCTCCTGATCCACGGTCGGAGTCGTCTCCGCGTTCTGCAGCTCGTCGGGGCGGTTGCGTCCCGAGTCCCATAGGCGCGTCTGTACGAAGCCCGGACACAGCACCGAGACGCCGACCTTGGATCCCAGGGCCTTCAGCTCCCCGTGGAGCGTCTCGGACAGCGTGACCACGGCATGCTTGCTGACGTTGTAGGGCCCCAGGCCCGGGACCGAGACCAGTCCGGCCATCGAAGCCGTGTTCACGATGTGGCCCTCGTCTTGAGCGATCAAGTGCTTGGCGAAGACGCGCACCCCGTGGATGACGCCCCAGAGGTTCGGGCGCAGCGTGAACTCCCAATCGGCGGTGCTGAGCTCCCACATGGGCCCGCCGCTGGCGACGCCTGCGTTGTTGCACACCACGTGGACCGCACCGAAGCGGTCGAGCACGGCTTGCGCGAGTCCGTCCATCTGGTCGGCGTTCGACACGTCCACGGCGTAGGGGAATACCTCGACCCCGTCCGCTTCGAACTCCGCGGTCGCCTGCTCCAGGGCGCCCTTCTCGATGTCGGCCAGAGCCAGCTTCATTCCTTCGCGGGCGAAGCGCTGGGCCATGGCGCGGCCGATGCCACTGGCTCCGCCCGTCACCACGGCGACTTTCCCGTCCAACTGCTGCATGGATTCGTCCCTTCCGAGGTCGCTTGCGTCGCCGCAGGGTAGCGGCCCGGCCGCGCAGAGGAGACCCGGCAGGACGTGCTGCGGCTCAATTGCGGCCGCCGGGTCTCCGATGGGACCTCCATGCGAAGGTTCTTCGGCCGGAACGAGAAGCCCTGCGATGCCGAGCCGGCGGACGCCGCGCCGGTGGCCGAGGCATGGGAGTTCTGCGGAGTGCGGTTCGGGGCTCCCGCCGACTGGAGCGTCGAGACCATTCCGGACATGAACGGCGTGCTGCTGATGTCGCCGGATCAGGAATGCGACTTCCCCGCCAACCTCTGGCTCGAGCTGAACCGGGATCCCGAACGCCGCCCGCTGGAGCAAGCTCTGGAGGAGTACGCCGCGCGCCTGGCCGGGGCGAAGTTGGACTTCGTCCTGCGCTCCAAGAGCTGCCTCGAGCATCCCAGCGGTCGGACCATGGGCCTGGTGGAATACACCTCGGTCCAGGACGGAATCCCGGTCACCCAGTGGGAGGTGATGCTGCCGCTCTCCGGCAATGGGGTGCTCTTCGTGCAGGCGTCGGTCCAGAGCGACCTGTTCCCGCGCTACGAGGGCCTGTTCCGTGCCATGATCCGTGCCATCGAGCCCCCCGCCAGCTTCCTCTAGAACGGTCGGCGACCGTTATCCGGAGGGAGAGCCGATGGCACTCGGACGTGAGAGCGCCGGCAGCCTGGCGGACAAGCTGAGCCTGGGCGAGATCGAGCCGCGGCCCATGGTCACCACCATGCTTCGCGTGGTGCAGCAGGATCACGCTCAGTTGTCGGCCATGGCGGATCAGAAGGCGAACATCGTCCTCGGCACCTCGGCACCTCGGCACCTCGGTCCTCGGGACTGACGGTGCTGATCGGACGCGTCGAGGAGAGCGGGCTGAGCGCAAGCCTGGCGAGCCTGGCCGCGCTGATCGAGTAGCTCTTGGCATGCCGCGCGGCGGCCCGAATCGTCCCGGGTGGCGGGCGGGAGCCCGGAGATTCCGGACGCTCGCTGAACTGGGACTGTTGTAGGATCGTCGCATGACGTGCATCCCCGGAACGCCCGGCGGGAATCCCGGGCTCGGCCTTCCGCTGGTGCTCGGCTTCGTCGTGCTGGTGATTGCCGGGGTCTGGGCTGTGGAGCTTCGCAGCCGGGAGGAGAAAGCCCTCGCGACGGCATGCCAGGTGACGCTGGTGAATGTCGCCTCGGAGCTGGACCGGCGCATGGAAGACCAGACGGGTGCGCTGGTGCGCCTCGCCGCGCGTTGGGACGGGGCAGAAGTGGAACGCTGGCAGACCGACGCGAGGCTGCTCCTGGAGCACTTCGCCGGCTTCCAGGCCATCGAGCGGGTGGATCCCCAGCTCACGGTCCGCTGGGTGACTCCTCTGGAGGGCAACGAAGCCGCGCTGGGCTTGGATCTGGGATTCGAGGCGCGGCGTCGCGAGGCCCTGGAGGCGGCACGCGATGGGATGACCGTGGTGGCCACGCGTCCGGTGGACCTGGTGCAGGGGGGCAAGGGATTCCTGGTCTATGTGCCCCTCAGGCGGGAGGGCCGTTTCGACGGCTTCGCGCTGGGGGTGTACCGGCTCGAGGTGGCCCTGGGGCAGATCCTCGAGAACATCGCCCACGGCTACGCGATCCGGATTCGCCATGACGACGAGCTTCTCTACGCCCGGGGAGAGCTCTCCGGCGCAGACGAACCCGGCGTCGCGGGCAGCGTGGATGTCCGCAACCTGGCCTGGAGCATCGAGCTCACCCCGGGAGCCGAAGTGGCTGCCACCTATCGCACCTGGATCCCGGAGCTGGCCATCGCCGGAGGGGCGCTCTACGCGCTGGGCCTCGTCCTGGTGTTGCACCTGGCCCGGACGCGCAGCGCGCGCGCCGCGCAGCTGTTCGAAGCGAACGAACGCCTGTGCGAGGCCCAACGGGCCGAACGCAGGGCTCACGGGGAGCTGGCGGCGATCCTGCAGGACTTCCCCGACCACATCTGGAGTGCTCGCGTGGGCCCGGAGGTGGGGTTCGAGACGATCTACTTCTCACCGGTGATCGGTGAGATCGCGGGCTACGAGCCGAGCTACTTCCAGGAGGACCCGGACCGCTGGATCGAGATCATCGATGGGGACGATCGCGAGCGCGTGCGCTTCGCCTACGAGGCGGTGGTTGCCGGGGAAGAGGAAGGCATAGCCATCGAATACCGGATCAAACGCAGCGATGGCGACGGGCGCTGGATTCGGGACCGCGTGCGAACCGTGAACGTGCATGGTGAACGCCGGCTGTACGGCGTGATCTCGGACATCAGCGACGCCCGGCACGCCGAGGAGGAGCGCCATCGGCTCGAGGTCCAGATGCAGCAGGCGCAGAAGCTGGAGAGCCTGGGCGTGCTTGCGGGAGGCATCGCCCACGACTTCAACAACCTGTTGGTGGCCTCGCTCGGACACGCCAACCTGGCGCTCGATACGCTCCCCGAGGGCGTGCCGGCCCGGGCACACATCGCGCGTATCGAGCGCTCGGCCCGCCGAGCCGCCGAGCTCTGCCGCCAGCTGCTGGACTATGCGGGGCGTGGCAGCGTGGAGTTCACGGCACTCGATCTGCGCGAGCTGATCGAGGATTCGGGAGAATTGCTCTCCGCGGCTCGATCCAAGAAGGTCGTGCTGGATTACGACTTCGAGCCCGACCTGCCCGCCGTGGAGGCCGACGCGAGTCAGATCCGCCAGGTCGTCCTCAACCTGATCACCAACGCATCCGAGGCGATCGGAGAGGGCCGCGGAGAGATCCGCGTGACGGCGGCCGCTGCGGGCTACGACCGCGCGGCGCTACATGGCTTCCAGCTGGGGCAGGGGCTCGCGCCCGGGCGCTATGTGTCCGTGGCGGTCTCCGATGACGGCTGCGGGATGGACGCGCACACCCGCCGGCACTTCTTCGAGCCTTTCTTCTCCACGAAGTTCGCCGGCCGCGGTCTCGGCCTGGCGGCGGTGCTGGGAATCGTGCGCGGGCATGACGGCGCGATCCGCGTTGAAAGCCAGCTGGGCCGGGGAACCACCATTACGTTGCTGCTGCCGGCCCTGGTTTGTCGGCCCACCCCCCTGGAGGCCGCGGCCGAGCTTCCCGAGGCGTGGACGGGCAGCGGGACGATCCTGCTGATCGACGACGAAGAGGATGCTCGCGAGGTGGGGTCCCTGGTCCTCGAGCGGGTCGGGTTCGAGATGGTCACGGCCGCGGACGGCGAGCTGGGGATCGAGGCCTTCCGGAGCCGTGCCGAGGACGTGGTTTGCGTCCTGATGGACCTGACCATGCCGGGCCCCGACGGCGTGGAGACCCACCGGATGCTCCGCGAGCGGAATGCCGACGTTCCGGTGATCCTGTGCAGCGGCTATCCCGAGCGAGAGGCGTTGGAGCGCTTCGCCGAGCTCGGCCTGGCCGGCTTCATCCAGAAGCCGTACACGCCCGACGAGCTGGTGCTGTGCGTCCGACGGGCGCTTGCGAACCGGCCGCAGCGCTAGGGGGCGCCGTGCAACGGCTCTCCGATCAGTCGCTCCACGTCGGCTACGGCGATGTGATAGTCCTTCAGCGCTCCCAGGTACTGCGTTCGCAGCCGAAACAGCGTGCGCTGGGCCTCCAGCACGTCGTCGTAGGGATAGCGACCGGCGTCGAACTCCTGGAGGAGCTGCGCGTGCACCTGCTCCGCGTCGGGCAGAACCTGCTCGCGTAGGGCGCGGGCTTCGGCGTAGGCGCCTCCGAGGCGATCGTCGGCAGCGGCCAGCTTGGTCAAGACGCGCAGCCGGGTGGCCCGCCGCCTCTCCTCGGTTCGCGCCAGCTCGTAGCGCGCGGCCAGGATGTTGCCCTGGTTGCGGTCGCTGAAGGGAATCGGCACCTCGACCCCGAAGACCATGGCCGTGTCGTTCGTGACCGAGAGGCGGCGCACGCCGGCGGCCAGGAACACGTCGGGGACGCGCTGGGCGCGTTCCAACTCCACCACGGCCTTGCGCTGCTCGATCTCGGTGGTCCAGCGGGCGAGATAGGGGTTCTTCTCGACCCGCGCGACCAGCTGCTCCAGCGGGGGAGGCTCGACGAGCGCCTCGACGTCGCCTTCGAGAAGCCCGAACTGCTCCTGCTCGCTGCCCCAGGTGGCCGCCAGGTCGGAGTAGGCCGTCTCGAGCTGCTGTCGCAGGCTGTCGCGCTCCACCTCCGCGGCGGTCAACGACACGCGCGCCCGCGTGCGCTCGATCGGGGAGGCGAGGCCCTCGTCGACTTCGGCGCGCACGGCATCCAGCGACTCCTGGGCGATGCGCACCAGCTCATCGGCCAGCTGCACCTGCTTCTGGGCGATCAGTGCCGTGGCGAAGAGCTGGGTCGCTTCGGTGAGCACCTCGATCCGCTCGGTTTCGTAGTCCCAGCCGGCCACGTCCTCGTCCAGGTCCGCCACGCGTCGCCTCTTGGAGCGCTTGCCTCCGAGCTCCACGAGCTGGCCCAGTTGGATCGTGGTCTCGGCGTAGTTGATGTCGTTGAAGGGGCCGGTGCCGAAGACGTCCTCGGTTCGGAACGAGATCTCCGGGTTGGGTATCAGGCCGGCCTGGAGTGTGCGCGCCTCGTGGGCTCGCACGTCCCAGGAGTAGGCACTGAGCCGCGGGTTCTGCAGCAGCGCATACCCCACGACCTGCTGGAGGCGGACGGTCCCGGTCGGCTCCTGGAAGAGCGGGCGGGGATCGTCCGGCTCGGGCAGGTGCCGCGGCCGGAAGGTCTCGTAGTCTGCGCCCAGCGGGCGTCGCTCCGGCCAGGACGTGTCCCAGTGAATCGACGGGCACCCGCTGGACGCCATTCCCGCCAGCAGGGCAGCCCCGGTCATGTACGTCCGCCATCGAGCTCGAAGCATCTCCCACCTCCGTTCGGGGCGGCCGAATGGCTCGGGCCGGTGTCACCCCAGGCCAGGATCCTACCCGGGGATCTCGAGGCGCGAGAAGGGGGGAGGGGGATTTGGCCGGAGTTGACCGGCCCGGCCTGGCGTGAGAGGATCTCTCAGCCCCCGCGCTCCATGGAGGGATGCCATGCGCCGGTTCCTGGCCGTTCTCGCCCTGTTCGGATTGCTCGCTGCGCCCGCTCCGGCGCAGGCGATCGACCTGTCCTTCGTGAAGGAGCAGCCGATCGCGACGATCTTCGCGCTGCCGGCTTTGCTGGCGACGCTGCCGTTCTTCGCCGTGGACTGGGCGATCACCAAGATCCGCGAGGCCGGGGACGACGACGAAGAGGCCGACGAGTAGCGCAGACCGCGCCTCGGCCCGGCAGTTCGTCCGGCCGACTAGCCGACTAGCCGACTAGCCGGCTAGCCGACGATCCGCTTCACGCCCGTGATCACGCCCGGGATGGCTTCGAGCTCGGCCACGTCCAGCTCGGCGTCGGCTCGGGTGAGGGTCAGGTGGCGCACGCTGCTGGAGGGGATCACCAGGATCTCGTTGTCCAGCACCAGGACCACGTCCGGAGACTCCAGAAACTCCCGGAGGTTTCCCGCGAAGTCCGGAGCGTCTCCAACGGGATCCACCTCGAAGTACTCGTGGCTCCCGTCCGTGTAGGTCACCTTCAGTGCGCCGCGCATCCTGTGCCCCCCTGGTCGACCCTTCACGCATCGGCCAGCGCGGGCGCTACTTGATGCGGGGCTCCTAGAGGCTGGGTTCGGGATCGCTCCATCCGGAAACGTGGCGGCCCACCAGACTGGCGACCAGCACGGTGAGGTAGACCTGGCCGATCACGGCCTCCAGGTACGACGCAGTTCGAACCAGGGGGCTGATCGGCACGACGTCCCCGTAGCCCAGCGTCGTGAGCGTTACGAAGCTGTAGTAGAGAAAGTGCGAGGAGGGAAGATCCGCAGTCACGGGAACTGCGTAGTGAAAGGCGCCGGAATCGAGCATCTCGATCAGGGCGTAGTAGACGGCCCAGAGGATGCCGAGCAGCAGGTAGATGCACAGGGACCCCATCAGGCGGTCCTGGTCGACGGGCCCGGAGGTCGCCAGCACCTGTCGCGTGGCAATGCTCACCGTGACGACGCAGAAGCCGCCGATCACCGCCAGGTTGAGGGCCTGCAGGACGGGCGCCGTGGTCAGGGCGTGGCCAAGCGAGGTGGCGATGCCGAGGGCCGTCAGAGCCAGCCCCGTGTGGAACGCGGAGCGGCGCTCGTGCAGTGACCAGACACCCACCACCAGGAGCAGGGTCAGGGCTGCCTGGACGATCCATTCACTCTCGGGAGCCCAGGTCGTGGCGAGGGCCTCCGCGGCCAGGGCGGCCATCAAGCCCAGGAACAGGTAGCCGAAGCGGATCGATCTCACGGTGGTTCCCCCTGAATGTGGCCATCACGCTGCTCGTGCGGCATGCGGATGATGCATCATTGCCTACGGGGGAGAAGCCGCGGCCAGCGGTCGGGGGCGGCTCCGGGTGAGGGGCCTCAGTCCTGGACGTACTCGATGGCGTCGCGCGCCCGCTCGCGGATGCGCGGGTCCGAATGCCCCAGCAGGGCGAACAGGGCGGGTACGATCCGGGCGTCCGGGCTGGGCGCCCATCTCGCGGACGTCGCCTCGATGCTGCGGCACGATGCGCTCTGCCCGGGAAGTGCGTCGGGGATCCAGGTTTATCATGCGTCGCCCGCTTCAGAACGCTTCGGGCGCCAATGCCGGAACTGGCCACGGTCGCGCGGGCGTGGCGATGCTCGTTGGCGAGGGCGTTGCGGGCGGGATGCACGGCACGATTCCCCGGCTGGACGATCTGGACGCCACCCACAACCTGAAGGTCAACGTCGACTTCCGCCGCGTCTACGCGGCGATCATCGACGATTGGCTGGGCGGCGATCACACGGCGCTCCTGCCCGGCTCTCCCTTCGCAGCGCTTCCGGTGATCCTCTAGGCTGTTCCGGCCGGCCGCCTGGCCGGCCGTGAAGCGCCGGAGGATTGCCGTGATCTCGTCCTGGGACGACTTCCCCGTCCATCAGACCGCCCAGCCGGTGCGCCTGGTCTCCACCAGCGACCGCAACTTCTACGATCGCTACTACTTCAACCTGCACGCCTCGAGCGGCGAGATTTTCATGGTGATGGGCATGGGGCAGTACCCCAACCTGGCCGTGCAGGATGCCTTTGCCTGCGTGCAGCGCGGCGAGCACTACCGGGTGGTGCGCGCCTCCCGCGAGCTGGGCGACCGCCAGGACCTCTCGGTGGGGCCCTTCGCGATCGAGGTTCTGGAGCCGCTGAAGCGCCTGCGCTTCCGGCTGGACGAGAGCGAGCACGGCGTCGCCTGCGATCTGGTCTGGGAGGGGGCGATCCCGGCGGTGGAGGAGAACAACCAGTTCATCCGGCGCCACGGCCGGGTGCTCTTCGATACCTCGCGCTTCGCCCAGACCGGACGCTGGAGCGGCTGGCTCCGGGTGGGCGACGAGCGGCTCGAAGTCACGCCCGACCGGTGGTGGGGCACCCGCGACCGCTCCTGGGGAATCCGACCCCACGGCGAGGCCGAGCCGCCGGGCATCCACGCGGGCGGACCCGGCTCGCTGTCGGGCATGTGGAACTACTTCCCCATGCAGTTCGCCGATCACTCGATCCTCTACGTCCTCAACGAGGAGAACGACGGCACGCAGGTTCTCTACGACGCGCGTCGGATCTGGAACGACGGGCGGCCCATCGAGAGTCTGGGCACGGTGGAGTACGACCACCGGCTCAAGCCCGGTACGCGCATGATGACGGGCTCCACCCTGCGCTTTCCCGACGCGCCGGGGCGGCCGCTGGAGATCGAGTGCGAGCCGCTCTGCCACGCCTTCATCGCCATCGGGACGGGCTACGGCGTGGAAACCGACTGGCGCCACGGGATGTACCAGGGTCCGTTGGTGGTCCAGGGCAAGGAGTACCGGACGGAGGAGATCGCTCCGCTGGGTCAGCTCACCATCGTGGATCACGCGGCTCGCTTCTCCTACGCCGGCGAGGTCGGCTACGGCCTCTACGAGCACATGTTCATCGGGCCCTTCGAGAAGTACGGCATGCGCGACCGCGCCGATGGCGCCGGGGGGTGAGCCCCTTCGTGACCGTGGCGCCCGCTTGCCGAGCTAGAGGCCCAGAGCGCCGCGGACGCCCTTGATGCCGCCGCGATAGATCCCCTCGATCATCGCGCCGGCCTGCTCCTCGGCGATTCCCTTGGGCTCGAAGGTGCTGCTCCATTCCACGTGGCAGCCGTCGCCGTCCTCGCGGATCTCGACCGTGGACAGATAGTCCTCGAAGGGCAGGGGGCCCGAGATGATGGAGTACTGCAGGCAGCGGGCGGCGTCGTCGAAGGCTTCGAGGCGCTCTTGAAGCTCCAGCCCGCCGGGCAGGGTCAGGGTGCGCACGGCGCCGATGCCTTCGCCCTCGACGCTGCAGCCTTCGATCTGGGGCGAGTAGCGCTGAACCCCGCCGAAATCCCGAAACAGGTCCCACACGGCCTCTGCCTTGGCACCGATGCGCTCCGTCACCTTGATACTGGCCATTCCGCTCTCCTTCTCTGCACCCTGGCCCCATTGGGTAACCGAGGCCGGTGCGGCCGGCCAGCGGGTGCGCGGTAGAATGCACGGGCGATGCAAGGCCACCAGGGACACGCCCACGCAGATCACCGCGCCGCCAACCGGCGCAGGCTGGCCTGGGCGCTGTGCCTGGCGGCTGCGTACACGGTGGCCGAGGTGGTGGGAGGTCTGATCACCGGCTCCCTGGCGCTGCTGGCGGACGCCGCGCACATGGTCTCCGATGTGGCCGCCCTCACCCTGGCGCTGTTCGCCTCCTGGATGGCGTCGCGTCCCGGCGGAGGGCGCTGGACCTTCGGGCTGGCGCGGGTGGAAATCCTGGCCGCCCTGGCCCAGGGCGGGGCCCTGGTCGCGGTGGCGATCCTGATCGTGATCGAGGCGCTCGGACGCCTGGAGGCCCCGAGCCCCGTGATGGGCGGCGGACTCCTGCTGGTGGCGACGGGCGGACTGCTGGTCAACCTGGCCGGGCTCTGGATCCTTCGCGAAGGGCGCGAGCACAGCCTGAACGTGCGCGGGGCCTGGCTTCACGTTGCCAGCGATGCGCTGGGCAGCGTGGGCGCCATGAGCGCCGGCTTCCTGGTGTGGCGTTACGGCTGGAACTGGGCCGACCCCGCCGCTTCCCTGATCATCAGCGTGCTGGTGCTCTACTCGGCCTGGAAGCTGCTGCGCGACGCCGTGGACGTGCTGATGGAGGCCGCTCCGCGCCACCTGGAGCCCGAACGGATCTCGGCCGCCCTGGCCGCGCTGCCGGCGGTGCAACAGGTCCACGACCTGCACGTGTGGTCGATCGGCAGCGGGGAGATCTCGCTGTCGTGCCACCTGGTCACGGCCGAGGCGGCGGACAGCCAGGCGCTTCTGGCCGATGCCTACCGCCTGCTGGGCACCGAGTTCGGCATCGATCACGCCACCGTGCAGATCGAGGCGCCGGAGCTGGCCGGCGAGACGCCTCGCAGCCTGTGCGACGGCGGTTGCGCCCCCTCCAGCGCCGCGTAGAGGCTCAGGACTCGGAGGGGCTGGGCTCGGGCTCGTTGCCGGGCTCCTGCGCCGCTCCATCCTCCGTGTCCGACTCGCGGTCGACGGGCTCTACCTCGATGGGCTCGATGCGCAGCCGTGAGATCCGGCGCCGCGCGATCTCCAGGACCGAGATCCGATGCCCTTCCACGTCGATGGAGTCGCCGGGGCGGGCGATGCGGCCCAGCCGCGCCACTACGTGGCCACCGATGGTGTCCTCGGCGGCTTCCTCCAGGTCGATGCCCAGGCGCGTTTCCGCTTCCGGCAACGCGACCATTCCGCTCAGCTCGTAGCAGCCCGGCGCGACCTCCTCGATGTCCTTGCGCGGGATGTCGAACTCGTCGGCGATCGGGCCGACGATTTCCTCCAGGGCGTCTTCCAAGAAGACCAGGCCCGATGCGGTGCCGTGCTCGTCCAGCACCACCGCGCAGTGGCTGCGCTGGCGTTGCAGCTCCAGGATCAGCGCGGAAACCGGCTGCGTCTCGGGAGCGAACACCGGAGGGCGGGCACGTGCTCGCAGCTCGTCCATGGTCGTCGGCAGGTCTCCGCCGAAGACGTCCTTCACGTGGACGAACCCGACGACGGTGTCGAGGCCCACCTCGCACAGCGGGAAGCGCGAGTGACCGCTGCGGCGCAGCACCTGAAGGTTCGCCTCCAGATCGTTCTGGAGCGACAGGTAGACCACGTCGACGCGCGGCATCAGGATGTGCCGCACCTCGAGCTCGATCATCTTGAACACGTTCTCGGCCAGCTCCCACTCGCGCGGTGATATCTCGCCGGCCTCCGCCGAGCGCGACAGCATGTGCCGGATTTCTTCGGCGGTTGCGCTCGACTCGTGGCCCGCGCCCGTCTTGAGGCCGCCGGAGCGCAGCATCCAGTTCGAGATCTCGTTCACGACCCAGATGAAGGGGCGGAACATCATGGCGAAGATGCGCAGCGGGATCGATGTCTGGAGCGTCATGCGCTCGGCGCGTTGCAGGGCCCACATCTTGGGAGCCTGCTCGCCGACCGTCATGTGCAGGATCGTGATCACGGTGAAGGCGATGAGCAGCGAGGTCCAGTGCAGGACCGGGTCGTTGGGGTCGAGCTGAAGCCCCAGAGCGGTGCCTCCGGCGAAGATCAGTCGGGACACGGCCGGCTCGCCCAGGGCACCCAGGATCAGGCTGGCCAGGGTAATGCCCAGCTGGCAGGCCGACAGGTAGCGGTCCAAGTGGTTGAGGATGTGGTCGGCCGTGCGGGCCGGGCGGCTGCCGGCGCTGGCCAGCGTGGCGATGCGCGAGCGGCGCACCCTGACCAGGGCGAACTCCGCCGCGACGAAGAACCCGTTCAACAGCACGAAGAAAAGGGTCAGCCCCAGACGCCAGGCGACGCCCGCGAAATCGAGAGAATGCTCGCCATTCATGGGATCAGCAGTCCCTCACAGGGCGAACAAGGATGGTTGGGGTGTCTCGATGTCCATGCGCGGATTCGCGGAGCCGGCAGGCACTATACCCCTAGACCAGACGGATGCGCACGCCCAATAGGTCATGCTCTTCGCCTGCCCGGCCCGGGTCCGAGGCGTACAGATCCAGGCCCACCAGCCGCTCGGCGGGACCCGCGACGAAGCGCAGCGAGCCGTGCTCCAGGGGGATCTGGACGCCCCGCGCCGGGCGGCCCAGGACCTCCGCCCAGCGCGCGGCGAGCCGGTCGGGATCGGGACCGGCCAGCTCGACGGCGGCCAGGCCCCGGACCACGTCCGTACGCGAGCGCTCCTGCCAGTCCGGACCCGCCCAGCGCCAGCTCTCCGCCGGCTGCGGCTGGTCCAGGGAGAGCAGCGCTCCTCCGGTGTCCTTGGGGTGGAGGTGCAGGCCCGCGATGTCTTCCAGCTCGCCGGCCCAGACGATGCGGACGCCCAGCCCGTCCAGGCGCCGGCGGTCGGCGGCCAGGTCGTCGCTCTGCAACATGACCATGTATCCGCCGTCGCCGCCTTGGCGCGCCCGGTAGCGGGCGGCGGGAGCGTCGTCGCGGACGGGGGACACGACCTCCAGGAAGTCGTTGCCCACAGGCAGCACCGCGTTGCGCAGGCCGAATACAGCGACGCCCGGGTCGGCGTACGGCTCACCCAGGCCGAACGCCTCTCGCAGCGAACTCACCGCCGCGTCCAGGTCCTCGGCCACGACGACGCCCTGACGAAGTCTCATGGCAGAAGAGCATACCCGAAGATCATCTTGATCATGGAGAGAGGCACTCGTCCCACGTCGGCGCTGGCCTCCGGGTTGGACCAGTTGCCGGTCACGTGGACCGGGATCCGGCCGAGCCGGACCTTGCTCGAGGGGAGGGGGAGGGCGACGACGGTGAACATCCGCGCCACGCCCGCCTGGGTGAGCGCGACGTCGAGATCCGCGTCGATGCTCTCATCGAGGCCGAGGTGGCCCGCGCCGGTGGCGACGAAGTCGTGGGTCTCCAGGTACAGATCCTGCGTGTGGATCGCAGCCTCCCGCACCTCGAAGCTCATGCGCCCCTCGGTCACCTCGTTGGGTTCGTCCAGGAACGGCGGTAACCGGGGGAGCTTGACCAGAGGGACGCGGCCGGTCAGGCCGTTCCAGATGGCCGGGAGGATGGGGGACCCCAGCACCTCGCCGCGCTGCAGGGTGAGCAGGCCCGATCCGCGCAGCGTATCTCTCCAGGTGTCGTCACCCGTCCAGCGGCCCGAAACCCGGAACCCGCCTTCGATATCGCGGATGCGGACGACCTCGGCGCCGTCGGCAGCCGTGAACTCGTAGGACTGGTCCTCGAGAGCGTCCTTCACCTCCAGGGCCACACGAAAGGGCTGCGCCTCTTCGCGAAAGTCGACGGCGATCTCACCCTTCCAGAGAACTCCGTAGCCCTGAGCTCGCAGATCCTGGAGCCCCAGCTGCTTGTCCTCGAGCTGGACCACACACGACACGTCGGTGAAGTCCAGGTCGCCGAAGCGAGTCGCAGCCGCACGCGTGTTCAAGTCCTGAAGCACGGTGCCTCCGCCGATCAGGATGACGCCCTCGGAGCGGATTGGCGCGCGGAACTGCAGCCCGACCCAGTCGATCACGCCCGACTCCTGGGTCAGCGATGCGTCGATCCGTACGGGCTTTCCCGGCTCCCAGTGAACCGTGGCCTCGGCATCGAGCCGTCCGGAAGCCTCGGGCAGCGGGCCCGCGCGCAGCATCCAGGGATCGGCCTCCTCGGCGGCGAGATCACGCCCGGTCAGCTCGAGGTGAAGGAGCCCGGTGCGCCAGGTGCCTTTCGCGTCGACGGTGCCGCCCCGAGCGGAGGTGATCTGCGCGCGGATCTCCCCGTTCCGGTAGTCCAGCGAGAGCTGCGAGATCTCCAGGCGACGCTTGTCGTCGCTGACGATCAGCGCGGGCTCTCCCGCGGTCGCTGCGGTGGCCAGGATCGGGAGCAGCGCGGCGGCCGCCCTCAGACTTCGTCGGACCATTGCATCGCTGCGGTGTTGTCGCCGAAGGGGCCGGGGAAGCCGAGCCCGCCGTGGCTTTCCGGGGACGTGTAGTAGGCCAGACAGCCCACCGACTTGGCGGCGGCGAACAGTTGGCGCTTGAAACCCAGTCGCGAATCGCGGAGGTCGGCGAGCACCGCGTCCTGCTCGGTGGGCTCCAGGGACGTGAAGGGCCTCAGCTTGGGGACCAGCGGCCACACGGCCCACTCCAGTGCGGCCAGTGCCAGTTCCAGGGCATCGCCCAGGGGGCCCAGGTCCGCGAGGAACGCGTCTGCGGCCGCGGCAGGGTCCACCCGTCCCGCATCGATCTGCGCAGCGCCCAGCGGGCCCACGATGCGCCGGGTGACTGCGGTCACGATGCGGTCGCGGCGATCCGCAGACGAGCACCCGGGAAGCGCCCCAAGGGTCGCCGCCACACCCGCCAGGCGCAGGAAGCCGCGCCGGTCCAGCTGCGGGTCCAGTAGCGGCGCGCTCATGCCGCAATGCCTTCGGCGATTCGCTGGGCGTTGGCGAGCACCGTAATCTGCGGATTCACCCCCGTGTTTCCCGGAAGGCCGGAGGCGTCGGCCACGTACAAGCCGCTCACACCGCGCACGGATCCGTCCTCGTCGCAGACGTCGCCCATGCAGGCGCCGCCGAACAGATGGACCGCGTAGAGCGACGCCAGCCGCGACGGCTCCAGGGCTTGCGACAGCAGCGCCTCCGCGTCGCCCAGGGTGCGGATCGTGTGGGGCTGCTGGAGCGGGAGCCACACCGCATCGGCACCGGCGGCCAGGTAGAGCTCGGTGGCCGCCAGCAGGCCGCGGCGCAGCGCGGACTGGTCCTCGGCCAGGAGCCGATAGTCGATCGTTCCGTCGGCGTCGATCGACCCCCGGGCCGCATCCCTGCGCAGCACCACGCAACGGGCCAGGTACGGCAACCGGCGCATGATGCGCTCGTGCTCCTCGCCGAAAGAGGGCAGGCCCGTTGCGGTTACGACCGGGTGCACCGTCACGTTCTCGAGCATGAACTCCGGTGCAAACTGGCTCACCCCGAAGGACATGGTCGGGCCGTAGTAGCCGTGGACCGGCTTGGGGAAGCGCGCCGTGACGTACAGGGAGCTGTGGGCCTGGAACCCGGAGCCGGCGGCCACGCCGCTGCGCAGCAGGATGCGCGGCGTGCCCAGGACGCCCGCGGCAAGGATGACCAGCGGGGTCTCCACGCGCAGGCCTTCGGCCTCGACGCCGCGGACCGCGCCCGCCTCCACGACCACGCGCTCCACCCGGGTCTCCGCCAGCACCTGCGCTCCGGAGCGCTCTGCCCGGGGCACGTAGGTCAGCAGGGTCGACTGCTTGGCGCCGGTGGGGCAGCCGAAGTTGCAGAGGCCCAGGTTCACGCAGCCCCGCACGTTGCGCGGGATCGACTCCGCTTCCCACTCCAGCCGAGCGGCGCCCACGGCCAGGTGCAGGGCGTTGCGGCTGGTATGAGCCCGATCCGTCGGCGTGGCGTTCACCTCGCGCCAGACCCGCTCCAGGTGGCTCTCGAAGCCGGCCAGGTCGAGCCCCGACGAGCGCCAGCCCTCGAGCACCGCCGCGGGCGTGGGGAAGCAGAGCGCGTCGTTCACCACCGTGGAGCCGCCGACACAGGAGCCGGCGTACAAGGCCTGGTTCGAGCCTTGAATCGCCACGTTTCGGAACAGGCGCGCCAGCATGGCGCCCTCGGCCCCGCTGAAGTCCGCGGTTTCCAGGCGCGGACCGGCCTCCAGCACCACCACGCTCCGTCCGCTCTCGGCCAGGGCGGTGGCGGCGGGCCCGCCGCCGGCCCCGCTTCCGACGACGACGGCGTCGGCCCGCATCAGGCCGGAAGGATCTCGTCGATGCGGGACGCCATCTCGTCCGGAATGCGGATCCCGGATGCCTTGGCGTTCTCCTGGATCTGCTTCATCGTGGTCGCGCCCACGATCACGCTGGAGATGTTGGGCTCGCGCAGGCACCAGGCCAGCGCCAGTTGCGCCAGCGATACGCCCAGCTCGTCGGCCAACGGCCGCAGTCGGTCTACGCGTTCCAGGACGTCCTCCTCCAGGAAGGCGCCCATGAAGTGGTTGCGTTCCTCGTCGGTGGCGCGGGTGCCCGACGGGCGTGCGCCGCCGGAGTACTTGCCCGTGAGGACGCCCTGGCCCAGGGGGCTGAAGACGATCTGGCCCACCCCCTCGCGCCGCGAGACCGGAATCACCTCGCGTTCGATCTGGCGCCGCACCAGGTTGTACTGGGGCTGGTTGGAGATCGGCCGGTAGGCGTTACGCGCGTCGGCGATCCTGCAGGCGTCCACGAGCTGCGCGGCGCGCCACTCGGACACGCCCCAGTACAGCAGCTTGCCCTGGCGAATCAGGTCCTCGTAGGCGCGGACCGTCTCCTCGATCGGCGTGCTCGGGTCCGCCCGGTGGCACTGGTGGAGATCGATGTAGTCGGTGCGAAGCCGCCGCAGCGAAGCCTCGACGCTCTCCACGATGTGCTTGCGGGAGAGGCCCCGGTCGTTGGGCCGTTCCGACATGGGGAAGAAGCATTTGGTGGCGACGACCACGTACGTGCGCGGGATTCCCTGGAGCGCGCGCCCCAGGGCCTCCTCGGCATGTCCGTTGGCGTAGACATCGGCGGTGTCGAACAGGTTGATGCCCACGTCGTAGGCGGCGTGGACGACGTCCTGTGTGGAAGGTGCGTCCACCGACGAGCCGAACGTGAGCCACGAGCCGAGCGCGATCTCGCTCACCCGCAGGCCGCTGGATCCCAGGTTCCGATACTCCATGGGTCCAGTGTACCCCGCTATAGTGCGGCCCGTGCTGAACCTGGCTGCGCCGACCGACCCGAGCTGGCTGCCCCGAGCCCTTGCGGGCCTGGACGAGGTGCTGCTGGATCACGCCCACGCCGAGAAGAAGGCGGCCTCGACCGCGCTGACCCTGGTCTTTCGCTATCCGGAGCGGGCCGAGCTGGCCCGTCCCTTGTCGGAGCTGGCGCGCGAGGAGCTGGGCCACTTCGAGCAGGTGCTGACGCATCTGGAGCGGCGGGGTGTGGGATTCGGCCGTCAGCGGCCCAGCCCCTACGCCGGGCGCCTCCAGGCCGCGGTGCGCAGCCGCGAGCCCGGCCGGCTGGTGGATACGCTGCTCTGCTGCGCGGTGATCGAGGCCCGCAGCTGCGAGCGCTTCCAGCTGCTGGCCGACGGGCTGGACGATCCGGCCCTGGCGGCCTTCTACCGCGGACTGCTGGCATGCGAGGCGCGCCACCACGGAATCTACGTGGAGTTGGCGCGGAGCATCGACGCGGAAGCACCGCAGCGGCTCAAAGCGATTGCGGAGCACGAGGCCCAAGTGCTAAGCGAAGCTCCGGCTTGGCCGCGGCTTCACACCTAGTCCGAGTAAGGGGAGGATCCCATGCAGATCACAACGGAGCACGTCGAGATTCCGGTGAATGGAGCCGCCATGGGCGCCCACGTGGCGTATCCCACCGAAGGCGGCCCTCACGCCGCCGTGATCGTGTTCATGGAGATCTTCGGCGTGAACTCCCACATTCGCGACGTGACCGAGCGCCTGGCGCGCGAGGGCTACGTGGCGGTGGCGCCCGATTTCTTCCACCGGACGGCTCCGGGGATCGAGCTCGACTACACCGAAGAAGGCATGGCCAAGGGCTTCGTGCCCTACGGCCAGCTCCAGGCAGACGAGATGATCGTCGATGCCCGGGCCGCCATCGCCTGGCTGCGCGAGCGCGACGACGTGCGCGGCGAAAGGATCGGCTGCATGGGGTTCTGCGTGGGCGGCCACATGACGTACCTCACCGCCTGCGAGACCGACGTGGCCGCTGCCGCCAGCTTCTACGGCGGTGGCATCGCGGGCGCGGAGGGCTTCGGCGGCGCCGACTCGACCATCGGCCGCACCGGCAAGATCCGCGGCCGGATCCTGTGCCTGTTCGGCGATCAGGACGAGTACATTCCGGCGCTGGAGGCCGAGCAGATCAAGGCCGAGCTGGAGAAGCACGAGATCCGCTCGGAGTGCGTCGTCTACCCGGGCGTGGGTCACGGCTTCTTCTGCGACCAGCGCGACTCCTACAGCGAGGAGGCCGCCGCCGACGCCTGGCAGAAAGTGACCGCGCTGTTCGAAGCGGAGCTGAAGGGCTAGGAGCCGGCTCCTAGGGAATCTCCAGGCTGAAGCGCACGGGGACCTCGAGGCGGCCGTAGACCCAGGGCAGGGCGCCGGCTCGGACTACGCTCTTCTCCGCAGCGCGATCCAGGCTGCTGTAGCCCGAAGAGCCCACCAGCTGGATCTCCTGAGCCATCCCGCTGGAGCGGTCGATGTGGAAGCCCACCTTGGCCACGCCCTCCAGTCCACGGGCGCGGGCCTGGCGCGGATAGACCACCGCTGCCTGGATGCGCCGGCGGATCTCTGCCAGCCGTTCCTCGACGGCCGGCCCGACCGGAACGGCATCCTCGCCGACGGAGATCAGCTCGTCGGCCGGGGCCGGGCCCGCCAGGGCCAGCAGCAGCAGCAGGGCCGCGGCCGGCCAGGCTCGTCTGGCTCGTTTCAACGGCGCACCTCCACCAGGAAACGCACCTCGTAATTTCGCTCCGGCGACGGGAAGAACCGCTTCTGGCCCATGGGCAGGAAGGTTACCGGGTCGAACACGGTGCGGATACCGCCCACCTCCTCGTACTGCTTGTCCAGGATGTTGTAGACGTTGAACTCGACGCCCAGGCGCACGTGCTCGCCGATCTGGGGGCGCCAGGCCAAGTGCCCGTCCACCACCTGGAAGGCATCCATCTGGTCGAAGGCGTTGGCGGAGTCGTTGATGAACAGGCGGCTGCCGACGATGTTGGCGTTGACGCCGGCCTCGGTGTAGAAGGGTCCGAAGACCCGTGCGCCGGCGGTCCCGCGGTGCTTGGGCACCAGTGGGATGCGGTTGCCCTCCAGCATCGTCAGGCGGTCGCGAGTGATCTCGACGTCGTCGTACGTGTAGCTGCCGTAGAGCTCCAGCCACTCCACCGGGCGCAGCGTCGTCGAGAACTCGACGCCGCGGTGGCGCACCCGGTCCATGTTCACATTCTGGCCGAAGGGCGGGCTTACCTCGGTGTTGAGCAGGATCTCGTTGCGCACCGTCATGTAGTAGACGGCCAGGTTGGCATCGACGTGATGGGTGCGGAGCTTGGCGCCCAGCTCATAGGTCGTGGACTTCTCGGGCTCCAGCTCCGGCGAGAAGCCGAAGAACCCGAAGGCCTCGGTCAGATTGGGGAAGCGAAAGCCCCGCGCCCAGGAGCCGTAGAGCGAGAGCGGCTCCAGCGCCCGCCAGGTCAGGGCCGCACGGGGGCTCCAGGCGCTCTGGTTTACATCGAAGCCGTCCCCGTTGAGCTGGTTGGTGGCGGAACGGCTGTTGCGGTCGTAGCGGACCCCACCGGACAGGATCAGGTTGTCCAGAAGGTTCAGGTCGTCCTGGAGGAAGAACCCGTAAAGAGTTCTATCTGCACGGGTTTTCGTGGTCGAGTCGAAGTCGAACACGCTCAGATCGTCGAACAGGCTGTCGAAGGATGCCTTGTCGCTGCTCCAGTCGCCGCCGAGGACCAGTTGATTGGCGTGGCCGAAGATCGGCCGGTCCACCACCAGCTGGCTGTTCACGCCGACGACCTGGGTCTCGTCGTCGTTGTCGAACACGAAGGTGACGTTGCTGAGCGTTCCCCGGTCGCGGCGCTGGCGGTACCAGGCCGTGGTCTTGAAGGTCACGTCCTCGGCCAGGAAGACCTGGAGCGTGCCGTCCACGTTGTAGGTGCGGACGCGGTTGAAGTTGTCGTCGGGCCCCGGCTCTGCTGCGCGGCGGCCGAGGAAGTTGATCTGCATTTCGGACAGCGTGCCCGGGCGCTCGCGTTTGTCGCTCCAGTAGCCGGCTTTGACGTCCAGGCGCGCGAGGTCGGCGATGTCGAAGCCCAGCTTGAAGACACCTCCGTGCTTGCGGTAGTCGCTGCGCTCGCGATAACCGTCGCTGTGCTGCCCGTCCAGGAAGAACGAGGCGCTCACGGGCCCGGCGCTGCCGCCGGCGAAGACCGTGCCCTGGTAGGCGTCGTAGGAGGCCAGCCGGCCGCGCGCTTCGAAGCGCAGCGGACCCTCGCCGCTGCGGGTCACAATGTTGATGACGCCCGCCTCGGCGGCGTCGCCCCAGGCGGCGTTCACCGGGCCTCGCGCCACCTCGATCCGCTCGACGTTGTCGATTGAGACCAGCGCCCAGTCGGTGACCATGCTGTCGGGCTCGTTGGCTCGTCGGCCGTCCACCAGCACCAGGGTTCCCGAGCCGTTGCCGCCACCGTTGTTGAAGCCACGCAGCTCCACCCGGTAGCCCTCGGGATTGGTGGAGTCCTGGGTGACGAAGACGCCCGCCTCGCGCCGCAGCAGGTCGGGTACGTCGCGCGCGCCGCTCTGCTCGATCGCTTCGCGGTCGAGCACCGTGATGTTGCCGGGCGTGTCCAGGTTGTTGCGCTCGCCGCGCGTAGTGGTGGCGATCACCTCGCCCACCTGACGCACCACCGGCGGCGGCTCGCTGGGCGGCTGCGACGGCGCGGGATCGGGATCGGGGTCGGCCACGGCGGCGGGATCCGCCACGGGATCGGGGTCGGCCACGGCGGCGGGATCCGCCACGGGATCCGGATCCGGTGGGTCTCCCGGGGCTGCAAGGGCGGCCGACGAGAACAGGACGCACAGAAACACGAGACCGAGACGGGTCATGGAGACCTCCACTCCTTCCGCGAAGAGCGAGTGTCGTTGTGCCGCCCGGGCAGGTTTCCTGGCTTATGGGTGTTGCCTCTCCACGCCTTCCCAGGGAGTCCTTTCTCCCCAGTGGCCTATGCGGAGGGGCTACCCAATCACAGTGGCGGGACCGCGGCCGGATTTCACGGCCTTCCCTTTTCACCCTGATGGGCACCCGGGCGTCTGGTTGTGTCGGATCACTACCGGCTGGAGTTGCCGGCGTCAAATGGGGAGATCAGGACGGGCAGTTGGGTCGCTGGGCGCGCCGGCACATGTTGGTGGAGAACTTGACGGCCCACGCATCGATGGCGGCGCGCACGTCCGACCAGTCGTCCATGCCCTTGAAGGTCTTGCCGCCCACGCGGCGGTCCTTGGCGGCGCCCAGGGTCTCGCCGGTCCAGGCGTCGGTCACGCGTCCTTCCAGCGTTGCCTCGCCCACGAAGGCGGGCTTCCCGGTGAAGAGCCCCTTGGTCTCGGCCAGGAGGCGCATCTGCGGGACGTAGGTGGAGAGGGTGTCCATGGTCACGTTGCGTTCGCCCAGCCGGACAAGGGCCGCCGTAAAGCGCATGGCTCCCTGCTCGGGATGCTTCACCACCGTGAAGTACTTGGCCATCTCGTCGTGGACCTGCGCGTGAAAGTAGTTGGCCAGCGCCTGGCGCTGCTCCGCGCTCAGCCCGGCCTTGGCGTCTGCGCCGCGCCAGAAGGAGACGGGGTCGATGATGGCCTTGTCGTAGCGCGTGAAATCCGCCTCGGGATTGATCCAGCGCAGCTCGGCCTCGCCGGCCTTGCCGGGCTCGAGCTTGCTGTAGTCCTTGAGGAAGCCCGCGCCCTCGCCGGGCTTCGCCTTGCGGGTGGCGCCGCAGCCGAGGGCAAGTGTGAGGATGAGGATGACGCCAGTGAAGCGAAGCACGCTGCTCTCCTTCGTTCTCGGATCAGGCAAGGATGGTAGAGAGGGCCGAGGCCAGTCGCTCCACGTTCTCGATGCGGGCGTTGTGGCCCATCAGGCCCACGCGCCAGACGCGGCCCGCCAGCTTGCCGAGCCCGCCGCCGACCTCGATGCCGTGATCGTCCAGCAGGCTGCGGCGCACGTCGGCTTCACCGCGGGACAGAACCGCTTCGGGCAGTCGCAACGTGGTGAGCGGGGGCAGGCGGTAGGCCTCTTCCACCAGGGGCTCGAAGCCAAGTGCACCCAGCGTCTCGATCAGCGCCGCGCTGGCCTGCCGGTGGCGCTGCTCGCGCGCCCGCATGCCTTCCTCCTCCACCATGCGCAACGCTTCGCAGAGCGCCGTGATCATGGAGACGGGCGCCGTGTGGTGGTAGACGCGCTCCTGGCCGAAGTAGCCGGCCAGCAGGGTCAGGTCCAGGTACCAGCTCTGCACGGGCTGCGAGCGCGCCTGCACGCGCTGCATGGCGCGCTCGCTGAAGGAGACGGGGGACAGGCCGGGCGGACACGACAGGCACTTCTGGGTTCCGCTGTAGGCCGCGTCGATGCCCCACTCGTCGAGGCTCACGCGGATGCCGGCCAGGGAGGTCACGCAGTCCAGCACCAGCATTGCCCCGGCCGCCCGCGCGGCCGCGGCAATCGGCTCCACCGGCTGACACACCCCGGTGGAGGTCTCGGCGTGGACGAAGGCCGCCAGCCGAGGGCGCACGCGCGTCATGGCCTCGGCCATGGCGTCGGGGTCGAGGGGCGTGCCCCATTCGGCCTCCACCCGCGTGACGCGCCCGCCGATGCGCGACGCCACCTCGCACAGGCGCTCGCCGAAGACGCCGGCCACGCCGACCACCACGTCATCGCCCGGCTCGAGCAGGTTGCAGAGGCAGGCCTCCATGCCGGCCGAGCCCGTGGCCGAGATCGGCAGGGTCATGGCGTTCTCGGTGCCAAAGATCCGCCGCAGCCGGCCCTGGACCTCGTCCACCACGGCCAGGAAGGCGGGGTCGAGGTGTCCCAGCAGGGGCTGCGCCAAGGCCTGAAGGACGCGTTCGGGCACGTTGGAAGGTCCGGGACCGAGTAGCAAGCGGCTCATGGCGCCCAGGGTAGCGGGAGGGTAGGGTTCGGCGAATGAGGGGTTGGATCCTCGCAGCCGCCGGCCTGGCGGCGCTCGCGGCGGGGGCCTACGCGGTCCTCCGCCCTCCCGCACCCGGTACCGGCGAGATCGGGGAAGAGTCGCGCGCCGAACTCGAGCGCGTGCTCCAGGAATCCCCGTGATCCGAACGCGCGAGCATCTGGAGGCCGAGGAGCTGGAGGTCCTGGCGCCGTGCGCGGCGCGGGCCGCGGAGTCGTTGGGGCGTGTGGTCTTCGAGACCGCCCATCCGTATCGAACGGCCTTCCAGCGGGATCGCGACCGCGTGCTCCACTCCCGGGCGTTCCGGCGCCTGGAGTACAAGACCCAGGTCTTCGTGCCTCACGAGGGCGACCACTACCGCAACCGCCTGACCCATACGCTGGAGGGCGCACAGATCGCGCGCACCATCGCGCGCACCCTGAGCCTCAACCAGGATCTGGCCGAGGCCGTGGTCCTGGCCCACGACCTGGGTCACACCCCCTTCGGCCACGCCGGCGAGCGCGTGCTGGCCGAGCTGATGAAGGACGAGGGCGGGTTCGACCACAATCGCCAGAGCTTGCGGGTCGTGGACCTGCTGGAGGAGCGCTACCCCGGGTTTCGCGGTCTCAATCTCACCATGGAGACGCGCGAGGGCATCCTGAAGCACGGCCACGCCTGGGAGCACCCCATCCCGCTTCCGCCCGATACGCCGCATCCCTCATTGGAGGCCCGCGTGGCCGATTTCGCCGATGAGATCGCCTACACGAACCACGATCTGGACGACGGGCTGCGCTCGGGTCTGCTGGAGCGCGATGAGTTCGAAGAGGTGGGCCTGTGGCGCGAGATCCGGCGCGAGACGGAGGTGCGCGTGGGCAAGGCCAGCCGTCGGGTGCTGGACGCCCAGACCATCGTGGGACTGATCAATCGCCTGGTGACGGACCTGGTCGAGGAGACCGATCGCCGCGTGGCGGGGAGGGCGAGCATCGACTCGGTGCGGAGCTCGGCCGAGCCGCTGGTGGGCTTCTCGCCCGAGGTCGCGCGCGGTGCGTTGCAGCTCAAACGCTTCCTGAGTACGCGCCTCTACCAACACCATCAGGTCGTGCGCGCCGTGCGCAAGGGAGAACGGGTGCTGCGTGAGCTCTTTGCCGTGTATCGGGATGATCCGGCCCGGCTTCCGCCCCACGTGGTGACCCGCTTCGAGGTGGACGGTCCGGCCCGGGCCGTAGCGGACTACGTTGCGGGCATGACCGACCGCTTTGCCCTGGACGAGCACCGCAAGCTCCTGGATCCCCATGAGCCCGTCTGATGCCGAGGTTCGTGTGGTGCTGGTGACTGCGCCCGACGCCGAGGCCGGCGGGCGTCTGGCGCGTGCACTGGTGGACGAGCACCTGGCGGCGTGCGCCAACCTGGTTCCGGGGGTGCGCTCCATCTATCGCTGGGAGGGGCGCGTGCAGGAGGACGAAGAAGTGCTCCTGGTGATCAAGACCACGGCCGACCGCGAAGCCGCACTGTGCGAGCGCGTGTCCAGCCTGCATCCCTACGACTTGCCCGAGGTCCTGGCGTTGCCGGCTGTGGGCGGGAGCCCGGCGTATCGTGAGTGGGTGCGCCGCGAGGTGACGCTGTGAGCCTGGCCGATGCCCTGGAGCGCGCGGCCAGTGCGCTGCCCGACGCCGCGGACGCGATCCGCGACGCCAACGGCGACGCCGATCGTGTGTTGGAGGCACTCCCGCCCCAGGTTGCGGCCGGGGTGCTGGCCTGGCTGCTGAGCGAGGACGCCGAGGCGGCCGCCGAGCTGGCCGACGCCTGGTCGCTGAAGTCCGCCGCGGGGCCGGTGCTCGAGGCTCTGGACGAGGCTGCGCTCGGCAAGCCGGCGCGCAAGCTGTTGCGCAAGATGCGACACCGCCTGCGCTCCCGGGGCGTAGCCCTGGCCGAGTCGGCGCCGGAGCCGCGCGTGGCGCGACCGCCCGGCGGTGGCGAGGAGCCGCTGGAGGCGGCTCTGATCTCGCCGTACGATCCGACGGGCGCGCGCATGGTGACCGTAGTGGAGGCCAATCCCAGCGGTGGTGCGCGCATCTTTCAGGTGATCACTGATGCGCGACGCGGGATCCTGGAATGCCGGGTCTACGGAACCAGTCGCGGCAAGGCGCGCCGCTTTGCCCGTGAGCTGGGCACGCGCGAACGGTTCGGCGGAGTGGAGGCGCCGCCGGCCGCGGTGCGCGCGTGGCTGGGCCGCTGCTCCGCGCGCCAGGCGGCGGACCGCTCGCTGCCCCGGGAGTTCGCCGAGTGGCGCTCGGCGTTGACCGGGGACGGACCCACGCCCGGCGTGCTGGCACGGGAGGCTCTGGGTGGAGAGGGTTCGGCCCGGGGCGCCGTGGAGCTGATCCGCGAGCGGACCATCGGACCGTGGCTTCCGGCCGGCGACCCGCTGCGAGAGGTCGCCGAGAAGCTCCAGGAGCTGGAGAAGAGCACGATCATCGTCTCCGGCGGGCAGAAGCGCGCCCAGATCGAAGAGATCCTGGACGGCGCGATCGATACCCTCTTCGATGAGGAGGAGGCGGCGCGGGTGGCCGAGTGGCTGGACGAGACCGCCTATCTACTCTGGAAGCAGGATCGCGAGGACGATGCCCGGGCCTGCCTGGCGGGTTCGGGAGCCGGCTCCGATCGCGAGGTGCGGCGAACGATCCTGGAGGTGGCGTTGGAGCCCGTGCTGGCGCGCCTGCAAGAAACGGAACAGGAACCGGAGGCGGACTCCCTGGTGGTCAAGCCGTGAGCCTCCTGGCACAGGGACGAACCTGGCGCGCCGAGCTGTCCAAGGATGGCAGTGCGGTGGCGTTGGCGCCCCAGCGGGACGGCCTGCCGGAGGAGCTCTCGGAGCTCCGCGAGCTGCGGGTCGAGGTTCCGTTGGAGCGTTGGAATGCAGTTGTGAAACACGCCTGGTCGGATCGAAAGCTTCTGGGTGGTGTACTGCTGGACTTTGCGAGCCCCAAGGAGCACGTGGCCGCCGCGATGGCGCGGGACCGCGTGTGGGTGGAGCTGGCGCGCGTCGTGACCGACGCGACGGCAGCGCTCGTAGAGGGCAGGCACCTGGTGCTCGAGCCGGCCGCGAAAGGAAACCAATGAGACGCCGATTTGGACGCAAGCGGGGCGGCGACGGACGCGCCCCCATCGACGCGGGGGCTGCCTTCGCGCGCATCGTGGAGGCGGGGCTCGTACCCGCCGCCGAGCTCACACCCTTCACGCTGGAGGGTGTGCCCGAAGGCTTTGCGGCGCTGGGCTCCGCCGAGATCGACGGCCGGCCCGCGCTGGTGGCCTTCTCGCCGCGTTCGGGCGCCGACGCCCTGCTGGCCGCGCTGGCGGCCGGCGGCGAACGGCTGGCCGAGGGCGGCACGGCCTACGCCGTGGCTCCCAGCTTCGCGGCGGGCGCACGCCGCATCCTGGGGCTGGCGGCGCCCCGCGCCTTCGAGCTGGAGACCCGCGAAGCGGCGAGTCTGGGCAGCGCGGGAGCGGCCGAAGCCGAGGTCCTGGATGAGACCCTGGTGCTGCCTCCCGCCCGGGTCGCTTCGCGTATTTCCGATCGCGCCGAGCACGAGCTGTTCG
>CAMYOO010000003.1:0-7812 GCA_947260035.1 uncultured delta proteobacterium
CGAGGTGGGCGCATCCCCGATCCGCCGTCTCACCCAGGATCATCTGATTGCCGAGCTGCGTCAGCACCTGCACCCGATGCACGCTGTCGTCATCGCCCAGCTTGTCGCGGGCCTCCTCCAGCAGAGCCACGGCGCCGGGATCCGGCTGGCCCAGGTTCCGAGCGAACTCGGCGTAGCCGAAGCTCGCCGCGAGCAGGGCGAAGCGGCGTGCGTCACCGAGCCGGCGGGCGATGGGAATCGCACGCTCCAGCACCGCCAGCGCCTGCTCCACGTCGCCGCCGTAGTGCTGGGCCCAGCCCAGGGCGATCAGCAGATCGCATTGCTGCTGATCGTCGGCGACGCCCTGCAGCTCCAGCATCTGGAGGGCGCGCTCGTAGTGGGGGATGGCGTCCTCGTGGGCCATGAGCTCGGTTGCGCGCCGCCCCGCCCGGGTGGCGTACTCCACCGCCTTCGAGACGTCGCCGCCAGCGTGGGCGCCCTCTGCGAAGTGATAGGCCAGCGCTGCCAGCTGCGAGCCCTCCCGATCGGCGTGCTGCGACTCCAGCACCTCACCGACCTTCCGGTGCAGACGCACGCGGCGAGTCGTGTTGAGCTCGTCCTGCAGGGTCTCGCGCACCAGCGCGTGGGAGAAGCGGTAGCGGCCGGGCGATTCGGGCATTTCCTGGATCACCCGGGCGCCCAGCGCCTCGTCCAGGACCTCGCCCAGGCGATCTCCGTCCAGGCTCGCCACCGGCTCGAGCAGACTGACGTCGAACTCGCGACCGATCACCGACGCCACGCTGAGCGCGTCGTTGCACTCCTCGCTGAGCTGGTTGAGGCGCCGTCCGACCGCCTCGCGGATGCCTTGCGGAATCTCCACGCTCCAGGTGCCGGAGGTCTTGGGATCGTCGAGGCGTCCTTCGGTGGCCAGCAGGCGCACCACTTCGTTCACGAAGAACGGGTTGCCCTCGGTCTCGCGGTAGACCGCCGAGACCAGCGACTGGCCCGCGGCCCTGCCGGCGCTGAGCTCGATGAAGCGCGAGACGTCGGCCTGCTCGAGGCCGCGCAGCAGCACCCGGGTGGAGAGCTGCAGCTGCGCCAGATCCGCCAGGGTCTCGGCCAGGGGGTGACGCCGGCCCAGCTCCACGTCACGGTAGGTGCCGATCACCAGGATGCGCGTTCCCGCCAGCTCCCGTGCCAGGAACTGCATCAGCAGCAGCGACGGCTTGTCCGCCCAGTGCAAGTCGTCGAGGATCAGGACCAGCGGCTTCTCTCGGGCGGCGTTCTTGAAGAAGTTGGTCAGGTTGTCGAAGAGGCGGAAGCGCGCCTCCTCGGCGGCCAGTGCCGCTGCAGGCTGAAGCCCGGGCAGTCGCTCGCGCACCTCGGACACCACGTCGGCGATGACGGAGGCGCCGCCGCCCATCTCCGAAAGCAGCGCCGCCGGATCACGCTCGCGCACGTAGCTGCGAACCAGCTGGACCCAGGGCCAGTAGGTGGGTGCACCCTCCCCTTCGTAGCACCGGCCCCAGAGCACCTGGGCACCGCGCAGGCTGGCGTAGGTGGCCAGCTCCTCGGAGGTGCGCGTCTTGCCGATGCCCGGCTCGCCCACCAGCAGCAGGATGCGCCCCTGGCCGGACAGCGCGGCGTCGGCGCCGACGCGCAGCTCCTCCACCTCGCGCTCGCGGCCCACGAAGACGCCGCTGGCGAGGCGGTCCAGCGGGTTGACGTCGCCGGCGGCCGGCGCAGCCGTCACGCTGGAAGCGTTCTGGATCATGTCCAGCGTCGTGCGCACCGCGGCCGCGTCGGCGGGGCGCTGGGCGGGATCCTTGGCCAACAGGGCCAGGATCAAATCATCCAGCGGCTTGGGGACGTCGGCGTTGTGCCAGGAGGGCGCCACCGGGGGCGTGTTGATGTGCTGGGAGATGATCGCCACCGCATCGTCGCCGGCGAAGGGCGGGCTGCCCGCCACCATCTCGTAGAGGGTGGCGCCCAAGGCATACAGGTCGCTGCGCGCGTCGGGCTTGCGACCCAGGGCCTGCTCCGGCGGCATGTAGGCCACGGTGCCCACCATCATGCCCTCCTGGGTGATGCGCGTGCGGTGCTCGAACAGCGCCAACCCGAAGTCCCCGAGCGCGGCGCTGCCGTCCTGGCGCAGCCACACGTTTCCCGGCTTCAGGTCGCGGTGCACGATATCGTTGCCGTGGGCGTGCTCCAGTGCACGGCAGATCTCGGCGCAGATGCGGATTGCGTCGCGGAACGCCAGGCGTCCGCCGTCGGCGCCGGCGAGCATTCCCTCCACATCGCCTCCGGCCATGTACTCGCTCACCAGGAAGACCGCTCCGTCCTCGTCCCCGATGTCGAAGACGGTGACCACATTCGGGTGGTCGCCGAGGCGGCCCATGGCCTCGGCCTCGTGGCGCACCCGAATCTGACCCGACTCGTCCAGCCCCTCCGTCTTCAGCACCGACACCGCCACGTCGCGCCCCAGGCTGCCGTCGTGGGCCAGGTAGACGCGCTTCTTCCCGCCCTCGCCCAGCAGGCGCCGCACCCCATAGCGGCCCCTCGCGAAGGAAAGGCCCGAGGCACTGGCGGGCGCGGCCGGTGCAGCCGCCGCCCCGGCGGAAGCCGGAGCGGGCGGCGCTGCCACGGCCTCGCCGGCCGCGGCCTCCGGTTGCCCGCCGAGCTTCTGCCCGCAGCCGGCACAGAAGGAGGCGTCCGGCGGGTTCTCCCGGCTGCAGCCCACACAGATGAGCGCCAGCCGGCTCCCGCAGCCGTTGCAGAAGGCCGCATCCTCAGCGTTGGGACGTGCGCACGAGGGACAGTTCAAGGGGCCTCCGATCCCGACGAAGCGCGCATTCTATCACGGTGTCGGAAACGCCGGGCTTGCCTCCAGGCCGTGGCGTCTCCGCCTCATCAGCGGCACCTGGCTTGCCGCCCGCAAGCGACGCCCGCCGGGCGAGGCCTGACACCAGAGAGCTTGCGGCGCGCGCAGCGGGCCGCAGGCGAGCGAAGTCAACTAGCTTGACTGGAAGAGCGTCTCGTCGGGCAGGCGGATCGCGGTGAGCGGACCGGCGTAGGCGGCGCCGGTGTCGATGCCGATGCTGAAGGGAACGTTCCAGCGCACCTGGAAGTCGGGGCTGGGCGTATGGCCGTAGACCACGGTCACGCCCATGCGATGCGGGAGGTCGCCCATGGAGCGCGACCACAGGAAGTCCTCGGTGCGCGAGCGGCGCAGTACGTAGCCGAGGTCGGTCTCGTCGCACCAGCGCGCCGAGAGGCCCGCGTGCACGAACAGGTAGTCGCCCATGCGGCAGTGAAGCCGCAGGTTCCGGTAGAAATCCTCGTGGTCCTTGGGCAGCGTGAAGCCCTGCTCGGGGGCGTCGAAGAAGCCGTAGCTGGCCAGGGTGCGGTCGCCGCCGTTCATCAGGAAGGCGTCGCCGCCGAAGTAGGCGGGGCCGGTCCAGCCCAGGAAGTCCAGGAACATGGACTCGTGGTTGCCCATCAGGAAGATGCACTCGCGCTGGGCCGAGAGCTCGATCAGGCGGTCCACCACGCCGCGGGACTCCGGGCCGCGGTCCACGTAGTCGCCCAGGAAGACCAGGCGGTCCACGGGCTCCAGGGGCAGGCGCTCGAGCAGGTCCTCGAGCTTGCCCCGCTGGCCGTGAATGTCCCCAACCACGTAGAGCACCTGACTAGACTCCCCCGGCGGGGTTTTCGGCAGGGCGCGGCGGCCGCTTGACGAAGCGACTGCTGGGCGACCGGGCCGCGAGCTGGCCGCAGGCGGCGGCGATGTCCGAGCCGCGCGGCCGGCGCAGGGTGACGCGGATGCCGCGGGACGCCAGCTCGCCCATGAAGCGCTCCGCCACCGCCGGCTCCGGCGGCCGGTAGAGGGACCCCGGGTGGGGGTTCATGGGGATGGCGTTGACCTTGGCGGGCAGCCCGCGCAGCAGCCCCACCAGCCGGCGCGCATCTTCGGGAGAGTCGTTCACATCCCGGATCAGGGTGTACTCGAAGAAGATCGGCCGGCGCGGGCCCAACCGAGGCAGGCTCCGCAACGTCTCCATAAGCAGCGCCAGGGGGAAGCGGCGGTTCAGCGGCACGAGGACATCGCGCACCGCATCCGTGCTGGCGTGCAGCGAAACCGCCAGGTTGACCGGCGCCGCCTCCAGCAGCGGGCCGATCTTGGGGACGACGCCCGCCGTGGAGACCGTCACTCGCCGCGGTGCGAAAGCGAAGGCCTTGGAGTGCAGCAGCAGCTCTACCGCGGGAAGCACCTGCGGCAAGTTGAGCAGCGGCTCGCCCATGCCCATGAAAACCACGTTGGTGATGGGGCGATCCTCGGGAAGCAGCTCCCGCATGCGCAGCACCTGGTCGATGATCTCGGCCGTGGACAGGTTGCGCCTGAAGCCCAACGCGCCGGTGGCACAGAACGAGCACGCCAGAGGGCAGCCCACCTGTGTGGAGACACACAGGGTCGTGCGCCGCTCCTCGGGGATCAGCACCGCCTCCACGATCTCGCCGTCGGCGGTGGCCAGACGGGCCTTGCTGGTGCCGTCGGCGGAGCGCTCCACCGCCTCCACCTCCAGCGCCCGCCAGCGCCACTCGGCGGCCAATCGCGCACGCAGGTCGGCGGACAGGTCGGTCATCGCCGCGGGGTCCTCGACGCCCCGCGTGTAGACCCAGGCCGCGATCTGGTCGGCGCGCCACGGCGCCTCGCCAGATGCGGCCAGGTGCGCCCGCAGGGCGTCCAGCGTCAAGTCCTTCAGCTGGGGGCGGGTGTCGCTCACGGCTGCTCCCGCCGGCAATAGTGCCAGAAGTGGAGCGGGCGTCCCTCGGCGCGCCACTCCAGCTCATAGGCCGTCGGCAGCCGCTCGGGCACCTCGGAACGCCAGGCATCGGGAGCGTACACATTGACGAGCTGCGGCTCCGCCGCCAGCACGGCGTCGATCTGCTCTGCGTATCCCTGGTGGTCCGTGGCCACGTGAAGCTGGCCGCCGGGGATCAGGCGATCCGCCAACAGCGCCACCAGCCGCGGCTGGATCAGCCGGCGGCGGATGTGGCGCTTCTTGGGCCAGGGGTCGGGGAAATTGATCCAGAAGGTCGCCACCGAGGCCGCGCAGAGCAGGTCTTCGACCACGCTCTCGCCGCGGGCGCGGAGCAGCCGCAGGTTCTCCAGCGGGAGGCGCGCAACGCGGCGGGTCAGCTTCAGGACGCGCTTGGTCGAGTACTCCACGCCCAGGTGCGCCACCTCCGGCGCCTGGGTCGCGAGGTCCACCAGGAACTCGCCGCGTCCGAAGCCGATCTCGACCACCAGCGGCGCCGACGCCAACGCGGGGCCGAACAAGGCCGGCCAGCCCTTCTCGGCCACTTCCTCGGGCGTGACGCGGCGGTCCGAGCCCGGGATATCGTGATTGAGCCGACGCCCCACGTCAGCCCGCCCGCTCGCTCCCGAGCCCCAGGAGCCAGCGCAACCCTCCGAAGCGCGGCCGCCGCGGATGGACCTCGAGCAGCACCCGCTCGTCGTCCCCGATCCCGGCCTGCCGGCGGGTCTCGGCCAGGGCTTCGAGCGGCCCGCCCAGGGCATCGATCAGGCCCACCTCGCGCGCGCGCACTCCGCTCCAGACACGCCCGCCCGCCAGCTTCTCCACGCTGCGCCGGGGCATGGCGCGGCCCTCGGCCACCCGGTCCAGGAAGGTGCCGTAGAGCGCCTCCATGTCGCGGCGCACCAGCGCCCGCTCGTCGGGCGTGAAGCCGCGCGTGGCGCTCAGCAGCCCCGCCCGGGAGCCGCGCTCCACCGCTTCGGTAGTGACGCCTACCCGCTCGAGAAGCCCCTCGGCGTTGAGCTTGCCCCCGACCACCCCGATCGAGCCCGTCAGCGTACCCGCCTCGGCCAACACCGCGTCGGCCGCAGCGGCCACGTAGTAGCCGCCTGAGGCCGCTACGTCTCCCATGGAGACCACCACCGGCTTGTCGCGACGCGCCACGCGCACGGCGCGCCACAGCAGATCCGACGCCAGGCCGTCGCCGCCGGGCGAGGTGATGCGCAGCACCACGCCGCGCACGGCCGGGTCGCGGGCCAGCTTGTCCAGCAGTCCGCGCAGGCCGTCGCTGCCGATGCCCGAGAAGCCGCGCCCTCGATGGATCGCGCCGCTCGCCACGATGTAGGCAACCTTGGGCAGGTCGCCTACCAGCGGACGCCAGCCCGCATCCCGGGCGCGCAGCGCTCCGTAGAAGGGCGCGTCGACCACGCGAACGCGGCGCGGCCCCGGGCGATCCTCCGGCGGCAGCGGAGCCAGTCGCTCCAGCTCCTCCTCCAGCTCATCCGGGTAGAGGCAGCCGTCGATGAGACCCGCCTCCGCTGCGGCTGGCGCGGTGTACGGCCCCGCGTCGATCCGCTCGCGCACGGCCTGGGGATCGAGACCGCGCCCGCGCGCGATGCCATCCACCAGCTCGCCGTACAGGTCGTCGAGCAGCGCCTCGGTCTGCTCGCGCGCCTCCGGCGAAAGGCTGTCGCGCACGAACATCTCGCCGGCGGCTTTGTAGCCGCCGACTCGCACGACATCGGCCTCGACACCCAGCCGAGCCAGCAACCCGCGCACGAATACCGACTCGGCCCGCAACCCGACCAGCGCCACGCTGCCGGCCGGGGGCAGCCACAGACGGGTGGCGGCGCTGCCCAGCAGCAGGTCCTCGGCGCCGAGCCGCTCGCCCCAGGCCGCCACGGGCTTGCCGGCCTCGCGCACGCGCTCCACGGCGCGCCGCAGCGACAGCACCTTGGCCCAGCCGTGGGGCGCACCGTCCAGACGCAGCAGCACGCCGTCCACCTGCGGGTCCTGGGCCGCCGTTTCCAGGATCTCCAGCACGTCCAGCAGCGAGAGCGGCGCCTCGCGCTGGAAGGGCAAGGCCGGCAGCCGCTGCTCGTCCAGCGGCGGCGCCAGGCGCACGCGGACCCAGAAGCCCGCACCGCGAGGCAGGGCCATGCGTCCGGCCGTCTGTCGGGCCGCGCGCAGGGCGTTGTGCCCCAGGCGCCGCGCGAAGTCCACCACCGGCATCACTTCCAGCGCTTTCGGCGTCGCGAGAGATAATCGACCATCAGGTAGGAGCCTAGCTGGCCCGGCCGCGTGAAGAAGGCGCGCCCCTTGTTGATGGCGGTCATGCGCTCCACGAAGCCCACCAGCTCCGGCGCATCGTCCAGCATGAAGGTGTTGATGGTGATGCCCCGGCGCGTGACCCGGCGCACCTGCTTGAGCGTCTCCTCGGCGGCCCGCGGCGAGACGCCGCCGAATCCCATGGGCCACTCGACGCGCAGCTCCTTGTCCACGAAGTAGGCCGTGGGCTGTCCGTCCGTGATGACGAGGATCTGCGGGTTCGGCGAGGGATGCTTCGCGATCAGCCGCTCCGCGACCATAAGCCCTTCCTGCAGGTTGGTGAACGGATCGCCCATGTTCCAGCTCGACTCGGGCAGATCGCGGATCGAGAGCTCCACCGCGCGCGTATAGAAGCCCACCACGAAGAAGTGATCGCGCGGGTAGCGGCTTCGGATCAGGTGGTCCAGCGCCAGCGCCACGCGCTTGGCCGCCGGGAAGCGCCCCGCCCAGGACATGGACCAGCTCATGTCGAGCAGCAGCACGGTGGTGGTCTGGGTCGTGTAGTCCATCTCGTGGACCCGGAAGTCGTCGACCTCCAGCCGGATCGGCGGCGTCATCCGGGAGCCGGGGTTCTCGCGCGCACCGCGCAGCACGCTCTCGATCAGGGTGCGCACCACCGCGATGTCCAGCGAGTCGCCGAACTGCCAGGGACGGGTCTCGTCCGGGCGCGGTTGGCCCCCACCGG
>CAMYOO010000003.1:7830-46158 GCA_947260035.1 uncultured delta proteobacterium
CCGGGCCGGCCCTTGCGCAGCGCTCCGTACACCTGGGCCAGCGCCGTCGCGCCCAGCCTCTTGATGGCTTTGGGTGTAAGTTCCTCTTGTCCTTCGCGGAGATAGCCGGCGTTCTCGAGAGACGACCTCAGGTCGCGCAGGAAGATCAGGGACTGCACAGCGCCGGAGTCGAGCAGCTCCTGGAGCTCCTCCGGCGAGATCTCCGAGAAGTTCCCGTCGGCCAGGTCCTGCGCCATCTGCTCCAGGCGTTGGATGCGCTGGCGGATCTCCTGGGCGGTCTCGTAGTCCGCCGCCTCCGGGCCGCGAAAGCGCTCCCCCTGCTGCTGCTGGAAGCGCTCCAGCTCGCGGAGGCGCTCCAGCTCCTCCAGCAGCTCGCGATACGCCTCTTCCGCCTCGCTGTCCTCGAAGGCGTGATCGCGGAAACGCTCGATGGCGTCGGCCAGGCCCGCCTGATCGTGGTGCCGCCGCTCGAGGAACTGGTTCAAGCGCTGCGACTCATGACCGTGCGCGCGCTCCAACGCCCGCTGCTCGAGGTCGAGGATCTCTTCGAAGCGCTGCCGCAGCTCGTCGGTGGCGCGATCCAGGCGGTAGCGCTCGTAGAGCTCGCGAGCCTCCTCGCGCAGCTCGCGGATCAGCTCATCCACGCCCATGACCCGCATCTCGCTGCCGCCGAGTTCGAAGCCCGCCTGGCGCATCCACTCCAGCGCTTCGCGGACGTCGAGCCCTTCCATCAGCAGCTCGGACAGGGCGTCGAGCGCCTGCTCCGCATCCCTGCGGAACTCGGCCTGGCTGCCGTCCCAGCGGCTGTAGCGATAGACCTTCACGGCTGGCCGTACACCACCTTCCCGTCCCGCTCCATCTTGTTGAGCCGGTTCGAGAGGTGAAGGCCCTCCAGCAGGAACTCGATCGCACTGGCCAGCTGTGCCGGCGAGTCGCCTCCCGCCAGGGCGGCGGCGCCCTCGCGCAGGCCGGGGATCGCGTCGAGCCCTTCCAGGTACTCGGCCGAGGGCATGCCGGCGGAAACCTCCACGTTCCAGCCCTGCTCGAAGGCCTGCACCACCGACGCCACGCCCTCGCCGGGCACGCACTCGTCGAAGACGCTGCGCAGTGCCCGGCTGCGCAGCTCGGCAATGACGTCAGCCTCGTCCTTGTCCGCGCCGGCGTACTCGAGCTCCAGCTTGCCCTGGGTCGAGGCATCCAGGAACGACAGGTCCGATACGCGCGGCACCGCCTGGCTCTCTCCGGTGGCCAGGGCGCGGCGCAGGGCGTTGGCCACCAGGGTCTCGTAGTTGGCGATGGTCACGCGCACCGACACGCCCGAGGTCTGGCTCACATCGGGGCTGCGTCGCGCCTGGAGCGTGGTCTCGGCCACCACCTCCTGCAGGAAACGCGGAACCAGGACCTCGACGCCCTCTACGTGGGGCGGCTTCGCTTCCTGCAGCGCAATCGCCAGCTCCAGGTCGCGGGTCTGCGGGTAGTGGGTGCGGATCTGCGCCGCGTAGCGATCCTTGAGAGGCGTGATGATGCGCCCGCGGCTCGTGTAGTCCTCGGGATTGGCGCTGGCCACGACCAGCACGTCCAGGGGAAGCCGCACCCGGTAGCCCTTCACCTGGAAGTCGCGCTCCTCGAGGATGTTGAAGAGCGCAACCTGCACCTTCTCGGTCAGGTCGGGAAGCTCGTTGATGCAGAAGATCCCGCGGTGGGTGCGCGGCAGCAGGCCGAAGTGGATCGTCAGCTCGTCGGACAGGGTGCGCCCTTCCGCCACCTTGATCGGATCCACGTCGCCGATCAGGTCGGCCACGGAGGTGTCGGGCGTGGCCAGCTTCTCGCCGTAGCGGGCGTCCCGGCCCACCCACACGATGGGCGTCGCGTCGCCCTCGGCGCTCACGGTCTGCCGCGCCTCGGCGGATACCGGCTGGAAGGGGTCGTCGCAGATCTCGCTGCCCGCGACCGCCGGGATCCACTCGTCCAGCAGCCCCACCAGCGAGCGGATCATGCGCGACTTGGCCTGCCCGCGTTCGCCCAGGAAGATCAGGTCGTGGCCGCACAGCACGGCGTTCTCCACCGCGGGCAGCACGCTGTCGTCGTAGCCCAGGATGCCCTCAAAGAGCGGCTCGCCGCCGCGCAACCGGGCCAGCAGATTGGCCCGCAGCTCCTCACGCAGGGTGCGCGACTGCCAGCCGGCGGCGCGCAGCTCGCCCAGGGTGCGGTGGGGGGGCGGGTTCGAGGGCATGGATCCTCCTAGCGTGTCCGGAGTCGGCGCAGGCGCCGCTGGATCTGCGGAAGCCGGTCGTCGTGTTCGCGGAGGTCGACCGGCAGGGCGGCCTCGTCGATCATGCGCTGTGTGTTCGCGATGCGCTCGTTCGTCGTCGGATGGCTGGAGAGCCACGCCGGCGGCTGCCCGCTCCCTTCGGTGAGCATGGTCTTGAAGAAGGTCACCAGGCCCTCCGGATCGTAGCCGGCTCGCGGCATCACCTCGACGGCGAAGGCGTCGGCCTCGCGCTCGGCGTCGCGACTGTAGGAGTTCAGGTAGGCAGCGGCCGCCAGCCCGCCGCCCAGATTGGCGGCGCTGCCCGCCAGCCCGCCGAACAGCAGCGAGGCCGCGTAGACGCCGATCCGGTAGAGCGAGCCCACGCCCTGCTGCCGGCGGTAGTTGTGGGCCACGTGACGCAGCGCCACGTGGCCCACCTCATGGGCGATCACGCCGGCCAGCTCGGCCACGTTGCGGGCGGCGAGGATGGTCTCGGAGTGGATGTAGATGTAGCCCCCGGGCAGGGCAAAGGCGTTGATGGCGTCGTCCTCGACCACGTAGAAGGAGTAGGTGAAGGGCTGGGGTCCGGAGGCCGCCACGATGCGGTGCCCGATCTCGCGCACGTAGTCCCAGACCACGCGGTCCTTCACCAGGCGCGCCTCGGCCCGGACCTGCCGGTTCACCTGCTCGCCCAGCGCCCGTTCCTCGGGAATCGACAGGGTCCCGCAGCCCAGTGACAGGGCCAGGACGATGGGGAACGCAGCGCCCGACAGGCGCGCGAAGCGTGACCGGCCGGAGCGAGCCGGCGAGCCGCCCCCCTGGGCCACTAGAGCAGCGCGGCGACGTCCGCCCCGTCCGTCTTCGCCAGGGTTTCCGTCACCTGCCGGATGATCGAGAGCACGGACCGGTCGAAGGAAACGTTCTCTACGATCGGCACGTCGTTGGCCTCCGCCTGGTCGAGAATGTGATCTTGGATGCGCAGGATAGCCTCCAGGTTCTCCAGGTAGCGGTGCGGCGGGCGGGCCTTCTCCCCCTCCGCACGGCGCGTGAAGCGGGCGCGAATCGCGTCACCATCGAAGGTGGCAACGATGAGGAAGACCACGTGCGCGCGTTGCGCGTAGGCGTCCAGATCCAGTCGACCGGGAAGCAGGGAGACACCGTCCAGCACCAGGCTCGCGTTCTCGTCGATGGCGCGGTCGATCATCGCCTTGATCCCGACGGAGACCGCCGACGCCTGGGCGGCGAATGCCTCCACCACCGGATCGCCGCCGGGTGTGGGCTCGAAGCCGGGCACGCGCCATGCGTCGTACGAAGAGCTGTGCACGGCGGGCACCAGCTCCGGCGACAGCATCAGGCGCATCACCTGTCGGATCGCATCGGTCGAGAGCACCCGGCCGATGCCCAGACGGTGCGCGACCTCGAGCGCCAGGCTGGTCTTGCCCACCCCCGCGGCCCCGCCCAACAGGATCACCACGGGACGATCAGGATCCTGGTAGCGCCGCCACACCAGGTAGCGGCGGGCCGCCCGCTGGCGGGAGGCGCCCATCAGCGCTTCGTACGCCATTCGCCGCAGGTCCGCGCGCTCCACGCTGCGGCGACTCTCGTTCACCAGCCGCTCTTCGATGCCGCGCGCCACGTCCCAGGCCTCGGCGGGCTCCAGGGCCGCCGCCAGCAGCGACTGGGAGAGGGTGCCCTTGGAGAAGGGCGTAGCCTCGTCTCCGGACACGACCGTGATCTCCGGCGATAGCGACTGCGGCGCCGCCTCTACGACGATCCCGTCCTTGTCGCAGACCTCGGCAACCGTCTTGCCCAGCTCCTCGCGGGAGATCAGGCGCCCCCGCAGCTGCTCGCGGACCTGCTTGGCCACCGCGTAGGCGTCTTCGAAGGCGACACCGCGGGAAATCAGGGAGTGGATCAGGATCCCCCGCATGAAGGGTCGGGTCCCCCCGGCATCCTCCACCAGCGTCCGTCCGCCCTCGCGCCCGCCCCGCTGGCGCTCTGATTCGTCCTCAGCCATCGCGCCACCCTACCGAAGCCATCTGCCGGCGGCGATCCGTCCTTTGAGGAACCGCACAACTCCTGGGGAATTTGGCTTGACTCCGGCCGGTGGCAGCATATAACGTCGTTCTGCCGCCTTGGGCGGACGGGAGGTGCGATGTCGCCCGGTACATCGCTTAGGCGTTCACAATCGGCTTCCGGCCAGCAGTCTGCGGACGCATTGTCGCAGGATCTGTTCCGCACGGGTGAAGTCGTGGAGATCGTCGGGGTGTCCCGGCGTCAGCTCCAGTACTGGGCGCAGACCGACCTGGTCCATCCCTCGGCGCGCACAAAGGGGGGTCATCACCGCTACACATTCGAGGACCTCGTGGCCTTGAAGGCCGCGAAGCGTCTTATCGACGCCGGCGTCTCGGTCCAGCGGATCCGGAAGAGCATCGAGCAATTGATGCGGGTCCTGCCGACCGTACGTCGTCCCTTGGCGGAGTTGGTTCTCGTGGCGACGGGTGACGTGGTGCTGGTGTTCCGAGAGGGCACGGTGTTCGAAGCTCTCTCGGGACAGGAATGGGTGCTCGAGGTCGCGGCATTCGAACGCGACGTCGAGGCCTGGCGTCGTGCCTCGGGTGCACGACGCGCGAAAGCCAGCCGTCCGTCCGCCTCGCGAGCCGAACGCACCGCCTAGCGCAGCTCGTCCCGGGCTCCGCCCGGGCCGCCTCGCCGGCGTCTCCGGCCCAACCGGGTCATGGACCCGTTCCGGAGGCGGCCACTTCGACTCAACTATGTGTCGGAGGAACAGCGGGGGGGGAGTATGCGAACCATTGCCATCGTCAACCAGAAAGGGGGTTGCGGAAAGACCACCACGGTCGTGAACCTGGCCGGGAGCCTCGCCGCCGACGGGGCCCGGGTCCTGGTGATCGACATGGATCCGCAGGCCCACGCGACCCTGGCCCTGGGAATCGATCCCGAGATGACGGAGGCCAACCTCTACGAGGTGCTGGCCGACGAAGACGGCCGGGCCCTGGTGAACGAGATCCTGGTCGAGGTGGACCCGCGCATCGAGGTAGCGCCCTCGGGCATCGTGCTGTCGGCGCTGGAGCAGAAGCTGTCCGCCGAGCAAGCAGAGGCTCGCACCGAACGCCTGGTCGGCGCCCTGGAGCGGCTCGCCCGGCCGTACGACTTCGCCCTGATCGACTGCCCGCCCAACGTGGGGCTGCTCACCTTCAACGCCCTGCGCGCGGCTCAGGAGGTGATCGTTCCCCTGGAGACCAGCCACTTCGCGATTCACGGCGTCCAGAAGCTCCTGGAAACCATCGCCCTCCTGACCGAACGGCTCGGCCACGATCTCGACGTGCGCATCCTTCCCACGCTGTACGACGGACGCACGCGATTCGCGCGTGAGACGCTGGCGGAAATCCGCGGGCTCTTCGGCGAAATGTGCTTCGACGCCGTCATCCGCCAGAACGTAAAGCTGCGCGAGGCCGCGCGCCGGGGCGTGCCGGTGGTCTCCTATGCGCCCTCCGCCAACGGAAGCGCCGACTACGGCGCCCTGGCCTTCGAGGTGGCGGCCACTGCGGCGGCGGAGCGGGCGGCCGCGCTGCCGGTCGTGAACGACGCGCAGGAGATCGAGCCGCGGCAAGTGGTGGTCTCGTTCAGTGACCCGGGCGCCGAGGACGTGCGCATCGCCGGCGATTTCAACGGCTGGATTCCGGACAAAGACGTGCGATCCGAAGTCTCGAGTGACGGCTCGACGCGGGTCTGGAGGAAGATCCTGTGCCTGAGTCCGGGCACCTACCAATACCGCTACGTGGTCGATGGGCGCTGGCGCGAGGACCCGGACAACCCGCGCGTGGAGACCGGGCCGGTCGGCGAACGCAACTCCGTGCTGGTGGTGCAGTAGGCGGTGGCACGCGGCCTGGGAGACGTCCTCCACTACTTCGATCCCGCCCTGGGCCCGGCCGCCGAGGCGTCGTCCCCGACGCAGGCCGAATCGCGACCCGAGCCGGGCGCGCTGCGGTTGCTGGCCATACCCATGGAGCCTGCCGACCTGCTGCGGGGCGCAATCGTGTGGAACCTGGCCCTGGAGCTGGCGCGCGCGGGAGCGGCCGTCGAGGCCGTGATCCCGCCCGACGTCGGCCTTCCCGAGGAGGACACGACCCAGGGTGTCCGGGTGAGCGGCGCCCACGCAGCGGACTGGATCCGAGCCACCGGGCAGGCGCGAACGCGACTCGCCGATCGCACCAGCGTCGACGCCCCGGGCCTGCTGCTGGCGGGCTTGTCCGCGGACGCCATGCCCTCCGCAGCGGCGCACGCCGACCTCGCGCTGCTGTGCTGTGCCACGGAGTCGGCGGCGCTGGAGCGGGCCGAGGCCCAGGGCCGGAGCTGGCTGGACGCCGGTCACGACGATCTGGGTGTGGTGATCCATGGGGCCGGTTCGGTCCAGGAGGCGCGGCGCGCGTTCGAGCGGCTCGCCGGGCCCCTGGAGCGGCTCGCCGCGAAGCCGATCGCGAGCTTTGGATTGCTGGTCGACGACCTGGCCCTGTACCGCAGCCTGGTCGAGCGGCGGCCGGTGGGGCTCACGCGTCCCCAATCGCCGGCCGGGCGGGCGTTGGCCGACGTGGCCCGGCTGCTGCTGGCGCCCGAGGACTCGCCGTGAGCGAGCTGCGCTGGACACCGACGCCGCCGCCGGACCGCCTGCGCAGCGCCCTGCGTGCCGCGCTGGGCCGACGCGGCCGTCCCCTGCGCGTGCTGGCCGAAGGCATCGAGGGGCTTTCCGGCAGCGTAGACTGGGTCACGGCGGATCCGGCTGGGCGCGTGGTCGCGGTGCTCCTGACCCTGGAGGAGGACCGCACCCTGGAGCTGGTGGCGCGCGGCCTGGCCGAGCGCGAGGCCCTGACCTCCCGGCTGGCCGAATGGCGCCAGCTTGCGCCGGAGCTGGGCCTGCGCGCCGACGCCGGCGTGGACGTGCTGCTGCTGGCGCCGGAGTTCCCGCCGGCCGCCCGCGCGGCGGCAGCCGCGCTGGGGGACGCCGTAGAGCTGGCTCGAGTGCGCTTCGCGGCCGTGGGCGCCGCACCGGCCCAGGCCCTGCTGGAGTCTCTGGCGAAGGGGCCCCACGAGCCCGCCCTGGCCACGCCGCGCCCTCGCCTCTCGATCTTCCGCAGCGGCCTGCGCGACGCGGACCTCTCCCCCGACTTCCTCAGCGCCTGACGCCTCCCCTCGGGGGCAAGAGGTGCCATTTTTCGCCATCCGGCGACTTTTTCCGTCACCCGGTGACATTTTTCGTCACCTGCACCGATCGCTGGGCCACTCCCACATCGGGGACGCCCTGCTCGGAGGGCTGGTGGCGGTTGGACCTGGGAAGAAGGGAAGCTCAATGGTTGCTTCGGAAGCCCCGGCGTTGTTGCAGGACGGCGAATGTGATGTGGTCGCGGATGAGATCCTGGTGCAGCGGGTGCGCTGCGGTGATCAAGCGGCCTTCCAGTTGTTGTACGAGCGCTATTTCCGGCGGATCTACCGGTTCCTGGACCGGCGCCTGAGCAACCGCGCGGACACCGAGGAGACCACCCAGGAAGTCTTCATCAACGTCTTTTCGTCGATCGACAGCTTCCGCGGCGAGGCTCCGTTCGCCGCCTGGGTCTTCGGCCTCACCCGGCGCACCCTCGCGGCGCGCTTCAAGCGCAAGCGCCACCCGATGGTTCCCCTGCCCGACGCCGACACGGAAGGCTCCGAATGGGTCGTCGGCGACTCCTCGGGAAGCCCGCTGGCCGCCTACGAGTACCGCGAGCGCCTGGACCACCTGGCGGGCGCCATGCAGGAGCGGCTGAGCCCCGAGCAGCGCAGGCTGGTCGAGTTACACCACCTCCAGCACCATTCCATCGAAGACATCGCGCGCGACCTCCACAAGAGCGAGGACGCGGTGAAGTCCAACCTGTACCGCGCGCGAAAGCTGCTCCTGGCGCGATAGACTCCGCGCCCATGAGTGACGACGCGACCTTCGTCGCGCCGACCGGCGAGAGCCTGGGGCTGGGCGTGTGGCCGGCCCCGCCGCCGGAGGCCTATCCGGATCTGCGCGCGCACCGGCTGGAGTTCAGCAGCCGCGGCGATCGCGTGCCCGGTCGCCTGCTGCTGCCGCCCACCGGCGACGGCCCCTTTCCCCTGGTGCTCCTGCAGCACGGTGCCGGAGGCTCGAAGGAGGCGGCGTACATCGACGCCAGTGCCGGCCCCTGGGCCCGGGGCGGAGCGGCGGTACTGGCCATCGACTTCCCCCTCCACGGCGAGCGCCACAGCGAGAAGCTCAGCGAGCGCGTGCTGGCGGCCCTGACCGGCCATCCGGACTCGGCAAGCGCAGGCACCCTCGAGGCCGATTTCGCACACCAGGCAGTGATCGACCTGCAGCGCGCCCTGGACGCGGCGGCCACCCTGCCCCAGATCGACGCCGACCGGATCGCCTACGCCGCCTTCAGCCTGGGCGCGATCCTGGGAGTTCCGTTCCTGGGGAGCGACCCGCGTCCTCGCGGTGCGGCCCTGGCCCTGGGCGGCGGCGGCTTCGGCCCGGCGCAGAGCGACCCCCTCAACCACGTGGCCCGCATCGCCCCGCGGCCGCTGCTCTTCGTCAATGCCAGCCACGACGATCGCATCCCCCGCAGTGCGGCGGAGGCTCTCCATGCGGCAGCCGGCGAACCGGTGCAGGTGGAGTGGTTCGACTGCGGGCACTCGGACCTGCCCGGGCAGGCCTTGAAGCGCATGTGGGGCTTCCTGCGCGAGCTTCTCGAGATCTAGGCGGTTTCCGACTCCTCGGGCAGGGGCGTACGCAGCGCCAGCAGCGTTCCGGAAACCACCAGGACGGGCATGGCCAGGAAGTTCAGGCCCGGAATGGCGAAGGTGGCGAACGCCGCGACGCCGAACCCGGCCATGGGCGCTCGATGGGCCAGGACCCAGCGCCGCCGGGCCGAGAAATCGACGCGCCTCCGGTCCAGCGCGTAGCTGGCGTAGTCGAGCGGCAGGAAGAGAACCGTGAACGCCATCATGGCCGGCGCCGCCAGCAACTGACCGCCGGGGATCAGCAGCGCCAGCGCCAGGATCAGCGCCTGGACCGAGAGGAAGAAGAGCAGGCGCCGCAGCTCCTGCAGCACCGCGCGGCCGGCCTCGCGCAGGACGCCGGCCAGGCCGGGATCCGCACGGTCCAGAACCACCCCGGTGACGAGAGCCTCGACACGGCGCGACAACACGTCCAGGAAGGGAGCCGCCACCACACCCGCTGCGAGCCACGCCAACAGCACCGCCAGGCCGGAGAACGCCAGCAGGACGATCACCCCCAGCAGCGTGAGCAACGCTCGGGCCGGCCCGATCCAGGCCCACTGGTACCAGGCGGACGCGCTCAGGCGGGGCATCCAGCTCGTCGCCAGGGCCCACAGGTCTGCGCCGAAAACCACCAGCAAGCTGACCGCGACCGCGACCGCAGCAACGCCGATCAGCGTCGGAACCGCAGCCAGAGCCCAGAGCGCGCGCTCGCGCCAGAGCATGCGCAACGCCTCCAGGTGCAGCGCCACACCCCCAGCGACACCGCGCAGCGAGGCTCCACGGCCCTCGGCGACCCCAGCGGCGCCCCTGCGCTCACCCACCTATACTCCGCCCCTTCGCGGCGCGGCCCGGCCGCCATTGCCTGCAACGGAGACCCAGCATGCCCGTTTCGTTTCGAGTGTTCCTGTCCGCTCTGCTCATCGCGAGTGGCTGCTCCGCGCCGCAGACCAGTACCCAGGCCGGCGCGATCGACCCGGACTCTCCGGCCATCGCGACGCTGAACGGCGAGCCGATCACCTTGGCGGAGCTGGACGCGTGGATCAAGGACCAGCTCCTGGAAGAGGCGCTGGAAGGCAAGAACGCATCCGCCACCCACGAGTTCCGCGAAGAGCGCCTGCTCCAGCTGATCGACGAGCGCCTGCTCGCCGATGCAGCCGCCGCTCAAGGCCTCGAGGCAGAAGCGCTCCTCGAGCAGCAGCGCGCCGCAGCCGCGGTGTCCGACGAGGAGATCGCCAAGTTCTACGAGGAGAACAAGGAGCGCCTGGGGGACGCCACCCTGGAGCAGATGGGGCCGCGCATCCGCAGCCACCTGGAGAACCGCGCCAAGCGCCAGGCCGAGGCCTCGTTCGTGGAGGAGCTGCGCACCGCCGCGGCCCTGGAAATCCTGATCGACGCGCCGCGGGTCGAGGTGGCCGCCATCGGCCCGGCTCTGGGCCCGGAGGATGCCCCCGTGACGATCGTCGAGTTCAGCGACTTCCAGTGCCCCTTCTGCGCCCGCGCCGGACCCATCGTGAAGGCGCTGAACGCCAAGTACCCCGAGCAGGTGCGGATCGTGTACCGCCACTTCCCCCTGGACTCGATTCATCCGCGTGCGCGCCCCGCCGCCGAAGCGTCGGCCTGCGCCGACGAGCAGGGTGCGTTCTGGCCCTTTCACGACCTGCTCTTCGCCAACACGCGCGCGCTGAGCGACGAGGACTTTGCCCGCTACGCCGGAGAAGTGGGGATCGACGCCGAAAAGTTCGCCCAGTGCATGAGCGAGGAGCGCCACAAGGATCAGGTGGAGCGCGATCTGCAGGAGGGCCGCCGGGTCGGCGTCTCCGGCACGCCGTCGTTCTTCGTCAATGGACGCATGCTCGGCGGCGCCCAGCCCGTCGAGGAGTTCGTGCGCCTCATCGAAGACGAGCTCGGCCGCGCCGACTCCAGCAGCTAGCCCAGACAAAAAGCGCCACGACCGGCAACTAACGGGACAGTCCCGTTAGTTGCCAGTCCGGAAACCTACGGGACTGTCCCGTTGGTTGCCGGTTGTGGCTAGGCGGACTCCATGCGGGCGACCAGGGCGTCGCGCTGTTCGCGCATCGTCTCCTCGCGATCCGCCTCGACGTTGAGGCGCACCACCGGCTCGGTGTTGGACGCGCGCACGTTGAACCACCAGTCCGGGTAGCGCACCAGCAGCCCGTCCAGGTGCGAGATCTCGGCATCGGCGTGCTCCGCCTCGAGCGATGCCAGCAGCGCCTCCGCATCGTTCACGCGCCGGCTGACTTCGCCGCTGGCGTGGTAACGGCGCAGCGGCGCCACGATCTCGGAGAGCGGCTTGCCCTGCTCCGCCAGAACGTCCAGCAAGGCCACGAATGCGGCGAGCGCGTCGTCCGCGACGAGCTGGTCGCTGAAGCGGAAGTAGAAGTGGCCCGAGAGCTCGCCGCCGAACACACCGCCGGTCTCGCGCAGCCGGGCCTTGAAGAAGGAATGGCCGACGCGGCTCATCTCCGCAACGCCGCCGGCCGCCTCGATCGCCTCGACGGTGGCGCGGCTGGAGCGCAGGTCGTAGAGCACGCGCCCTCCAGGCCAGCGGCGCAGGCGCGGGCCCGCGAGCACGCCCGTCATGAGATCCGACGGCACCGGCTCCCCGCATTCATCCACGAAGACCGCCCGATCCGCATCGCCGTCGAAAGCCACGCCGAAGTCGGCGCCGGTCCGCTTCACGGCGGCGACCAGATCCTCCAGATTCTCGCGCTTGAGCGGGTCGGCCTCGTGGTTCGGAAAGCTGCCGTCGGGCTCGAAGTAGAGCCGCTCCACCTCCAGGGGCAGCCGCTGGAGCAGGGGCTCCAGGCCTACCGACGCCATGCCGTTGCCGCAGTCGATGGCCACCTTCAGCCGCGGGCGCCCGCTGCCCACGGCCAGCAGATGCTCCACGTAGGGCCCCGCCACGTCGGCCGTGGTGTGCCCGCCCGGCTGGGACGCCGGCTCGGGCAGATCGGCGCACAGGCGCTCGATGTCGGCCAGGCCCGAGTCGCCGGCAACCGGGATCGCGTGCTCGCGGCAGACCTTGAAGCCGTTGTAGCGGCCCGGGTTGTGCGACGCGGTGACCATGATCCCACCGCCTGCGCCCAGGTGCTCGACGGCAAAGTACAGCATGGGCGTGGCGCAGAGCCCCAGATCGATCACGTCCACCCCGGACTCCCGGAGCCCCCGGGTCAGCGCGTCGGCAAGCTCCGGCGAGTGGGAGCGGGCGTCGCGCCCCACCAGCAGCGATGACGCGCCCAGGAAGCACCCGGCGGCGCGCCCGATACGCCCGGCGATGCCGGCATCCAGTTCGTCCGGCACCACCCCGCGAATGTCGTAGGCCTTGAAGATCGGCACGGGGCGAGCAGTGTAACCGTGGCCCGGAGCCGGCGCTGTCGGCCGCCGCCTTCGAGGATCTCTGCCTGCCGGCCGGCTCGTTTGCAGGCCCGCTCGCCTTGACCGGCAGGCCCGGCGCCGTCACCCTCTCTCTATATGTTTGGACTCGGAATGACCGAGCTTCTGGTGATCCTCGTGATCGTCGTCGTGATCTTCGGTGCCCGGCGCCTTCCGGAGATCGGCTCCGGTCTGGGCAAGGCCATCAAGAACTTCAAGAGCGGCGTGTCCGACAAGGACGAGATCGACGTCACTCCGAAGCAGGAAGAGGCGACGGACGGGAAGCCTCCGAGCTGAGGCGCTCCACCACCTCGAGGCGGAAGCCTCGCGCCTCGACCGGGATCGCGGTGAACACGGCCGCCACGGGCATGGATTCGCCCGGCGCCAGCGGCATCTGCGCCAGGGCTTCCGCGCCCAGAGCCTGAGCGCGGAGCAGGTCTTGCGGCGCGTGCTCTCGCAGGGCCGCCGCCTCCGGCGCCGGGGCCAGCCACGCCTCCGCTCCGGCCAGCACGGCGCCGGAGCCGTCGACCAGCCGCACGCGCAGCGCCCCCTCCGGCAGGCGGGGTCCCGCCTGCGGGTTGCGCACCTGACCCGAGACCACGAGAAGCGGCCCGGCCACTGCGTTCTCGATCAGGCCGGCGTGCAGCTCTGTCGCTTGAAGCACACCGAGATCGGCCACCGTGAGCGGCATGGACTCTGGCGCCGGAGCGCGCAGACTGGCCCAGGCCACCGCCAGCAGCAGTCCGGCGACGGCCGCCCAGGCGACGGTCTGCGTCGCGCGCGCCGCCAGCGAGGGTGGCCCCACGTCCAGACGAAGCTCGGCGACCTCGGATTCGGGCAAGATGCCGTGCGACGTCGACGCCGCACTCTCCGCTTCCGTTGCATCCTCGGCGTCGGCCTCGGCCTCCGCTTCGGGCTCGGCCTCCTGCGACGATGCGGTCGCTTCGCCTGCGTCCGCCAGCTCCGCTTCCGACTCGGGCTCGGCGTCGAACGACGCCGCGGGCTCAACGTCGGGTCCCAGGAGATCCCACTCCTCCGGGCTGCCCAGGTCTGCCAGCGAGCCGTCCTCAGCATCCACAGCGGCGCCCGGCTCGCTGGCCAGGAACTCGCTCATGGGATCGACATCCGGCGTCTCTTGAACGGCTTCCGGGAGGGGCGGGCTGGCCGCCATCTCGACCGGGGCCTCGACCTGGGGCTCCACGGCCGGGGCGGGTTCCGCCGGCGCTTCGGCGGGGTCCTCGTTGAACTCCCAGTCGCTCTCCTCGTCCGGCTCCTCTGCCGAGCGCGCGGAGCCGAGGAGGTCCACGGCGCCGTGGTCCAGAACCTGTGTGTGGTCCTCGTGCTCGTCGGAGAGTCCCAGGGCCTGGGTCTGCTCGTCGGGGGAGGGCTCCGGCGCGACGGCCTCGCGCGCCAGCGCGTCCGCCACGTCGGCGTCTGATGCACCCGCGGGCTGCGCCGGAGCGACCCGGAACGCGTGCTTGCAGCGTGAGCAGCGGACCTTCACGCCTTCGGCGGAGATACGGGCGTCGTCCAGCTTGAAGCGCGTATCGCACTTCTCACAGGTGATGATCACGTCTCAGACCCCTCCGAACCGGCAGCCCACCCGCAAGCCGGCCTCCCAGGTGTGCTAGCTTGCGCCGAAACCGGTCCACCTTCGACCGTTTCGGCCACGCATCGGCCGCCCTTGAGGGCCTCGCGCCCTCCCCGACCGCCGCGAGGAACCCCCCGGATGGCCCCCGAGCGCAGCCTGCTCGAGCGACGCCTGGTGATCGTCACGGGCAAGGGCGGCACAGGAAAGACCAGTGTCGTGGCTGCGCTGGCCCTGGCCGCGGCGCAAAGCGGCAAGCGGGTCTGCGTGATCGAGATGGGCCTGGACGAGCAGGTTCCGGCGCTGTTCGACGCCTCCGGCCCCCCGGCCGGCTACGCCGGTCGGGAGATCCACCCCGGCGTTACGGCACTGCGCATCGAGCCCTATGCGGCCCTGGGAGAGTATCTGGGTCTGCAGCTGGGAGGCCGGCGCGTGGTGGACATGGCCCTGCGCAACAAGGCGTTTCGCCAGCTCATGGACGCCGCGCCCGGCTGGCGTGAGCTGATCACCCTGGGCAAGGTCTGGCATCTGGAGCAGATGCGCGATGATGCCGGCGAACCGCGCTGGGATCTGCTGCTGGTGGACGCACCCGCCACGGGACACGGCCTCACCTTCCTGGACGTGCCGCGGGTAGCCGTGGCGGCCGTGCGCGTGGGTCCGCTGCGCCGCCACTCGGGCTGGGTCGAAGAGATGATCCAGGACACCCGGGGCACGCTGCTGTTGCCGGTGGCGCTGGCCGAGGAGCTGCCGGCGCGAGAGACAGCCGAGCTGGTGGAACGCGTGCGCAACGAGGTGGGCGTGGCGGTGGATCGGGTCGTGGTCAACGCGGTGGCGCCCGAGCCCTTCCCCGCGGACCTGCCCGACCTGGACGCCCGTCTGGGCCGGCTGGCCCCGGAAGCGCTGGGCCCGGCGCTGCCGTCGCCGGAGGTGATGGCCGCGTGCGCGGGCCATTTGCGTCAGCGGCGTGCGTTGAACCTGAAGCACCTGGAAGCCATCGCCACGGAGACCGGGCTGCCGACCATCGCCCTGCCGCTGGTGCCCGACGGCGTGCGCGACCTGGCCGGGCTCGAGCGGCTCGCCGCCGCCCTGGTGGACGACGCACCGTGAGGGCAACCCTCGCCGAGCTGGCCCGCACGCGCCGGGTGGTGGCCTGCGTAGGCGCCGGCGGTGTGGGCAAGACCACGGTCGCAGCGGCGGTGGCGCTGGAAGCGGCGCGGCGCGGGCGGCGCGCCGTGGTGATCACCATCGACCCGGCCCGGCGCCTGGCCGACGCCCTGGGCGTGGCAGAGCTGGACAACGAGCCGCGCGCACTGCCGGCCGACCGGCTGGCGGCGCTGGGCGTGGACGGCGAGGGCTCCTTGTCGGCGATGATGCTCGACATGAAGCGGACCTTCGACGACCTGGTCCACCGCTTCGCCCCCGACGCCGAGAGCCGCGAGCGCATCCTCGAGAACCCCATCTACCAGCACGTATCCGACGCCCTGGCCGGCAGCGCCGAGTACTCGGCCATGGAAAAGGTCTACGACCTGGCCGAACGCGATGACTTCGACCTGATCGTCGTCGACACGCCGCCCAGCCAGCACGCCATCGATTTCCTGGACGCACCGCAGCGGCTGATGGAGTTCCTGGACAGCCGCATCGTCCAGCTCCTGGTGCACCCGGCCTTCGCCGCCGGGCGCTTCGGCTTCCGCGTGTTCCAGCGCGGCGCGCAGCGCGTCCTCCAGATCATCGAACGCGTATCCGGCGTCGGGTTCCTCGAGGATCTTTCGGATTTCCTGCTCGCCTTCGAGGGCATGAGCGAGGGATTCCGCGACCGGGCGCGGCGCGTGCGCGCGCTGCTGCTGGGCCCCGACTCGGCCTTCCTGCTGGTCTCGGGCCCCGGACACCGCTCGGTGGACGACGCAGTCCGCTTCCTGGAGCGGCTTCAGGATGGCGGCGTGCCGGTGGCGGGCGTGGTGATGAACCGCATGCGCGCGTGGCCCGGTGGAGGCGAGCCTCCGGAGCGGATTCCCGCCGACGGCGACCGCGAGGGCGCGCTGCGAATCCTGGCCGACGCCCTGGCGGCCGCCGACGGCGAGGGCTTCCCCGCCGAGCGCGCGGCACGGGCGGCGTTGGACGCCGTCGACCGGTACGCTTCGAGCGTGCGTCGCGACTTGGAGGTGACGAAGCGGCTCGTGAAGCAGGCCCTGGCCGCCGATTTCATTGCGCAGCGGGTGCCCGAGCTTCCCGGCGACGTGCACGACCTGGAGGGTTTGTCCCTCGTTGCAGCCGCGCTCTTCCCGGAGGACGATCTTGACTGAAGGCGCCAAGGGAAGTGGGCAATCTCGGCGACGCCCGGCGCCGGCCCGCGATCTGGACGAGGCACTGAACCGTGCCGCCCGTCACGGACGCGCCGCCGCAGCCGAGGCCATCGCCGCCGCTCGGGCCCTGATCGAGGCGGCCTCACTGGCGACCAGCGGGCGCGCCGTGGATGAGTCCGGGCCGCTGGGGCTCGCGCTGCGCACCCTGGACGAGCTGGGCGACTCGCTCTCGGCCGGCCTCGACGGACCCGCCGGGGACCTGCTGCGAGCGGTCTCGGAGGCCCTCGACGCGGAGATTGCCCGCTGGGAAGAGCGCGCCGAGCAGGATTCCGATGCGCGCTCCGTCCTGCGCGCCTACCTGGGCGTCCGCGAGATCCTCTGGGAGCTCGGGGTCCGGCCTCCGCGCCGGAAGCGCCGGGCGGGCGATGGCCCGCCTCGGCGCAAGGCCCGCGTACAGCGCGTAGCCGTCGACGACGCCACCTGAGCACGCCCGGGCGGGTCTTGAGGCGTGTGTTAGATTGCCCCAAATGGCCGAATCGGTCCTCGTCAAGCGGTATGCGAACCGCAAGCTCTACAACACCGAGACCAGCCGCTACATCACGCTTCGCGGCATCCAGGAGTTGATCGAGGAGGGCCGAGAGGTCCGCGTCATCGACAACGAGACCGGCGAGGACATCACCTCGGTGGCTCTCTCCCAGATCCTCGTCGACAGCGAACGCTCCGCCCGCCACGTGCCCGGCTCGGTGCTCTCGGAGCTCATCTCGAAGGGCGGCGACGCCCTCTACACGGCCCTGCGCAAGCGGGTGGACGATGCCCAGGAGGGCATGGATGAGCTGCGGCGCAGCATGCGCCGCGCGATCGGCCAGCGCGAGAGCGAAGTTTCGGAGTGGCTGAACGAGTCGCGCGACGACGTCGAGTCCAACGTCCAGCACCTGGTCGAGCGCGTGCTGGGAGCCCTGGATCTGCCCCGGCGCGCGGACATCGATGCGCTCAACGCCAATCTCGAGCGCGTCGCCAAGGCCCTCGAGAACCTGGAAGGCTCCTCCACCGACTAGCCGGAACCAGCGGGACTGTCCCCCTGGTTCCGTCAACTAACGGGACTGTCCCGTGGGTTGACTAGCCCCAGACGGAGGGGCGGGCGCGTAGGCCGTCTTCGACGAGGGCGTGGATGTCGGCGCGCAGCTCCTCGGTGAGCCGCGAGACCAGCAGCTCGTCGCGGGCGTCGTCGGGCGTCAGTCGCTCGTAGTGAAGCGGCTCGCCGAACCGGATCACCCACTTGCTGGGCAGCGGCAGCAGACCCAAGGGCCCGAGCCAGGGGAACGTCGGCGTAACGGGCAGGAACGGAAGCCCCAGACTGCGCGCCGGCGCCTCCAGCTTGAAGAGCACCGGGTGGGCTTCTTCGGCGCCGACCACGCCCACCGGCACCACGGGCACACCGGTCTCCAGCGCCACCCGGACGGCCCCGCCACGGCCGAAGCGCTGCAGGCGGTAGCGATCGCGGAAGACCTTGGCGGCGCCCTTCTGGCCTTCCGGGAAGGCCACCACCGAACGACCACTCCGCAGCAGCCGTTCGGCGTTCTCGCGGCAGGCGCGTACGCCCCCGACCCGGGCCAGGGTCGGCTGGGCGAAGGGCAGCGTGATCAACCAGTCCGCCACCAGGAAGCGCGGGCGTTCGCCGGCGGGATGCCAGCGCGCCACGGCCTGGGAAATCATCAGCCCGTCGTAGGGCAGCAGCCCGGAACGGTTGCCCACCAGCAGGCACGGCCCCGAGACCGGCAGGTTGCCCAGCCCTCCCACCTCGGCGCGCCAGTAGCGGTCCAGCAGGAAGTCGAGCAGCAGCTCGGCTCGCTGCACCACCACATCGTCCATGCCGAACTCGTCCACCTCGCCGGAGCGCTCGACCATGCCGATGGTCTGTGCCCGTCGGCGCAGCTCGTCGAAGAGCCCCATCCAATCCTGGGTCAACGCCACGCGATCCGGCGCCGCCCGGAAGCGCGTATCGATCTCGCGGCGCAGGTCCGAGAGGGCCGCGCGCACCTCGTGCAGGGCCTGGTCGCGGTCGTGGCTATCCGGGGGCTCGCTCACGGTCTCCTCAGCGGTAGCGACGCATGCGCCGCGACGCCACGAAGGCAATCCACGCTTCGCGCGTCGTGTAGTGGGGCTCGCCGAACGCCGTCCAGCCGCGCTGGCCATCGGCGGTCCAGAGGTAGCGGAAGTAATCGTAGAAGCCGTCCGGGCGATCGCCGGTCTGGCCCTGGGACGGAACGTCGCGCAGCCGGTAGAGGAGCTGCGCGGGAAGCGACAGGCGGCTCTTGCCGGCCAGGCGCAGCAGCGTCGAGAGCGGCACGACGCCCTTCCCTACCACGTTGAAGATTCCGGGGTGCGGCTCGCGCGCCGCGGTCTCCAGCACCCGCAGTGCGTCGTCCTCGTGCACGAACTGCAGCAGCGGGTCGTAGCCCATGAGCGTGGGCACCACCGGCCGAGCCAGGTAGCGCACCACGTGATCCTCGTAGCTCGGGCCCACGATCCAGCAGTTGCGCAGCACCGTGACCTCGGTGTCCGGGTGGCCGCGCGACCACGACGCCAGCAGGGTCTCCGCCTCGCGCCGGTTCTCCACGTTGTGGGCTTCCGGATGCCCGCGCAGGGGATGCGCTTCGGTGAGGAAGTTCGGGTTGTCGGGCCAGGGGCCGTAGAGCATGGTGCTCGACACCACCACCAGGCGGCGCACCTTCGCGGCCGCACAGGCGTGCATCACGTGCAAGGTGCCGATGGTCTCGAGCTCGTGGTCGTTCTCGACGTTCGGATCCGGGTCCTCGCGGAAAGCCGCGTGCACCACGACCTCGACCCGCTCGCGCTCGAAGACCTCGGCGAGCCGGGCATCCGCGGTGGGATCCGTGAGGTCGGCGCGATGGAAGCGTGATGCCGTGGCGAAGCCCTGGGGCCGGTGCAAGTCCAGCCCCACGATGTTCGGTGCGGGACGTCGCGCCGCCAGGCGCTCGGCCAGGCCACGGCCCAGGAAGGTGCGGAGCCCGGTGATGGCGATCGCGCCGCGCATGCGCCCACGGTGTACCATCAGGCGCGATCCGGCAATGCAGCGCTCGATCTCCGTCGTCGAAGACCCCCGCTACCGCGACCATGCGGGACCCTCGGATCATCCCGAGCGGCCCGCCCGTCTGGTGGCGATCGCTCGGGCGCTCGCCCCCCGCCGGGAGCGCCTGGAAAGCCTGTCGCCGCGCCCGGCCAGCGACGACGAGCTGCTGCGCGTTCACACCCGGGACCACCTGGCGCTGGTGGCCGAGAGCGCCCGCCGCGCCCCCTGCCGGCTGGACCCGGACACCTACGCCTGTGCCGCCAGCCACGCCGTGGCGCGCCTGGCCGCCGGCGCCTCGGTGGACCTGGCCCGCCGCGTCGCCCGGGGCGAGTCGCCCGCCGGCTTCGCCGCCGTGCGCCCGCCGGGACACCACGCCGAGGCGGGCCGCGCCATGGGCTTCTGCCTGTTCAACAACGTGGCCGTCGCCGCCCGGGCACTCCAGGCAGAGGAAGGCCTGGAGCGCATCCTGATCCTGGATTGGGACGTGCACCACGGCAACGGCACCCAGCACAGCTTCGAGGATGACGCCTCGATCCTGTACGCCTCGACCCACCAGTTCCCGTACTACCCGGGAACCGGGGACTTCGGCGAAGCGGGCCGGGGCGACGGCGAGGGTGCGACCCTCAACGTGCCCATGCCCCCCGGCTGCGGCGACAGCGAGCTGGTGGGCGTGCTGCAGCGGGTGCTGGTGCCGGCGGCGCGGGCCTTCCGGCCGGAGCTGATCCTGGTCTCGTGTGGGTTCGACGCCCATCGGGACGACCCGCTGGCCTCGATGGAGGTGAGCGGCGCCGGATTCGCCGCGGCCACCCACATCGTGCGCGCCCTGGCCGACGACCTGTGCGGCGGGCGGCTGGTCCTGCTCCTGGAGGGCGGCTACGCCGAGTCGGGCCTGGAGGACGGGACCGCCGCCGTGGTGGATGCGCTGCTCGAAGAAGCGCCCGCCGCGGTTCCGCTGCCCGAAGCACCTTCGGGAAGCACCCTGCGCGGGCTCGTCCAGCGGGTCGCCGCGGTGCACGGAGCGCGAATCCCCGACATCGGCGCTCCCTGAGGCCATCTCCCGCCGGATCGAATCTCCCACATCTTGGGCTACCGCCCTCGATGCCCCACCAGATATTGTGTGATCTCCAGGCGTTTAAAAAAAAGCGTTCCGGAGCAACAAGTTTCGTTGCTTTCTGCCGATCGTCTGGGGTACAAGAGGGTACGGAGTGGGATGAAGTGGGATCACGAGGTATCGAGATCCCACAAAAAGTGCCCACCAGGGGACAGGATCCCACAAGCAATGTTTCGGGGCCGGGCGGTTCACACGATCGATACCAAGGGCCGCCTCAGTATCCCGGCGGGGTTTCGGATGGAGCTGGAACGACACAGCGAGCGGGCGCCGATCCTGACCAACCAGCTGGACTGCCTGGCGCTGTACCCGTACGAGGCCTGGCGGAAGATCGAGCGCGAGCTCGAGGATGCCTCCCCGCTCCAGACCGAGGTGCAGGACCTGCAGCGCTTCCTCATCTCGGGCGCCGTCGAGGCCCCGGTGGACAAGCAGGGCCGCATCTCCATCCCGCCCTACCTGCGCGAGCACGCGGGGCTGGACAAGGAAGTGACCATCGCGGGCGTCGGTCCGCGGATCGAGGTTTGGGACCGCGCGCGCTTCGAGCAGTCGCTGACGCGCACGCAGGCCAGGTTCAACGAGATTTCAGCGACGGTGGCGCAGGGCCGCCAGTCGTAGGGGGTTATTGGGGGGAAGGAGGAGGCAACTCCTCCGAGAGATTGGGGTGTCCCCGGGGTCGTCGCCCGACTCAGGGAGTTCAGGGGGGGACGAGCTGAGGCGGAGCGCCGCTCCGGGGCACCCCAATCCCCCGAATGTCGTGACGAGGATGGGGCGCGAGGATCACGCCCCCAAAGGTGGCTGGGGACTTTCAACACCGACCGGTAATGCTCGAGGAGGCGCTTTCGCTCCTCGATCCCCAGCCCGGCTCGACGATCATCGACGGAACCGTCGGCGGCGGCGGCCACGCGCAAGCCATCCTCGAACGAAACGGACCAGACGGGCGGTTGGTTGGCCTCGATGTGGACGCCGAGGCCCTGGAAGCCGCACAGAACCGGCTGGGACACTACGGAGACCGGGCGCGGCTGTACCGGGCTTCGTTTCGCGAAATGGAAACCGCGCTCCAAGAGCTCGGAATACAAGCCGTGGATGGCGCCCTGCTGGATCTGGGCGTCTCCTCGCACCAGTTGAACTCGCCTGAGCGGGGCTTCCGCTTCGGCGCGGAGACGGCGGAATTGACTCCGCTCGACATGCGCATGGACGACCGCCTGCCCCACAGCGCCGCCGATCTGCTGGCTCGAGCATCGGCGCCCGACCTCGAGCGCTGGTTCCGCGAGTACGCAGACCTGCCCGGCGCTCGGCGCTTCGCACGCAGCATCGTCGAGGCGCGCCGGCGCGCACCGCTGCGCACCAGCGCCGACCTGCTGACGTTGATCCGCGAGAGCCGCATCGGCGGAGGCCGACGCCACAATCCCGCCACGCTGGTCTTCCAGGCCCTGCGCATCGCCGTCAACGACGAGCTGGCGGCCCTGGCCGAGGGCATCGAGGCCGCGATCCGCGTGCTCGCACCCGGAGGCCGCCTGGTGGTGATCGCCTACCACTCCGCCGAGGACCGCATCGTCAAGAATGCGCTGCGCGAGGCCGCACGCGGACGCAGCGGCCCGGTCGGCGCCCCCGAGGCCCTGTTCGGCCGCGACGCGCGCCTGCGCGTGCTGACGCGGCGTCCGCTGCGCCCGTCCGAGGACGAGCAGCGCGACAACCCGCGCGCTCGCTCGGCGCGCATGCGCGCCGCCGAGCGCCTGGCGGAGGTGGCGTGAGCGCGCCGGACCGCAGCATGGGGATGGGCCTGCGGCGCTCGCTCTCGGCGGGCCCGAGCGCGCTGCCCCGGCGAGTGCTCGGCGCCCTGTTCGTGACGATCGTGTTGCTGGCTCTGGGCTTCTCGGCGCTGCGCGGCCGCATCATCGAGCTGCGCTATCGCGTCGCCGACGTCGTGCGCGAGGAGCGCGACCTGGAAGAGCAGCGCCGCGCCGCCGCCGTGCGCGTGCGCGAGCTGCGCGACCCGCGGCGCCTGGCCGAGCTGGCCACCGCCCAGGGATTCGCGCGGCCGGAGCGCGTGGTCGATCTGGAGCCGGGGCCGAGCGCGCGATGAGGAGCCCTGCCCTGCGCATCTCGAGGCGTCGCATCGGGATCGCAAGGGCGGTGCTGGTGATCGCTTTCGCGGCGCTCGGCTTCCGAGCCTTCCAGCTCGCCCTGGATCCGCGCAGCCTGGAGCGCGCCGGCGCCCAGTCCGGAGCGTGGCTGCGCGTCGCCGCGGAACGGGGCCTGATCGTCGACCGCGACGGCGCCGAGCTGGCCGTCTCGGTGGACGCACCTTCGGTCTACGCGCGTCCCCGCCAGGTGCGCGACCTCGACGCCACGGCCCGCGCGCTGGGGCGCGCCCTGGGCATGGACCGCCGGGGCCTGGCGACGCGCCTGCAGCGGGATTCGCGCTTCGTGTTCCTCGCCCGCTGGGTCGACCCCAAGAAGGCGGAGCGCGTGCGCAAGCTGGAGCTGCCGGGGATCGAGATCGCCATGGAGCCCAGGCGTCGTTATCCCCACGGCGAGCTGGCCGCGTCGGTGTTGGGCTTCGCCAACATCGATGCGCTGGGCGTGCGCGGCATCGAGCAGCAGGAAGACCGTTGGCTGCGCGGCATGCCCCAGATCTACCGGGTCGAGCGCGATGCGCGGGGCGAGCTGCTGGGCATCGCCGGCGTAGAGCGTACGGCCGCCGCCGGCGGCGATGTGCAGCTCACCCTGGACGCGGGCTTCCAGGCCGCCACCGAGACCGCCCTCGAGGAGGCGGTCGCCGAGAGCGGAGCCCAGGGCGGAATCGTGGTGGCGATGGATCCGCACACCGGCGAGATCCTGGCGCTGGCCGAGCGGCCCAGCTTCGACCCCAACCGGTTCCGCGAGCTCCACTTCCCCCGCACGCGCTCGCGCGCGTTCCAGGATGCCATGGAACCCGGCAGCACGTTCAAGGCCTTCCTGATGGCCGGCGCCCTCGAGGCAAGCGCCGTGCGGCCCGACGAATGGTTCGAGACCCAGTCGGGCACGTACCGGGTTCCCGGCAAGACCATCACCGACGTGCACCCCCACGGGCCGCTCCAGCCCGAGGGCATCTTGCGGGTCTCGAGCAACGTCGGCGCCGTGATGGTGGCGGAAGCGCTGGGCGCCGAGCGCCACTTCGAGATTCTGCGCGCCTTCGGCTTCGGAAGCCCCAGCGGCGGCGGCTTTCCCTTCGAATCGGCCGGCCTGCTGCGTGCGTGGCGCAACTGGCGGCCGGTGGACCACGCCACCGTCGCCTTCGGTCAGGGCCTCTCGGTGACGGCGATCCAGATGGCCGCAGCGACCTCCGCCCTGGCCAACGGCGGGGTCCTGGTACGACCCCGGCTGGTGGCGGCGCGGCGCCAGCCCGGCGGCGCCTGGAGCGCCACCCGCCCCGAGCGCGTGCGCCGCGTGATCTCCAGCGAGACCGCGACCCGCGTGGTCGAGATGCTCGAGGGCGTGGTCAGCACCGAGGGCACGGCCCGGCGCGCCCGGTTGCGCGACGTGCGCGTCGCCGGCAAGACCGGCACGGCCCAGATCCTGGATGCGGAGACGGGAACCTACTCCGCGAGCCGCTACCATTCGTGGTTCGTGGGGATGGCGCCGGCCGACGGGCCCCGCATCGTATTGGCGTGCGTCCTCCACGAAGCCAGGCTCGGCTTCCACCACGGTGGAAGGTCGGCGGCACCGCTGTTTGCGCGGGTCGCCGAGACGTATCTGGCAGGGCTCGGACTCATGCCCGGCCCCGAACCGCGGCGGCCGGCCCGAGCAACCGCCGTCGTCGCAGCCGCGCCCGCTTCCCCTCGGGCGCAGCCCGCGATCGAGACATTGACCCGCGACGGTCAGAACCTCTTCCTGCCGGACCTGCGCGGCCTCACGGTCGCGGAGGTGCGCACCATCACCGAGGGAAGCGCCCTCGAGCTGGAAATTGTGGGAAGCGGGCTGGCCGTCGACCAGGATCCGGACCCGGGAACCATCCTCGCCGGGGGCCGCAAGCGCGTTCGGGTCCACTTCGTGCACGAGGGAGAAGAAGGCTGATGCGACTGTCGGACCTGCTTGCCAAGCTGCCGCCCGAGTTCGGGCCGGCACGGGTGCGCGGCGGGGATCCGGTGGTGCGCGGCATCAGCTACGACTCCCGGCGCGTCACCCCCGGCGACCTGTTCGTCGCCCTGCGCGGCGAAAGCCACGACGGACATGCCTTCCTGGATCAAGCCCTGGGCCTGGGCGCCGCCGCGCTGGCCGTGGAGACCCTGCCCGAGGCTGTGGAGCCCGGCGACGCCGCGGTGGTCGAGTTCTCCGACACGCGCCGCGCCCTGGCCCCGCTGGCCTGCCGCTTCTTCGGCGAGCCGGCCCAGGAGCTGCGGCTGGTGGGCGTGACCGGAACGAACGGGAAGACCAGCGTCACCTACCTGATCGAATCGATGCTGCGCGCCGCGGGCTGCCGGCCCGGCCTGATCGGCACCGTCGAGATCCGCTACGCCCAGGTGCGCGAACGCTCGCTCAACACCACGCCTGAGAGCCTGGACCTGCAGCGCACCCTGCGCGCCATGTGCACGGAGGGCATGGAAGACGTGGTGATGGAAGTCTCCTCCCACGGCGTGGCCATGGGCCGCATCGACGGCTGCCGCTTCGACGTGGCCGCATTCACCAACCTGACCCAGGACCACCTGGACTTCCACGGCTCCATGGAGGCCTACTGCGAGGCCAAGGCCGCGTTCTTCCGCCAGGCCCTGAGGCCGGAAGGCGCTGCGGTGCTGAACACCGACGACGCCTGGGCGTCGACCATCGCGGCCGCGGCAGCCGAGCGCGGCGCCCGAATCCTGCGCGTGTCGCGCGATGCGGGCAGCGACGCCGACGTGACCCTGATCGAGGCGACGCTGTCGCTCCACGAAACGCGGGCGCGCCTGCGGCTTCCCGACGGCGAGATCGACGTGACCCTACCCCTGATCGGGGACTTCAACCTGGAGAACCTGCTGGTCGCCGCGGGCTCGGCCCACTGCCTGGGCGTGCCGGTCGCAGCCATTGCCGAAGGCGCAGCCGGCTGCCCCCAGGTCCCGGGCCGGATCGAACGGGTGGGCGCCGACCTGGCGGGCGCGCCCACGGTACTGGTCGACTACGCGCACACCCCGGACGCGGTGGACAAGCTTCTCAGTACGGTGCGCCCGCTGACCCGGGGCCGCCTGGTGACGGTCTTCGGCTGCGGCGGCGACCGGGATCGCGCGAAGCGGCCGCTGATGGCCGAGGCCGCCGCGCGCTCGAGCCACTGCGTGGTGGCCACCAGCGACAACCCGCGCACCGAGGATCCGGCCGCCATCCTGCACGACGTGGAGGCCGGCCTGGGCGGCCTGCGCAAGGTGGAGCCCGAGGCCCTGGCGCGGAGCGACGGAACCTACGCGGTGGTTGCCGATCGGCGGCGCGCCATCGACCTGGCGGTGGCGGGCGCGGGCCCGGACGACATCGTGGTCATCGCGGGCAAGGGACACGAGGACTACCAGATCATCGGACTCGAGCGACTGCCCTTCGACGACCGCCTGGAGGCGCGCGCCGCACTGGAAGGGCGGGAGCCGGCATGAGCGCGCACTTCACCGCCGGCGAGGCGCGGGACTGGTGCGGCGGCGACCTACACGGCGACGCCGGCTTCGTTTTCGACGGCGTCTCCATCGACACGCGGACGCTGGCGAAGGGCGCCCTCTTCGTGGCGATTCGCGGCCCGCAGCACGACGCCCACGACTACCTGGACCGGGCCCTCGAGGCCGGGGCCGCCGGGCTGCTGCTGGAACGCGGCCGCGTAGCGCCGAGCGGCGCGCCGTTGTGGATCGCCGCGGACGACAGCACCCAGGCCCTCGGCGCCCTGGCGGCCGGTCACCGGCGCAGCTTCCACGGCCCGCTCGTCGCCATCACCGGCAGCAACGGCAAGACGACGACCAAGGAGATGTGCGCGGCGATCCTGGAGCGCATCGGACCCTGCCTGCGCAACCGAGGCAACCTGAACAACCACTACGGGCTGCCGCTCACCTTGCTGGAGCGAACCCCGGAGCACGTCGTGGCCGTGGTGGAGATCGGAATGAACCACCGCGGCGAGATCGCGCCGCTGGCCGAGATTGCTCGGCCCGACGTCGGCGTGATCACCAACGTGGGGACGGCCCACCTCGAGCACCTGGGGTCCCAGGACGAGATCGCCGCCGAGAAGGGCGACCTGCTCGCGGCCCTCCCCGAGAACGGGGTGGCGGTGGTCAACGCCGACGACCCGCGCGCACTCGGCCAGGCGGCGCGCAGCGACGCCCGCGTGGTCCTGTTCGGCCTGGCGGCCAATGCCGACGTGCGCGCCGAGGACGTGACCTCGCTGGGCGATCGGGGTTACCGCTTCACACTGCACACGCCCGAGGGCGCGTGCCCGGTGCAGGTGGCGGGCCTGGGCGACACCACGATCCCGAACGCCCTGGCGGCGGCGGCGGCGGCGCTGGGCGCCGGCGCCACCCTGGAGCAGGTAGCGGACGGGTTGGCGGCCTATCACCCGATTGGAGGCCGCATGGAGTCGCGCGCGCTGTCCGGCGGGCTGCACGTGATCGACGACAGCTACAACGCGAATCCCCAGTCCATGGAGGCGGCCCTGCGCAGCCTGGCGCAGCTCAAGGGCGCGCACCGGGCCGTGGCGGTGCTGGGAGACATGGGCGAGCTGGGCGCCGAGTCCCGACGCGCCCATCGCGGCGCCGGGATGCTCGCTTCCCGGCTCGGCATCGACTTCGTCATCGCCCTGGGCGAGCACGCCGACGACGTGGCCGGCGGTGCACGCGACGAAGGCCTCGCAGCGGAGCGCATCCACGTCGAGGGCTCCCACGAAGCGGCCGGCCGGCGCGTGCGCAGCCTGGTGAGCGCCGGCGACTGGGTCCTGGTCAAGGGATCGCGCTCCATGCAGATGGAGCGCGTCGTGCAGGCCCTGGAGGAGGAAACCCCGTGATCTATCACCTCCTCTACCCGCTGTCTTCCGACCTCGGAGCGTTCAACGTCGTCCGCTACATCACCTTCCGCACCGGCGCGGCGACGCTGACCGCCCTCTTCCTGGCCTTCGTGCTGGGGCCGGCGGTGATCCGCAAGCTGGCCAGCCTGCGGGTGGGTCAGCCGATCCGCGAGATCGGCCCGGCCCATCAGGACAAGGCCGGCACGCCGACCATGGGCGGCCTGCTGATCCTGCTCTCGCTGGTGGTGTCGGTGCTGCTGTGGTCCGAGCTCGACAACCGGTTGGTCTGGATCGTCCTGGGCGTGACCGTGGGCTACGGGATCCTGGGCTTCGTCGACGACTACCGCAAAGTCACCCAGGGAAGCAGCGCCGGACTCGCCGGCCGCTGGAAGATGTTCTGGCAGACCCTGATCGCGCTGGCGGTCGCCGTGGCCATCTATCTGGACCCGAGCTTCGACAAGGAGCTGGCCGTCCCGTTCATCAAGGACTTCCACCCGAACCTGGGGCTTCTCTACATCCCCATCGCCGTCTTCATCATCGTCGGCGCCAGCAACGCCGTGAACCTGACCGACGGTCTGGACGGACTGGCCATCGGGCCCGTGATGATCGCCGCCGGCGCATTCACCTTCCTGGCGTACTGCGCCGGGCACGCCGGCATCTCCGATTACCTGGGGATCAAGGGCGTGCCGGGAAGCGGACAGCTCGCCATCTTCTGCGGCGCGCTGCTGGGCGGCGGCCTGGGCTTCCTGTGGTTCAACACCTACCCCGCGCAGCTCTTCATGGGTGACGTCGGCGCGCTGGCGCTGGGCGGCGCCCTGGGCACCATCGCCGTCGTCATCCGCCAGGAGATCCTGCTGGGCCTGATCGGCGGCATCTTCGTCGTGGAAGCGCTGTCGGTGATGATCCAGGTCCTCTGGTTCAAGCTCACCGGGAAGCGCGTCTTCCTGATGGCGCCCATCCACCACCACTTCGAACAGCTCGGCTGGCCGGAGCAGCAGATCGTGGTCCGCTTCTGGATCGTCTCGATCGTGCTCGCGCTGGTCGCGCTGTCGTCCCTGAAGCTGAGATGAGCATGGAACTCGCCGGACGCAAGGTGCTGGTGTTGGGGCTCGGGATTTCGGGCCGCAGTGCGGCCGCATTCTGTGCGGCGCGCGGCGCTTCCGTGGTGGCGGCCGACGAGCGCACCGCCGAGGAGCTCCCCGCCCTGGACTCCATCGAAGCCGCCGTCGAGCTGCGCTGCGGCATGCCGTTGCCCGACCCCGCCGACTTCGACCTGGTGGTTCCGAGCCCCGGCGTTCCGCCGGCGCGCTACGCCGAGCGAGCCCGCCAGGTGGCAGGCGACGTGGAGCTGGCGGGTCACTTCCTGGCGGCGCCGATCGTGGCCGTCACCGGCACCAATGGGAAGTCGACGGTGACCTGCCTGGTGGAAGCCATGCTGCGCGCCTGCGGGCTGCGCGCGGAAGCCGCCGGCAACCTGGGCCGCCCTGCCCTGGATCTGGTCGGTCGGCCCTTGGACGCCGCCGTGATCGAGGTCTCCTCCTTCCAGCTCGAGACCACCCAACGCTTCGCACCGCGGGTGGCGATGATCCTGAACCTGTCGCCGGATCACCTGGACCGCCACGGCAGCTTCGAGGCGTACCGGGATGCCAAGGCGCGAGTTTTCGCCAACCAGACCGCCGAGGACGCGGCCATCCTGTTCCGCGACGATCCCGCGGTCTGGTCGCTGGCCGAGCGCTGCGCCGGTCGTGTGTTCGCGTTCGGCCGCAGCGGCCCCTACGAGCGCGGCGCCTGGCTCGATGCGGGATCCATCGTTCTTCGCGACGACGGACGCGAGCTGCGCGCCCCGCTCGACGGTTCGAACCTGGGCGGCGCCGATCGCCTCAACGCAGCCGCCGCCCTGGCCGCCAGCGTCGCGCTCGGTGCGGATCCCCGGCGCGCTGTCACCGGGCTGGCCGACTTCCACCTGCTGCCGCACCGCTGCGAACCGGTGGGCCTGGTGGATGGAGTCCATTTCGTGAACGACTCCAAGGCCACCAACCCGGGCGCGGCGTGCGCGGCCCTGCAGCGCTTCGCGGCGCCGATCGTCTGGATCGCCGGCGGACGCGACAAGGGCCTGGACTTCGCGCCCCTGGCCGACGCCGCGCGAGGCCGTGTGCGCACAGCCCTGCTGGTGGGCGAAGCCTCCGAGAGCTTGGAGCGCGCGCTGGGCGACGCGGTCGTCAGCGAGCGCGTCGGCGACGTCGAGACGGCGGTGCAGCGAGCCGCGCAGCTGGCGGAGCCCGGGGACGTGGTGCTGCTGTCGCCGGCGTGCGCCAGCTTCGACCAGTTCCGCAGCTTCGAGGAGCGCGGCGAGCACTTCCGCCGCGCCGTGACGAACCTGACCGGAGACGGGCGATGACCGGCGACAGCGTCGAACAGACGCGCGCGGGCAGGGTCCCGGCCCCCGACGCCGCCCTGGTCACGGCGGTGGCGCTGCTCAGCGGGTGCAGCCTGGTGATGATCCACAGCACCACGGCGCCCATGGCCGGCGAGGGCGTGCTCGGCGTCTCCCCGCACTTCCTGCGCCATTCGGCGGCGTTGATCCTGGGCGCGATCGGCGGCCTGGCCGTCTCGCGCCTGCCCCTGGTGCTGTGGCGGCGGCTGGCGCTGCCCATGTGGCTGGCCACGGTGGTGTTGCTGCTGGCGACGCTCTTCTTCGGCGTCACGGTGAACGGCGCCCAGCGTTGGCTGGAGGTTCCCGGGCTGGGGCTGCGCTTCCAGCCCGCCGAAGCCGCCAAGCTGGCGACCGTGCTGGCGGTGGCCGCCCTGGTGTCGCGCGGAGACACCCGGCCCAACTCGCCCGCGCGGCTGTGGGCGCCGACCTTGCTGGCCCTGATTCCCGCCGCATTGCTCGTCGCACAGCCCGACCTGGGCAACGCCGTGGTGCTGCTGCTGCTGGCGGGCGCGATCCTGTTCGTGGCGGGAGCCCCGGTGCGCGTCTTCGCCATGCCCGCACTGCTGGGCGTTGTGGGCCTCGGCGCCTACGTGGCCACACAGACCTACGCCTGGAACCGGCTGACCGGATTCCTGGATCCCTGGGCGCGAGCCGACGCCGAGGGGTTCCAGCTCGTACAGTCGTTCGTGGGCTTCGCCCGCGGCGGCTTGACGGGTGTGGGCATCGGCGACGGGCGCCAGAAGCTCTTCTACCTGCCGGAGGCCCACACGGACTTCATCCTGTCCGTGATCGCCGAAGAGGCCGGCCTGCTGGGCGTCCTGGTGGTGCTGGGCGCCTTCGTCGCCTTCGCGCTCGCCGGGCTCCAGATCGCACGCAACGCACGCAACCGCTTCGCGCTGCTGGTGGGCTTCGGCGCCACCCTGGTCGTGGCGCTTCCCGCCGCCCTCAACGTGGCGGTGGTCACGGGCAGCATCCCGCCCAAGGGCTTGCCCCTGCCCTTCGTGTCCTACGGCCGCACGGCCATCATGGCGGCCTTCTTTGCCGCGGGACTGCTGATCGCGGTGGCCCGGCAGGCGCCCGCGCCGGCCGAGAGGTTCCGGCGATGAGCGGCGTGCGCTGGATCGTCGCCGGCGGCGGAACGGGGGGGCACGTCACCTTGGCGCTGGCCCTGGCCGAGCGCATCGCCGAGTGCGGCGACCGCGTGCTGTGCGTGGGCGGTCCGCACGGGCTGGAGGGGCGGCTCGTCCCCGAGGCGGGCTTCGAGCTGGAAACCCTGCCCGCAAGCCAGGTGATGGGCCGCGGCCCGCTGGGTCGGCTGCGCGGGCTCTGGGATGTGGCGCGCGGCGCCCTGGCGGCGCGCGGGGTGCTGCGCCGCTTCGATCCGCAGATCGTGCTGTCGGTGGGCGGCTATGCAGCGGTCCCGGCCGTGGCCGCCGCGGCCAGCCGTCGCACGCCGCTGGCTCTGGTCGAGCCCAACGCGATCCCGGGACGCGCCAATCGCCTGACGGGGCGTTTCGCGAAGCGGGTCTTCCTGGCCTTCGACGACGCGGCGCCCGCCTTCCGCGCAGAGACCGTGCGCATGCTCGGCGCACCGCTGCGGCGCGCGCTGGTGGAGGCCTTTGCCTCGGCCGAGCCGCGGCGCATCCCGGCGTCGCCCCTGCGGCTGCTGGTCTTTGGCGGAAGCCAGGGCGCGCGACAGATCAACGACGCACTGCTGGCCGCCCTGCCCTCCCTGGATCCCGGCGCCATCGAAATCGCCCACCAGACCGGCGAGGTGGACCGGGCGCGCGTTGCCGAGGCCTACGCCGACGCCGGCGTCCGCGCCGACGTCTTCGCCTTCGACCCGGACATGCCGCGCCGCTACCGCTGGGCGGACCGGGCCCTGTGCCGGTCCGGCGCCATCACCGTGGCCGAGTTGGCGCTGGCGGGCCTGCCGGCGCTGCTGGTGCCCTACCCGCACGCCGCCGACGACCACCAGACCGCCAACGCGCGATCGCTGGATCGCGTCGGCGCGGCGCAACTGCTGGACCCGCACACCCTGGACGGCAAGGTCCTGGGCGAGGCGCTGGCCGCGCTGCTGGCCGAGCCGGAGCGGCTCGCGGACATGGGCCTCCGCGCCCGCGAGCTGGCGCGACCGCGAGCGGCACGGGACATCGTCGAGGAATGCCGGGCCCTGGTGGCGCCCGGAACGCGAAACCAACATTCGGACCCGGGGCGGCGCCCCGTCGGCGTGGAGCCTGCCTCGGCAGCCGCTGCGTCCACAGCCCGCGCCGAAGGCAGCGCCGCCCCGGGGACCGACGGAGTCGACTGATGCAGCGACGAATCCAGCGCGTTCACTTCGTGGGGATCGGCGGCATCGGCATGTGCGGCATCGCCGAGCTGCTGCACAACCAGGGCTACCGCGTGTCCGGCTCCGACCTGCGCGATGGACCCACGGTTCAGCGCCTGCGCGACCTGGGCATTCCCGTCTCCGTCGGACACGACGGAAGCCACGTGCACGACGCCGACGTCGTCGTGTACTCGTCCGCCGTCCGCCACGCCAACCCGGAGCTGGTCGAGGCCGAACGGCGCAAGGTCCCGGTGATTCCGCGGGCCGAGATGCTGGCCGAGGTGATGCGCCTCAAGGACGGCATCGCCGTCGCCGGGAGCCACGGCAAGACCACGACCACGTCCCTGATCGCCCACGTGCTGGGCGCGGCCGGATTGGACCCGACGGCCGTGATCGGCGGACGCGTCCTGGGTGCCGGCAGCGACCCCACCGGGGCGCGCGTGGGACGCGGCGACGTGCTGGTGGCCGAGGCCGACGAGAGCGACGGATCCTTCCTGCGCCTGACTCCGGTGATCGCGGTGGTTACCAACATCGACCCGGAGCACCTGGACCACTACGGCGCATTCCCCGCGCTGCAGGACGCCTTCATCTCCTTCTGCAACCGGGTTCCTTTCTGGGGGGCCAGCATCCTGTGCCTCGACCACCCAGGCGTGCAGGCCATCCTGCCCCACATGACCCGCCGCACCATCACCTACGGCTTCGCGCCGCAGGCGGACCTGATGGGAATCGACCCGACGCCCGACGGCGACGGCGTGCGCTTCGGCGTGGAGCACGAAGGTCGCCGTCTGGGGGAGGTGCGGCTGCCGCTGCCCGGGCGCCACAACGCGGCCAACGCCCTGGCCACCCTGGCCGTCGCCATCGAGCTGGACGTTCCCTTCTCGACGGCCGCCGGGGCCCTGGCGGAGTTCGGCGGCATCGAACGCCGCTTCCAGACCTGGGGCAGCGCCCGCGGTGTGCGCGTGGTGGATGACTACGGACACCATCCCGCGGAGATCCGCGCCACCCTGGCCGCCGCCCGCGACCTGGATCCCGAGCGCCTGGTGGTCGTCTTCCAGCCGCACCGCTACTCGCGCACGCGCGATCTCTTCGACGAGTTCTCCACCAGCTTCAACGATGCCGACCTGTTGATCGTCAGCGACATCTACGCGGCGGGTGAGGAGAAGATCCCGGGCATCGACGCCGAGGGGCTGACCCAGGCCATCGCCGCGCACGGCCACCGGGACGCGCGCTTCGTGCGCGACCTGGAGAGGGTGCTGGAGCACCTGACTGCCGAGCTGCGCCCCGGCGATCTGGTCCTCACCCTGGGCGCCGGCAGCGTCTCCGGGCTGGCGCCCCGACTGCTGGCGGCACTCGAGGAGGACAACGGGTGATCGCGCCGGCCCTGCAGCGACGGCTCGAAGACGTGCTCGGCGATCGGGTGCGCTTCGAGGCGCCCATGGCGCGGCACATCTCGCTGGGCGTCGGCGGGCCGGCCGATGCCCTCGCCACGCCGGCCGACCGCGACGAGCTGGCCGCGCTGCTGGCGCTGCTGGCCGAGGAAAGTGTGCCCCACCTCTTCCTCGGCAAGGGCTTCAATACCCTGGTCCGCGACGAGGGCGTGGAGGGGGTCGTCGTCCAGCTGAGCCGCCTGCGCCGCATCGAGGAGCGGCCCGGCGGCCGGCTGCGCGTGGAGGTGGGGGTGTCCCACGCCCAGCTCACGCGCTTCTGCGTCGAGCGAGGGCTGGCGGGTCTCGAGTTCGGAGCGGGGATTCCCGGAACCGTGGGCGGCTGGCTCGCCATGAACGCCGGAATCGGCACCCGCGAGATGGTGGACGTGGTGCGCGAGGTCGAGGTGATGAGCCCGTCGGGACGCCACCGCCGCCACTTGGTTCAGGACACCCTGCGCTTCGGCTACCGCGCGCTGCGCGGTCTGGCACCCGGCTCCGCTCTGATCTCGACGCTGCTGGAGGTGACCCCGGCGGAGCCCGAGCAAGTCCGCGCCGAGGTCGAGCGATTGCTGGCCCGGCGCGCGGCGACCCAGCCGTTGGACGTTCCCTCGTGCGGCTCGGTGTTCAAGAACCCGCCCGGCGACTTCGCCGGGCGCCTCATCGAAGCCGCAGGCCTCAAGGGCGAGCGTGTGGGCGGCGCCGAAATCTCCAGCGTGCACGCCAACTTCATCGCCAATCGCGGTGACGCCACGGCGCGCGACGTGATCGAGCTGATCGAGTTGGCGCGCAGGCGCATCGCCGAAGCGAGCGGAATCGAGCTGGAGACCGAGGTGCAGATCGTGGGGAGGACCTCATGAGCGCTCCGCGTTCACCGTTGCGCCGGGACCCGGATCGCGACGAGTCGCCTTTGCGGCACGTCGTCCTGATCGGAATGGGGTGCGTTGCGCTGGCCGCCGGGGCGCTCTTCGGCCCCAAGCTGGCCGTCGAGCTCGCTCGGCTGGTGCGCAGCGGGCCCTTTGGGGTGCAGACCGTCAGCGTCGTGGGCGCCCAGCACGTGACAGCCCAGCGGGTGGTCGCAGCGACGGGTCTGCAACGCGGGACCCCGCTCCTGGACGTGGACCCGGCCGAGGTGGCCCTGCGGGTAGCCGACTTGCCCCAGGTCGACGCCGCACGCGCCCTGCGGCTCCCGCCGGGCCGGGTGGTCGTGGGCGTGCGCGAGCGGGTGGCTCGAGGCCTGGTGGCCGGCGCCGGGGGCGCGTCGTTCCTGGTCTGCGCCGGCGGCGTGCCCTTCGCGCCGGCGGGACCCGGCCCGCATCTGGACCTGCCCTTGCTGGTCACGCCGGGTCACGCAGTGACCGGCGAAGCCGAGCCGGGCCTGACCGAGGCGGTGACCGTCGTCGAGGTGGTCACGGCCGCGGGCTTTGCGGTGGCCGAGGTCCGGATCAGCGGCAGCGAAGGCGAATGGGATGCCAGCGTGCGCCTGGTCGGGCTTGCCGCAGAGGTGGCGCTGGGCCGCAAGGCCGAGCGCGGCGCCGCCCTGGAGCGGCTGGTGAAGCTGGTGACGCACCGGCCCGAGTGGGTGGCCGGCGCAACCTCGATCGATGTGCGCTTCGCGGGACGGGGGATCCTGCGCAGCGACCAACCCGCGGAGACGCGGGACCAACGGACGCTTCCGAAAGGAACGCCCGACGCGACGGCGACTCGTGGATACGAGCCGTCGTCCAAAAGACCGGCGGCCGGATGATCCGTCGCCGGACCAGGGGGTGAGAGAGATGAAACGAAGGGACGATCTGATCGTCGGTCTCGATATCGGGACCACCAAGATCTGCGCAATCGTGGCTGAACGCCGTGAGGACGGCGTTGACGTAGTGGGCATTGGAACCCATCCGTCGCGTGGCTTGCGCAAGGGCGTCGTCGTCGACATCGACGCGACGGTGACCTCCATCAAGCATGCCGTGGAGGAGGCCGAGCTGATGGCGGACTGCGAGATCACCTCGGTCTACGCAGGCATCGCCGGAGGGCACATCCGTGCCTTCAACTCCCACGGTGTGGTCGCGGTCAAGGACCAGGAGGTCAGCCAGAACGACGTCAGGCGCGTGATCGATGCCGCCAAGGCCGTCGCGATCCCGATGGACCGGGAGGTGATCCACGTGATCCCTCAGGAGTTCATCATCGACGACCAGGACGGGATCCGCGAGCCGCTGGGCATGAGCGGCGTGCGTCTCGAGGCCAAGATCCACATCGTCACGGCAGCGGTCACCAGCGCCCATAACATCGTGAAGTGCGCCAACAAGGCGGGGCTCAACGTGATCGACATCGTGCTGGAGCCGCTGGCGTCGTCGGAGGCGGTGCTGGCCCGGGACGAGCGTGAGCTGGGTGTGTGTCTGATCGACATCGGCGGCGGCACCACGGACATCGCCGTGTTCGCCGACGGATCGATCAAGCACACCTCGGTGCTGGGGCTGGGCGGCTACCACGTGTCCAACGACATCGCCGTGGGGCTGCGCACACCCTTCGAGGAGGCCGAGCGCATCAAGAAGAAGTTCGGCGTGGCGGCGGCGCGGTACCTGTCCAGCGACGACGTGATCAGCGTGCCGAGCGTGGGCGGGCGCCGGCCCCGGGAGGTCTCGCGCAAGATCCTGTGCGAGATCATCGAGCCGCGCATGGAGGAGATCCTGTGCCTGGCCCGCGGCGAGATCGCCAAGGCCGGACTGGAGGATCGGATTCCCTCCGGTGTGGTGCTCACGGGAGGCTGCTCCGCGCTGGAAGGCGCGGGCGAGCTGGCGGAGGAGATCTTCGAAGCGCCCGTGCGGCCGGGCATGCCCACCCACATCGGGGGCCTCCAGGACGTGGTGCGCAGTCCCATGTACGCCACCGGCGTGGGGCTGGTGCTGTTCGGCGCGGCGCGGGGTCGGGATCAGAACCGCTTCCGGATTCGGGACGGGTCGATCTTCCGACGCGTCAAGAATCGCATGCGCGAGTGGTTTTACGGGGAGTTCGAATAGCCGCGGCGACAGCCGCAAGCAGGCGCCCAATCGGAAAAAAGTGCCGGAGAACGGCACAAAACAACGAGATTTCGTGTTAGATTGGCGCCGCCAGGGGGGTGAGAGATGGCGAAGAAGACCCGAAACAGGGGCGGGTTCGTGGATCGGTCCACCGATTCCCAGGTCGAGTCCAGCGAGCCGCTGGACCTGCTTGAGATCGGGCCCGAGGACGACCAGGATCTGCTGGAGTTCGAAGCGTCCACCCGCAACCGCGCGGTCATCAAGGTGCTCGGCGTGGGAGGGGGTGGCGGCAACGCGCTCAACACCATGATCCGCTCGGGCCTGGCCGGAGTGGACTTCATTGCGGCCAATACGGACGCCCAGGCGCTCCAGCACAACGCGGCCGACATGAAGCTGCAGCTCGGCAACCAGGTGAGTCGTGGGCTGGGCTGCGGGGCCGACCCGGAGCGCGGCCGCGCCGCAGCCACGGAGGACCGCGATCGCCTGCGCGATCTGCTGGTCGATTCCGACATGGTGTTCGTCACCGCCGGCATGGGCGGCGGCACGGGCACCGGTGCGGCGCCGGTGGTTGCAGAGGTGGCGCGCGAGGTAGGTGCCCTGACCGTGGCCGTGGTGACCAAGCCCTTCGGGTTCGAAGGCAGGGTCCGTTCGCGGCAGGCGGAGCGGGGCATCGAGGAGCTCCACCGGGTGGTGGACACGCTGATCACGATTCCGAACAACCGCCTGCTGGCGCTGGCCGGGAAGAACCTGGCCATGCGCGACGCCTTCGGGCTGGCGGACGACGTGCTGCTGAACGCGGTGCGCGGAATCTCGGATCTGATCACCACCCACGGGCTCATCAACCTGGACTTCGCCGACGTCCGCACCATCATGAACGAGATGGGCATGGCCTTGATGGGCACCGGCACCGCGTCGGGCGACACCCGGGCCGTGGAAGCGGCACGGATGGCGATCTCGAGCCCGCTGCTCGAGGACCTGTCCATCGAGGGCGCCCGCGGCGTGCTGATCAACGTGACCGGCGCGGAGGACATGACGCTGTTCGAGGTGAACGAGGCGTCGACGCTGGTGCAGGATGCGGCCCACGAGGATGCGAACATCATCTTCGGCGCCGTGGTCGACGAGGCCATGAGTCCGGGCGAGCTGCGGGTGACCGTGATCGCCACGGGCCTGGACGACGACCGGGTGGGCCGGGATCGCACCCACGAGGACCTCAGCACCACCACGATCCGGCCCCTGCGCCCCGAGGTGGCGCCGTTGGACGGCGGCATCCCGGCGGCGAGCGCGGAGCCCCGGCGATCGGACCTGCCGCCGCCTCCGGCGGTGCCGGCCGCCACGCGTCCCAACGCAGCGCCGCCCCGCGCTGATCGCGGCGAGGACTGGGTCTCCCCGTTCGAGGACGAGTTGGAGATCCCGACCTTCCTGAGGCGGCAGGCGGACTAGCCTACGCGGGCAGGCCCGGCGAAGCCGGGTCTGCCCGCGGCTATCCTTGGGCGGCCGAGCCGCTTCGTTCGCCTTTGGCTCTCTGCGCGCCCTCGTCGCTAGTACGGGGTAGAGGCGCACTCCGGCGGCTCGGGCTTGCGGGTCGCAGGCTCTGGGATTGTGTCCAGCGCCGAGGGACTACGGGCAATCCTTAG
>CAMYOO010000004.1 GCA_947260035.1 uncultured delta proteobacterium
GACCTGCGCGCGGCCGGCGTAAAGACCGCGGTGGTCTCGTCCAGCGCCAACTGCGCCACGATCCTGCGCGCGACGGGCCTGGAGAAGCTCTTCGACGTGCGCGTGGATGGGGCGGTGGCGGCCGAGCGGGGCCTGCCGGGCAAGCCCGCCCCGGATACGTTCCTGGAGGCGGCGCGCGAGTTGGGCGTGGAGCCGGCACGGGCCGTGGTGGTGGAGGATGCCATCTCCGGGGTGCAAGCCGGTCGCAGGGGCGCCTTCGGATTGGTGGTCGGCATCGCGCGGCACGATGAGCCCGAGCGCCTGCTCCAGGAGGGCGCCGACGTGGTCGTGACCGATCTCGCAGAAATCCCCTTCTGAGGACCGGCCATGCTCCAGCGCCAGCTCGAACTTCCGCCGCGTCACGTCTATCCCCCCGACGAGTGGAGACTCGTCGAGCGGGAGTTCTACCCGCGGCGCATGGCCCAGTTCGAGACGCTCTTTACCACCTCGAACGGCTATCTGGGAATCCGCGGTGCTCACGACGAGGGCGAGCCGGCCTTCCAGAACGCGACCCTGATCAACGGCTTCCACGAGACCTGGCCCATCGCCCACGCCGAAGAGGCCTACGGCTTCGCCAAGACGGGTCAGACCCTGGTCAATGCGCCCGACGCCAAGCGCATGTGCCTGTACGTGGACGACGAACCCTTCTCGCTGCGGCACGCCAGCCTGAAGGGATACGAGCGCGTGCTCGACATGCGCACCGGCATCCTCACCCGGGACATCCTCTGGCAGCTGGCCTCCGGCAAGCTGGTTTCGATCAAGTCCCGGCGGCTGGTATCCCTGGAGCATCGGCATCTGGCCGCGCTGGAGTACGAGGTCACGGTGCTCAACGCCGATGTGCCCGTCGTGATCTCCTCGGAGATGGTCTACGAGCCTCAGGACTCGCTTCCCGAGAACGCGGACCCGCGGGTGGCGCGCGCCTTCGACGGGCGCGTCATGCACTGCCGGGTCCAACGCTCGAACGAGGCGCGGCTGGTGATGGGCTACGAGACCGAACGCAGCGGCATGACCCTGGGCTGCGCCGTGGATCACGTGATCAGCAGCGAGCGGCCCGCGCGGACCGAGACGCGGGAGCGCGATGACCACTCCCGCGTGATCGTCTCCGTCGATGCGCGGGCCGGGGAGCCGATCCGCGTCACCAAGTTCATGAGCTACCACAGCTCACGAACCTCGCGCGCCTCCGAGCTCTGCGAGCGCACGGAGCGGACCCTCGACCGGGCCGTGGCCGGGGGCTTCGAGGCGCTGTGCGAGGGCCAGCAGCGCTTCGCCCAGGCATTCTGGGAGCGAAGCGACATCCAGGTGCGCGGTAAACCCGACGCGGACATTTCCAACGAGGCGTTGGGCTCCTGGGAGCAGTCGCAGCAGGTCCTCCGCGTCAACCTGTTCCACATCCTCCAGGCCACCGCCCGGGCCGAGGGCGTCGGTGTGCCCGCCAAGGGTCTCACCGGCATGGGCTACGAGGGCCACTACTTCTGGGATACCGAGATCTACGTCCTGCCGTTCCTGACCTACACCGAGCCCCGGATCGCCAAGAACCTGCTCCAGCACCGTTTCGGTCTCCTGGATCACGCCCGCGAGCGGGCCCGCGAGCTGAACCAGAAAGGGGCGCTCTTCGCCTGGCGAACGATCAACGGCGAGGAGGCGTCGGCGTACTACGCCGCGGGCACCGCGCAATACCATATCAACGCCGACATCGTGTATGCCCTGCGCAAGTACGTGGATGCCACGGGCGACGAGGCCTTCCTCTACGAGTCCGGCGCCGAGGTCCTGGTGGAGACGGCCCGGCTCTGGCGCGACCTGGGCTTCTTCAGCGAGCCGCGGGGCGGGCGCTTCTGCATCGTCGGCGTGACCGGGCCGGACGAGTACAACACCGTCGTGAACAACAACACCTTCACCAATCTGATGGCCCGCGAGAACCTGTGGTACGCGGCGCAGGTGGTGGAGCGCATGCGGAGCGACGAGCCCGAGCGCTACGAGTCGTTGGTCCACCGGACCGGGCTCGTGGAGTCCGAGATCGACGAGTGGCGCAAGGCGGCGGACCGCATGTTCTTGCCGTACGACGAGGCTGCGGGGATCCACATCCAGGACGATCACTTCCCGTATCGCAAGCCCTGGGACTTCGAGAACACGCCGCCCGAGAACTATCCGCTCCTGCTCCACTACCACCCGCTGGTAATCTATCGGCATCGCGTGATCAAGCAGGCCGACGTGGTGCTGGCCATGTTCCTGCTGGGCGACGAGTTCTCGCTGGAAGAGAAGCGCCGCAACTTCGACTACTACGACCCGCTGACCACCGGCGACTCGTCGCTCTCGGTCTGTATTCAGAGCATCATGGCGCGAGAAGTGGGGCTCGACGCGAAGGCCCGCCAGTACCTCAGCTACGCGGCCCTGATGGACTACGCCGATATCGGCGGCAACGTGAACGACGGCTGCCACATCGCCTCCATGGGCGGAACCTGGATGGCCGTGGTGCACGGGCTCTCGGGCTTCCGCGATTACGACGGCAGCTTCACCTTCGCGCCGCGAGTGCCTGGTGACATCGAGAGCGTGTCCTTCCGGCTCACCCTGCACGGCTGCTTGTTGGCGGTGGAGCTGAGCCAGGAGCAGGCGATCTACCGCCTGCTCGAAGGCGACGCGCTCGTGTTCCACCACGAGGGAGAGAAGGTCGAGCTGCTGGCCGGAGCACCCGCGTGCCTGCCCATCACGCGCCGCCGCGACGCTGCTTGAGGTGACCCCGCGGGTTCGCAACCCGTGGTGGATGCCTCCCTTTCTGGGGCGCGTGCCCCAGGATCTGGAGCGCTCCCACGTGTCCCTGCTGGGGCTGATCGCCCTGGGGCTGCTCTTCGAGCAGTACGACCTGTCGATCATCAACTCGGCCATCAAGCACATCATGTTCCTGCTGGCGCTGGTGGGCATGAGCGTGCTCACTCTGGCGACGGCGTTCGTGATGACACCGCTGCAGTACGTGCTGGCACAGGTTGCGGCCCGCGCCTTCCTGTTCACCGCATCGGTGCTGGGCGTGGTGATCCTGGTGGAGGAGTTCCCGGCGCAGCACCGGGGTTGGGGCCTGGGCATGTTGGTTGCGATCTCCGCCTTCGGGTACGGGATCGGCACCGGGCTGTTCGCTGCTGTGGACTCGCTTCCCTTCGGCTGGCGCGCCCTCTACGCCATCGGCGTGACGCCGCTGGTGCTGCTGCCGCAGTTCCGCCGCCGCCTGGCGGAGACGGCGCGTTTCCGTGCACAGAGTGCGGAAGGAGCAGGGACGGAGGGCTGGCTGGCTCCCATCGTGAGCCTGGCGCGCACCCACCCGACGCGGGTGGCGGCGGTGGGCACGGCGGCGTTCCTGGGGGCGGTGGGAACCATCGGGGTCTTCCAGTACCTGTCGCCGTTCGTGCAGACCGTGCACGGTTGGGAGCCCTGGCAGTTCTCGGCCATGGTGATCGGCGGAGGATTCCTGGGCATCCTGGGCAACGTGGTGGCGGGCCGCCTCTCGGATCGCATCGGTCGCCGCAGCGTGGGATTCGTCGCGTACGCCCTCTACCCCGCGGCTGCCTACGCAATCTATCACGGCGAGAGCCATTCGCTGGTGCTGGCGTGGATCGCGCTCACGTTCTTCGGAACCGCGGGGGACGTGGTGATGCGGGCGCTCTCGTCGGAGGTCTTTCCCACCTCCCATCGCAGCACGGCCATGGGCTTCATGATCCTGCTCCAGAGCCTGGGCTGGAGCGTGGGGCTGGTGCTTATCAGCGCCGGGGCCGGCACCGGCCGCGAGGTGGCGAGCATGGTGAGCGTCATTTCGCTGACCCTGAGCTTCGGGGCTTTCGCGTTCCTGTTCGTGCCGGAGAGCGGGCGGCGCGAGCTGGAGGAGGTGGCCCGCGAAGTTCCGCGGTCCTAGGCTTCGCCCATGCCGGCAAGGCTGGAACGACCCGAAGCCCATCCCCACGTCGCCCTGGTCACCATCGATCGCCCCGACAAGGCCAACAGCCTGGATCCGCCCACCCTGATCGAGCTGGCGCGAGCCTGGAAGACCATCGCCGAGGAACCCGAGATTCGTTGCGCCGTCCTCACCGGCGCCGGCGACCGCGTGTTCTGCTCGGGCATGGACATGACCACGACGATCCCCGCTTCCCAGCGCCTGGCGCGGGGCGAGCGGATCGACGACGCAGACTTCCGAGGACTGCGCAGCGTGAGCCGAGCGCTGCTGGCGGGCTACGACCTGCGCACGCCGCTGGTGTGCGCCATCAACGGACACGCCCGGGCCGGAGGCTTCGACCTGATGCTGCAGTCGGAGCTCCGGGTGGCCGTGCCCGAGGCCAGCTTCGCCCTCGAGGAAGTGGCTCTCGGTCTGTATCCCACCGGCAACGCCACCGTGCTGCTTCCCAGACAGATCGGCTGGGTGCACGCCCACGAGCTTCTGCTCACGGCGCGCCCCATCGACGCGGCGCGCGCCTTGGAGATCGGACTGGTGAACCGGGTGGTGCCGCGGGACGAGCTTCTGCCCTGCGCCCTGGAGCTGGCCGACGCCATCGCCGGCAACGCACCGCTGGCGGTGAGCCAGACCCGGCAGGGCGTGCGCGAGCTGCTCTCCCTGCCCCTGGACGAGGCCTGGCGCCGGCAGGAGGAGCTGGGAAGCCCGCTGCGCAGGACCCACGACGCCCGCGAGGCCCAGCGCGCCTTCGTCGAGCGACGGCGCCCGGTGTGGAAGGGCCGCTAGTCCCATGAGCCGCGGAAGGATCGCGGGCGTGTGCCTGGCCGCGCTGCTGGTCGTCGGAATCGCTTTCGGCTGGTCGAGCGTTCGCGGGCGCCCCTGGCGCATCGAGCTGCAGTTCCATCGCGTGCTGGCGCGCTTCCTGCTCGAGAGCCCGATGCTGCTCTCCCAGCTGCGCATCCTGGAGCCGTGGGGGCTCGACTACCACTCCGACGACCTGGACGATTTCTCCGTCGAGAAGACGCGCCGGCGGGCCGCCTGGCTGCGCGAGGAGCTGGGAATCCTGCGCAGCTACGACCGCGACGCGCTCTCGCGGGAACAGCGCCGCTCCCAGGACGTGGTCGCCTGGTTCCTCGAGGTCCTGGCCCAGGGCGAGCCGTACCTGCTGCACGACTATCCGATCAACCAGCTCGAGGGCGTGCAGAGCAGCTTGCCCGACTTCCTGCTCAACGTGCACCAGGTCAACGACGAGCGGGATGCGCGCAACTACGTGGCGCGGCTACGCCAGGTGGAGCGGGCCCTGGATCAGGTTCTCGACGGCGTGCGCCTGCGCCGGGACGCCGGCGTGGTGCCGCCGCGCTTCGTACTGGCCCGCGTGCGCGAGGAGGTCGAGGGCTTCGTGGCTCCGGCCCCGGGCGAGCACGAGCTGGTGCGTCACCTGGACCAGACGCTGGCGGGCATGGAAGACGTCTCCGCCCAGGACAGGGCAGCGTTGCGGGCGCAGGCCGAGGTCGCGTTGGAGGCGGGGGTCTACCCGGCCTACCGACGCCTGCTGGCCCTGCTGGCCGAGCTGGACGCGGTGGCCACCGACGAGGATGGGGTCTGGAAGCTCCCCGACGGCCGCGCGTACTACGCGTGGCTCTTGCGCCTGCATACGACCACGGACATGGGGCCCGATGAGATCCATGCGCTGGGCCTGGCAGAGACCGCGCGCATCCAGGCCGAGATCCGCGCGATCCTGGAAGGGGAGGGCATCGGCGCCGGCGACCTGGCCGAGACGCTTCGGCACCTGCACGCCGACCCGCGCTTCCTCTACCCCGACGACGACGCGGGGCGCGCGGCCATCCTGGCCGACTACCAGGCGATCATCGACGAAACCCAGGGGCGTCTGCCCCGCTACTTCAAGCACCTGCCGCGCGCCGCCGTCGAGGTACAGCGCGTGCCGGCCTTCAAGGAGGACGGTGCACCGGGGGCCTACTACCGCCCGGCGCCCCTGGATGGCTCACGCCCGGGGGTCTTCTACGCGAACCTGCGCAACGTGGACGAGACGGTGCGCTTCGGCATGCGCACACTCGCCTATCACGAGGCGGTGCCCGGGCACCACCTTCAGATCGCACTGGCTCACGAGAATCCGAAGCTGCCGATGATCCGACGGCTGCTGCCCTTTGGTGCCTTCTCCGAAGGCTGGGCGCTCTACGCCGAACGGTTGGCCGCCGAAGAAGGCTTCCACCCGACGCCTCTGGACCGCGTCGGCCAGCTGGTGGCTGAGCTCTTTCGGGCCGTGCGCCTGGTGGTGGACACCGGCATCCACGCGCGCCGCTGGACCCGGGAGCGCGCCATCGACTACATGCTGCGGAACACCGGAATGCCCGAGAGCGACGTGGTGGCGGAGATCGAGCGCTACATCGTGATCCCGGGACAGGCTTGCGCCTACAAGACCGGGCAGCTCGAGATCTTGCGCCTGCGCGGGCGCGCCAGGGGCGCACTGGGCGACGGCTTCGAGCTGCCCGCGTTCCACGAGGCGGTTTTGGGCGGCGGCGGCATGCCGCTGATGATCTTGTCCCAGGCCGTGGAAGAGTGGCTGCTGGAGGCGGACTAGCTTGCCAGGACGGCGTGCCAGAAGGCGTCGGTGCGCTCCTGGTCGGCGGCCACGATCTCGACCTCGTAGATGCGGCCGCCGGCGACACGGAACGAGAGGTGAAACTCGGCGTCCAGGTGGAGTGCGCCGCGTGTGGCCTCTAGCCGATAGTGGATCAGCGCGCCGTCCTCGCTGCTGTAGATCTCCAGCAGCTCCAAGCGAAGGTCGTCCACCAGCTCGGCGGAGCGAGCGAGCTGCTCGAGCAGGGCGGTGCTGCCCTTGTACTCGCCGGACATGGGGTTCCGGCCCCGCACCCGCATCACCACGTCGGGAGCGAAGGCCTGGAGCAGGGCGTCCACGTCGCCGCGAGCCGTCGCATCCCATATGAGCCGGGCCAGCGCTATGTGAGGAGCCGAGATCGGCATGCGCTCACCCTACACCCTGGCGGGGCGAGTCGGAAAGTGATGTTCGCGTTACGGCCGGTGCGGCGCGTCCAGGGCTTCCAGGCGCCGGGCGTGTTCCGCCGCCCGCTCCGCATGGCCTGCCTGCCCGTGGAACGCCACCAGGGCCTGCAGCAGGTCGCGATCCCCGGGGCGGCGCTGGGATGCGGCCTCGAGCACCTCCAGGCCCTCCGCCGGCCGTCCGGCTTCGTTCAGGGCTACGCCCAGGACGTAGGCGTAGCGCGCGACGCTCGGCGCAAGCTCCACCGCACGTGCCAGGTGCGGCAGCGCGTCGTCCAGGCGCCCCAGTCGAACCAGTGCGAGGCCCAGGGAGTAGTGGAGGGCGGCCCCCTCGGGAAGCTGGACCAGGCCCCGGCGCAGCACCTGCTCGGCCTCGGCATCCCGGCCCAGGGCCCGCTCCAGGTCGGCCAGGTTGACCCAAGCCGGCTCCAGGGACGGGTTCAGGCGCAGGGCGGCCTCCAGGTCGCGGCGGGCCGCTTCGGGCTCTCCCAGCTCGGCATACAGCGAGGCCAGGTTCACCCGGGCCACGGGATCGTCGGACAGGCGGCGCTGGGCGTCTCGCCATTCGGCCAGAGGCGCAGTCAGGGCCGTGCGGTCGCCGGTTTTCCAGCTCTGAGGCGGGACGCCGACCAGATTGCGAGCCGCCTCCATGCGCACCGCCGCGCGGGGGTCGTCCAGCAGCGGGCGTGCGGCCGCGATCCGCTCAGCCGGGGGGAGGTCTGCCGAGGCGCCTGCCGCGGCCAGCCTCAGCAGCGGCTCGGGGTCGCGCGCTCCGGCGGCGACCCCGCGCACCAGCGCCGGCCCTCCCAGGCCGCCGAGCAGACGCAGCGCGCTGGCGCGGACGATGCCGGGCTGTCGGGAATCGGCGGCCAGGTCCAGCAACGCCGAGGCACCGCCGGGTCGCCCCTCGCGTCCGGCCTGGAGGATCGGGCCGAAGTGGGGACGCGTCGCGCGCGTCCCGCCCCAGTCTGCGATGGCGCGCGCCGCCCACCCGGGGTCGCGGTCGGCGTGGCACGTCGTGCAGGGATCCGGCGAGCCGATCTGGGCCGAGACGTCCGGGCGGGGCACCCGCAGCGAGTGGTCGTGTCGCGCGTCCACGCCCATGTAGACGCGCTCCGGCATGTGGCAGCTCACGCAGCGTGCGGCGTCGCTGTCGGGTGGGTGGTGGTGGTGCGCGGGGGCTGCGAACACCGCGGGGCTGTGGCAGCGGGCGCAGCTGGCGTCGGCGTCCTCGATGCGCAGGGCGTGAGGGTCGTGGCAGTCGCTGCAGGTGACGCCCGCCGCGTACATCGCGCTCTGCACGAAGGATCCCCATACGTACACCTCGTCGAGGATCTGCCCGTCCGCGAAGTAGAGCGGCTCGTCCAGCAGGGCGGGGCGGTAGGCATCCAGGAAGCGCGCCCCGTGACGCGAGCCCGGAGCCAAGGGCGCGCGGCGCGAGTGGCAGGGCGCACACGCCTCTACCTGGCTGCGCACGCGGGGCGGCCGATTCTCGCGGCTGGCGATGGGGGCGTCCGCGGCGCGGGTCCAACGGCCGCGGTTGCGCAGGTCGTTCACCAGGCCGCCGGGCGCGGCGGCGCCGTCGCGCGCCAGGCGCACGTGCTCGGAGCCGGGCCCGTGGCAGGCCTCGCAGGACACGTCGATCTCGGAGAAGGTGGTGTCGTAGCGTTGTTCGTCGTCGAGCCAGCGGCGCTGGTAGTTCGTCGAGTGGCACACGCCGCACGAGGCGTTCCAGTTGTGCGCGCGCGCGGTCCAGTGCAGCGCGTCGCCGGGCGGGATGGTCTCGTCCGGGTAGAGGGAGTACCAACGCTGGCCGCCGGCCTCTTCGCTGCGTGCGTCCCAGGCCACGGTGAAGGCCTGGTAGCGGCCCCCATCGAGCCCGAGCAGGACCTGCTGCAGCGGATCGACGCCGAAGACCCAGTTCACGGGGAACTCGCCGGGCTCGCCGTCGGGCCCCGGCGCCTCGACCCACCGCCGGCCGTCTCGGCGCGTGAAGGCTGCGGCGGGCCCGCGCCCGTCGAAATGCTCGCCCTCGAACGGGGCCAGCGCCGCGTCCGCCTCCTGCATGGCCAGATCGTGGTGCGAGCCGCGCCAGCGCTCGGCTTCGGCGGTGTGGCACTCGGCGCAGACGGCGCCGCCGACGAAAGCGGGCTCCGCGGCGGGAGCCGCTGCGGCGGCGGGTGCAGACACGGGCTCCGGCGGCGGCTCGCCGGCATCGCCGCACGCGGCCAGCAGGCAGGTCAGGAAGAACAGCAGGGATCGGGTCACAGCAGTGGCAGATCGTAATTGATGATGAAGCGGGCCTGGCGCGCGTTGTCCCGTCCCGGGGCCTCGATGGCGGAGAACGAGCCGCGCGCGCGGAACCAGAGGCCCTTCAAGCGCTTCGACTGGAACCGGTAGTCGATGGTGAAGTCGAGAGACGTCTCGTCGAGGCCCACCAGGCCCAGCTCGGGAATCTTCGCGCCGCGCCCGACGCCGACCTGCATGAACGCACTGAGCCCCTGGATCTCCCAGTGGCTGAAGTCGTAGGAGACGCCGAATAGCGCCGCCTTCTCACCGGCGCTGTTGAAGTCGCTCTGCATCATCGACATGAAGCCCGCGTAGGTTCCGTAGGGGCTGCGGATGTCCTCCTCGTCGTCGGTGATGGAGAAACCCAGCCACGCGGTGACGCCCGACTTGCTGAACGCCGCGCGCCCGCCGAAGACCCAGGTCTTGAAGCTCTTGCCGAGCAGGTCCGTGCCGCCGCCGTCGGTCTGGAGGGTGAACTGCCACTGGGTGCGAAAGCCCCAGCCGCCGCCCAGGTCGCGCCGTACGTCGGTTGCCAGGTAGTGGATGCTGAGCACGTCGGGCACCCAGTAGTTGTAGAACCCCAGTGTGGTTCCCTCGTAGGGCTCGACATGGGCCCCCAATACGGCCATACCGGCGTTGCTCCCCTCAGCGCCGGCCCGCTCGCCCATGGAGATGAAATCATCCGCCGCACGAGGCCGGATGTCCGTGATCCAGCCCGCCACCCAGTCCACCAGGTCCGCGCCTGGAACCTCCACGTGCTTGCCGCGCAGGATGGCGCCCTGGAAGCTGTTGGGGGTCATGCGGCTGTCTTGCTTGTTGACGTAGGGGAGATCCAGCTCGTGGCGGTAGAAGGTTCCCTCGTAGTCGCGCCAGCGAAGCTTGACGAAGGCCTCGCCGGGAACCGTGTAGCCGACGCCACCCTCGCGCAGCAGGCCGGTCAGGACGTCCGGATCGTCCTGCACGATTCCGTAGGAGCCGTAGAGTCCGAAGCCGACCTGCAGGGTGTCGGCCAGCCAGCCGGAGCGGAAGCCCAGCTTGCCGCCGGCGGTCCAGGCATAGGCCCGCTCGCCGGTCGAGGTCTTCAGGGGCAGTCCGTAGGTGCGGAAGTTGAGCGTGACCTCGGTGTCCGCAATGAAAGAGGGCAGGGGCTGGAGCGCGCGCTTCAGGAACGGAAAGAGGATCGCTCTGCGGTCTTCTTCCCGTTCGGAGCGGTCCAGGGAGCTGTCCAACTCCTTGACGGAGCTGCCGGCCGGGGCGTTCTCGAAGGAGGCCTCGTCGGCGGCCGAGCCGCCGGCGGCAAGCGCCACCAGCAGTGTGGCGAGGAGCGGGCGAGTGAGATGTGTGCGCGTGGAGATCACGGAAGCTCGGCGAGTAGCTCGGCTGCCGCGTCGATGAAGCTCGGCGCCAAGTTCCGGCCATGGTAGGCCAGGCACGGCTCGTACCCGCCACGGTCCCAATCCTCGGGCATCAGCAGATACCCCAGCCAGTCGTTGGCATGCGCCGCGATGAGCAGCGGCCCGGGGCGGAAGCTACCGGCTCGGATCGCCGCCGCCACCTCGACGCCCAGCTCGAAGGGCGAGGCCAGCAGCCGCAGCTCGCCCAGACGCAAAGCCACCAGGGGGGTCGACTCCGGCAGGAAACGCCGCGCGACGACGTGAAGCAGGGGTGCGCCCACGTAGCCGACGCAGGAGGCGCGCACGTCCACGGGCGGAAGCTCCAAGTTGTGGTGGATGGCAGTCACCCGGGCGGCAGGGTCGGGCTGTGCGGCGCGGGCGGCGCGCAACACGCGGTCGCCCAGGGCCTCGCCCAGGAGCCGAGCCGTCTCGACCTGGCGGGTGACGTCCTCGGGCCACCTCGGCTCGCCGGGGAAGTGGGGCTTCTGGTCGCCCAGGGGACCGGCCAGGAAGAGCGCCACGCCGCCGCGGCGCGCCTCCACGCGCCGGCGCGCCGCACCGGGGTAGTCGGGGGAGAGGCGCAGGTTGGCGGGGGACAGGACGGTGGGGTGGGCGGCCAGTGCGAAGAGCGTGGCGATGGGGGCGCCGTCGGCTCCGTCCACGCGCAGCACCGGCACCAGCGGGTCCTGGGGGCCGCCCTCGTGACGCCGGTTTCGCGCCAGGTCCCGGGCCTCTGCCTGGCCGGCGGCGAGGCCTGCCGGCCGCAGCTGCTCAGCGGCTCGTTGCAGCGCGCTCAGCGCCGCGTCGATCAGGGCCTCGCGGCTTTCGGGCCGGTACCAACCCAGAATGGCCAGCTCGGCCACCCGGTCGTCCTTGTAGGCGCCGGGGCCCGAGTGGGTGTGGGTGGCCGCCACCACCAGGGCGTCGAGTCCCAGTTCCGCTGCGCCCCCGGTCACCGCGCGCCTCAAGTCGGGGGTCACGATCAGCGCGTCGACGACGACCAGGCCCACGCGCGTGCCGTCGGGATCGGCGAGCACCAGTGCGCGGGCGGACACGGGCTCGAGCACGCCCTGGGCGCGGTTGCCCGGACCCCGTGCGCCGTAGCCCGCCAGGGACACTTCGGCGGGGGGCGCGATCTCAACGGCGGCGGCGCCGACGAGAAGGGCGGACGGTTCTGCGCCGGCCGTCGCCGCGGCGAGCAGTGCCAGGCCCAGCAGCCAGCCGGTGCGCCCCAGGGCGCACAGGCTAGGCGGCGCCGCGCGTCTGCAGCTCGACGAAGCGGCGGTACGCGCCATCGGATCGTTCCATGAGCTCGGTGTGGCGGCCGCGTTCGACGATGCGGCCGTGTTCGAGGAACAGGATCTCGTCCGCCCCCCGGATCGTAGAGAGCCGGTGCGCGATCACCACCACCAGCCGCGTGTGTGCGGCCTCGCGCAGGGACTCCACCAGGCGGCGCTCGGTCTCCGGATCCAGGGCCGAGGTGGGCTCGTCCAGGATCAGGATGGGGGCCTCCCGCACCAGCGCGCGTGCGATGGCCAGACGCTGCTTCTGTCCCACCGAGAGCTTGCCGCCCGCCCGGCCCAGCTGCGTGCGGTAGCCCTGGGGCAGGGCGCGGATGAAGTCGTCGGCGCCGGCCGTCCTCGCTGCGTGACGGACTTCGGTGTCGCTGGCATCGGGCTTCCCGACGCGGATGTTCTGCTCGACGCTGGCGTCGAAGAGCTGCGTTTCCTGGAATACGAATGCCACCTGGCTGCGCACGGAGTCGATCGCGGCGTCGGCGATGTCCGCTCCGTCGAAGAGCACGCGCCCGGCAGCGGGCCGCAGGAAGCGCGGGATCAGGTAGGCGAGGCTGGTCTTCCCGGCCCCGGCGGAGCCGGCCAGGGCCACCACCTCGCCGATGCGGGCAGCGACGTCCACGCTCTGCAGCGCGGGCGTCCCGTCTTCGTAGCTGAAATCCACGCCTTCGATGCGCAGCTCGCGCTGGAGCCGGGGCAGCGGCGTGGCGTCGGGCTCGTCTCGCTCGCCGGGCAGGTCCATCAGCAGGAAGACCCGGTGCAGGCCGGCCGCGTTTCCCTGCAGGCGGATCCAGAGCGTTCCCAGAATGGCTGCGTAGGTCGCGACCTGGATGAAGTACGCCACCAGCAGGGCGAAGTCGCCGGGTGTGAAGACGCCCTGCACCACCTGACTCACGCCGTAGCGCGCGATCCCCACGATGAGCGGAATCCCCACGGCGATCACGGCGGTCGTCGCGAAGATCCAGATCTTGATGTAGCGGCGGAACTCGTTGAAGGAGCCTCCGCTGTGGCGGTCGAAGCGTTCGCGCTCGCGCTCTCCGGCGCCCAGGCTCTGCACCGCCAGCACGTTGCTGACCGACTCCTCGATGGTGGATGCGGTGGTGGCGCCCGCCATCCGGCTCTCTTCGCCCTGACGGCGGATGCGCGCGGCGAAGGGGAGGGTCGCGAGCAGCGCCAACGGAAGGAACGCCAGGGCCACCCAGCCGACGGCGGTGCTCTGATAGGTGGTGTGCAGCGTCCAGGCCACCAGCGCGATGCCCAGCGGCGAGTAGAGGGGGATCAGCAGCAGTCGGTAGACCACCTGGGTGATCGCCGGCGTGTCGTACATCACGCGGTAGATCGCATCGCCGATGCGCTCGTCGTCGAAGGCGGTGATGGGCAGCGAGTGGATGCGTTCGAACAGGCGCGAGCGGTAGTGGTGGTTCAGGTCCTGGGTCAGGCGCAGGGTCCAGCGGAACTCGAACAGTCCGAGGATTCCGCTGGCGCGGCTGTGTCCGTAGTTGGCGTCGTTCTCGGTGGTGGTGGCCGTGTCGCGGCCGGACGACAGCCTGGCGTCGGCCTGGTCGCGCTCGGTACCCGTCGAGCCCAGCATGCCGAACGCCACCACGAGCAGAAGCTGGAACAGCAGGGTGACGACGATGATCTCGGTGGCCGAGGCGCCGACCAGGGCCTCGGCCAGCGGCCGGAAGAAAGCGGGGTAGCCGGCGGGATCGACCGGTCGCCCCTCGATCACGTGGTCGATCTGCATCTTGATCGGCCAAGGCAGCAGCAGGGGCGGGAAGAGCGAGAGGATCGTCAGCACCGCCTTGACGGCGAAGCGGCCCCGGAAGGGCGCCACGTATCCGATCGCGCGCCGGAAGATGCGCAGCGTGTCGCGGTGGGTCAGCTCCTGCCGCTGCTCGAAGGTCTCCCTCACGGCGCCAGCGCTCGCTGGGGTTCGGGCGACTCGTGCAGGACCAGGCGCCGGTAGACACCGCCGTCCCGGGCCAGGAGCTCCGCGTGGCTGCCGCGTTCGACCAGGCATCCGTCCTGGAGCACCAGGATCTCCTCGGCCTGTCGGATCGTGGACAGCCGGTGGGTGATGAGGAAGATGACCCGCCCGCGGCCCCACTCGTGCAGGTTGAGCATGACCCGCTGCTCGGTCTCCGCATCGAGAGCCGCGGTCGGCTCGTCCAGTACCAGGATCGGCGCGTTCTTCAGCACGGCGCGGGCGATGGAGAGGCGCTGGCGCTGACCGGTCGAGAGCTTGGTGCCGCGTTCACCCAGGAGCGTCTCGTAGCCTTGGGGGAGACGGTCGATGAACTCGTCGGCGCAGGCCACCCGCGCCGCCTCGCGCACGGCCGCGTCGTCGGCGTCGGGCACGGCGTAGCGGATGTTCTCGCGCACGCTGGCGCCGAAGAGCACGTTTTCCTGGAGAGCGATGGAGACGTTCTTCCGCAAGTCGGCCAGCCGGATCCGGCGCAGGTCGAGCCCGCCGATCTCCACCTGGCCTCCGTCGGGATCGAAGAGCCGCAGCAGCAGCGCCATCAGGGTGCTCTTGCCCGAGCCCGTGGGGCCGACCACCGCGGTGACGCTGCCCGGGCGCGCCTCGAAGCCGACACCCTGGAGCACCGGCCGGTCCGGCTGGTAGGCGAAGCTCACGTCGCGGAACGTCACGCCATCGCCCAGGGCCGGGAAGTCGACGGCGTCGGGGGCGTCCTGGACCTCGGGCTCCAGGTCCAACAGCTGGAAGACGCGATCGATCCCGATCGCCATGTCCTGCACCCGGGCCCACATGCGCAGGGTCACCCGGAAGGCCGTGGCGCCCGAGCCCATCTCGCTCTTGAAGAAGTTGAACTGGCCCAGGGTCCAGCGCTCGATTCCGAACAGCCCCAGCAGGGCGGCGGCGAACACCGCAGCACCGGTGCGCGTGTACTCCAGGGCGAAGCCCGTGGCGGCGAGCATGGCGGCGCAGATCACCACGAAGGCAATCACGCTGAACAGGCTCACCAGGTAGCGGACCTCGAAGGCCGCGCCGAAGGCGTCGCGGGAGTGCTGCTCGAAGCTGGCCTGCTCCGTGGCCTCGATGCCGTACGCCTTGACCACCTTGATGCCCGCCAGGATTTCCTGGATGCGCGATGTCAGGGCGGCGTTGGCCTCGCGTGCAGCCCGGAAGCCCACGCGCAGGCGCTTCGACACCCACCAGCCCACCGCCAGCATCGGCGGCCAGCACAGCAGGAAGATCGCGCCGATGAAGGGGTCGATGAGGAACACGATCGTCACGGCGATCAGGTGGCGCCCCAGCTGGAGGAAGGGCGTCAGGAAGAGTGCCTCGATCAGGTCCGAGACCATGGCGCTGTCCTGGAAGAGCCGATAGATGGCGTCGCCCACGCGATGCTCGGCGTGGAAGCGAAGCGACAGCGTCTGCAGGCGCTCGTGGAGCTGGAGCCGGAGCGCCTGGTTGATCTGCTGGCAGATCCAGATGTAGTAGTAGGTCAGCCCGCCCACGGCGGGCAGGATCACCAACAGCAGGATTCCCAGGAAGATGACCGCAAAGCGGTCGAAGGCCTGCATGCGCAGGTCCTGGGAAAGCGCGTCCACGTGGGACACGATCTGCGGGTCGAGGCCCAGAACGCGCGCCTGGATCTCGGGCAGCGGTTCGCCCGCCAGGACCCCATTCCAGAGCACGCCGTAGCCCATCATCGCCAGGGGCAGGACCAGCAGCAGCAGCACCGCGGCCGTTCCGGCCAGGGTGAGCAGGTGCCTTCGCACGCCGCGAATCAGCGGCAGACAGCGCAGCAGGATGCGAAGGACCAGACGGAAACGGAGCCGGTCGTCGTGACCGCCGGAGCCCAGGCTTTGGAGCTCGGTGATCGTGTCCCGATCGGTGCCGGCCATCGGCCTCCTCTTGCCGCCGAGCGCAAAAAAAGAAAGGGTCGAGCCCCTCGACGGCCCGACCCCAACGGACCCGGCGAGTGTGCCGGTCGGCCAGGGCCTTGTCCAGCGGAGCGGAGGCTCCGGCAGGCTGGGCGATTCTGATAGGGTAGGCGCCCGACATGGCTGCTCTCGACGCCCTGCGCGAAGCCGGCGCTGCGCTGTCTCGCATTACCGAACGTTGGGTCCCCGACTCTTGGGTGATCTGCATGATCCTGACCACGCTGGCCTTGGCGCTGGCGGTCTTCGGCGCGGGGGCGGGGGTGGAGGACTCGGTGCTGGCGTGGGGCGCCGGGGTCTGGAACCTGCTCACGCTGGCGATGCAGTTCACCATCGCCATGGTCGCCGCCCACGCATGCGTGTCCTCGCGGCCGGTCTTCCGCGTGCTCGACCGGCTGGCGGGCCTGCCCAATCCGGAACGTCCTGCGCAGGCGGTGCTGCTGGTGGGCCTCTTCTCGCTGGCCACCGCCTGGCTCAACTGGGCGTTCAATTTGGTGGCGTGCGCGCTCTTCGTCCCGTTCGTGCTGCGCCGCAACCCCAAGGTGGACGTGCGCGTGCTGGTGGCCGGCGCCTACATCGGCCTGGGCACCGTCTGGCATGGGGGCCTGTCGGGCTCGGCGCCGCTGATCCTGGCGACGCCGGGCAACCCGCTGCTCGAGCCCGCCTCGGGCCCGCCCGTCGTGGATCGCCTCTACCCGGTTACGGAGACGCTCTTCGCTCCCTTCAACCTGGTCTACCTGCTGGTGATCGGGGCGGTGGGCCTGGCCACGGCCGTGGCGCTCCATCCGCGCCGGGGTGCGGTCACGCTGTCGCCCGAGCAGGTGGACCTCATCCTGCCCTCAGCGCCCGAGGATCCCGAGCCGCCCGACACGCCGGCCGGTCGGCTGGACCGGTTCCGCGGCTGGGTCCTGCTGGCGGCGGCGCTGCTGGCGTACCCGCTGGGCCACTCCATCCTCACCAAGGGGTTTGGCGCGAGCTGGACCATCAACGCCTACAACGTGGCCTTCCTCACCGCCGCGCTGCTGCTCCACGGCCGGCCGCTGCCGTTCCTGGCCGCATGTCGCCAGGGCGTCGCGGCGGCGTGGGGCATCATCGTGCAGTTCCCGTTCTATGCGGGCATCTTCGGCCTGATCATCCACACCGATCTGGGAACCTGGCTGGGTGATCTGTTCGCACGCTTCGCCAGCACCGGGACCTACCCGTTCGTGGTGTATCTGTATTCGGGGTTCATGAACCTGTTCGTGCCCTCCGCCGGATCCAAGTGGATGATCGAGGCGCCCTTCCTGATCCCGGCGGGCGAGCAGCTGGGCGTTTCGGTGCGCACGGTGCTGTTGGCGTATGCCTACGGCGACTCGACCACCAATCTGGTGCAGCCCTTCTTCGCGATTCCCATCCTGGCGGTGACGCGGCTGCGCTTTGGAGACGTGGTGGGGTACACATTCCTGATCGCTCTGGCCTGCTTCGCCGTGAGCGCGCTGGCCGTCTTCCTGATTCCGCCCAACCTCTAGCTCCGCGGTCCCTCCGGGCCGGAGCCGTGCGCCGGGCGGGGGATGATCTACCCTCCGCTGCGCGCCCGGTGGGGCGCCCGCGGGGGGCACGATGAACATCGTGATCGTGGGCGGCGGCTTGGTGGGCTCGACCCTGGCCCAGAAGCTGTCCCAGGACGGCCACGACGTCACGCTGGTCGAGAGGGATGCGCACCTGGTGCGCGATCTCTCCGAGACCCTGGACGCCCAGATCGTCGGGGGCAACGGCACCACGGCCGCCACCCTGCGCAAGGCCGGGATCGAGAAGGCCGCGCTGCTGGTCGCGACCACCGACTCCGACGAGGCCAACATCGTCGTGGGGCTCGTGGCCGGCTCGATCTTCGAGGTTCCGCGCATCGTGGTGCGCCTGCGCGAGCAGGATCACGTGGAGGGCTTCGCCGAGGTCAGCAAGGACCACGCCGTGGACTACGCCTTCGTGAACCCCATCGAAGCGGCCGTGGATCGCATCGTGGAGCTGCTCGAGGTGCCGGGCGCCCTGGACGTGGCCTCGTTCCTGGACGGCCGGCTGCTGGTGGCGGGCTTCCGTATCGGCGAGGGCTCGGACTTCGCCGGTCTGCTGGTGAGCCACGTGCAGCTGCTGTTCGCCGGAACGCCCACGCTCGTCGCCGCAATCCACCGCGGTAGCGATTGGATCATTCCCTCCGGCGCCGACGAGATTCGTGCCGGCGACCTGGTCTACTTTGCGATCGCACGCGAGGACCTGGAGGGCGTGCTCGCGCTGGTGGGGACGTTGCGGGAGGAGCGTCGCCACATCATGGTGGCGGGCGCCGATCGCATCGGCCTGGCCCTGGCTCGGCGCTTGGAGAACCGCGACGCCAAGGTCATCGTCATCGAGGCCGATTTCGACGTTGCGCGCCGCGCCGCCGACCAGCTCGAGCACCCGGTGGTGGTGCACGGCGCCGTCACCGACGGAGCGCTGCTCGAAGAAGAAGAGATCGAGCGCGTCGCGACGTTCGTGTCGCTGACGCCGAACCACGAGACGAACCTGGTGGCCGGCCTGCTGGCGAAGCGGCTGGGCGCGGGCCGTGCCTTCGCCCTGGTGGACCACCCGGCGTTGGCCGACCTGATCGGCGAGGTGGGAATCGACGCGGTCATCAGCCCGCGCCTGCTGGCCATCGGCCTGATCCTGCGCCACATCCACGGCGGCTCGGTGCACTCGGTGGCGCCGCTCCTGGAGGACCGCGTGGAGCTGTTGGAGGCCGAGGCCGTGGAGGGCAGCCGTCTGGTCGCCGCCCCCTTGGCCGAGGTGGGCCTGCCCCGGGGTGTCCTGGTGGTGGCCGTGCGCCGCGGCGCCCAGATCCTGGTCCCGCGCGGCGACGACCGGGTCGAGGTCGGCGACCGCGTGCTGCTGATCACCGCCGTCGAGAACGCGGCCAAGCTCACCGAGTTCATCGAAGGCAGCGGCCAGACCTGAAACCGAGCCCCTGCACTCAGGGACGTTCCTGCATAACTGCACCGAGTACCACTCCTGCACGGAGGGACGTTCCTGCGTAACTGCAGCGAGTGCCACTCCTGAGGGCAGGACTGGCACCGAATGCAGTTACGCAGGAACGTCCCTCCGTGCAGGTGGGGGCTAGCCGGCCAGGCTGGGGAGCTGCGGGAGGATCTCCGCGCCGACGCGTTCGGCGAACGCCTGGGGATCCGATAGCGGCGAGAGCACGAAGTGGCGCACGCCGGCTGCGTGGAAGCCGCGCATCTGCTCCAGGCAGTCCTCGGGGCGCCCCAGCAGCACGTAGCGCGGAGCCGCCTCGCGGAACTGCTCCACGGGCCGTGCGTAGACCCCCGCCAGGACGGCCGCCGCTCGCTCGAGCGCCTTTTCGTAGACGTCGTCGACGGCGGTGAAAAGGAAGGCTGCGGTGTCGAAGCGCTGGAGCGTACGTCCAGCCGCTTCGGCGTGTCCGGCAATCGTCTCCAGGTTCGCGCGGTACGTGTCCGTCGCGCACATGTGGGAGATGTAGCCGTCGCCGAGCCGCCCGGCGCGCCGGAACGCCGGCGGGCGGCGCCCTCCGATCCAGACCGGCGGGCCGCCGGCCTGCACCGGCTTGGGGTTCATGGACACCGGGCCGAACGAGAAGTGGCGACCGCGGTGCTCCACCGTGTCTTCGCTCCAGAGCCGGCGCAGGATCTCGATCCCCTCGTCGGTGCGCGAGCCGCGCTCGGCCCGGGGCACGCCGCAGGCCTCGAACTCCGGCGGGAACTCGCCGCCCACGCCGACTCCAAAGAGGACGCGTCCGCCCGAGAGCACGTCCAGGGTGGCGACGCTCTTGGCGGCCACCGCCGGCCGGCGCAGGGGAAGCAGGTAGACGCTGGTTCCGAGCGACACGCGTTCGGTGGCGCCGGCCAGGAAAGAGAGCAGCGAGAGCGACTCCAGGATCGGCACGTGGAACGCGATGTGATCGCCGGCCCAGAGCGAGTCGAAGCCCAGCTCCTCGCAGCGCCGGGCCAGGGTCCGGGCCGGCTCTCGCGCCGCCCCTGCCACGACCATCCCGCAGCGGACCCTGTCCGAGACGGGCAGGGGAGCGGGCATCTACAGACTACAGCCGGATGCGGCGCGAGGCGCGGCGCCCCGAGGTCTTCGACAGGATTGCGCCCAGCGCCATCCCCACGGCCAGGATCGTTGCGCCGGTGATCCATTCGGGCCAGCGTGCCCCGGCCTTGAGCTCGCGGTTCTCGGTGTCCAGCCGTTCCAGCTCGCTGCGCTGCCCCGTCTCGCGTTCCTGCAGAGCGGTGTTGCTGCTCTCCAGGCGCGCGTTGGTCTCCTCCAGCGAGGCCAGGCGCTCGCGCAGACCGGCGGTTTCGCCCTCGAGCTGCTGGAGCCGCCGGGTCGGGGGCGCTTCTGGGGACAGGTAGCCGCCGGGGATCCAGCCGAGCTTGCCCTCGCCGGTGCGCACCCGGGTCCATTTGTCCTTGCGCTGCATCACCTGCACTTCGTCGCCGGTCTCCACGGCGCCGATGATGCGGTGCTCGTTGCTGGGGCCCGTACGGAGGTTCAGGCTCACCTGGGGGCGGATCCACGCCGGTTCGGCATGGGCGATCCCCGTCAACAACAGCCCGGCCGCGAGTGCCGCTGCCCAGCACCTCCAGGTGCGCAGCTGCCTCATGACGTCGGTCCCTCCCATCCCACGTCCACCCTCCGTCCGCAGGTTCGGGACGGGGCCGAAGTGTAGCGGCTCCGAGCCCCCGCGGGATGCCGGGAATTCCGCACAGCGGCCGGTATCGCCGAGGCGCTGGGCAAGCTCTAAACTCCGCTCGCGTTCCCCGGTAGCTCAGCTGGCAGAGCAAGCGGCTGTTAACCGCTGGGTCGTAGGTTCGAGTCCTACCCGGGGAGCCACTTCGCTCGCGGCCGCCTGCGTCCGCCAGGCCGGGGCCGTGGCTCTCAGGGTGCAGCTGAGGGGGCCGCGCTGGGGAGAGCGGCCTCCACGACGGCCGAGGCCGGGGCCCGGGTGCCGTCTTCGCGCTCCAGAACGACGGCATAGTGATAGGTACGGCCGGGCTCGGCCGACGCGTCCACGAAGGCATCGCCGTCGACCCGGGCGAGCTCCGTGCGGCGTAGCCGGCCCACGCGGTACACGCGCGCCGCCTGGTAGCCCTCCTCGCGCCGCAGGTTCCAGCTCAGGGCGATCCCGCCTTCGGCGGGGCCGGCGGCCAGATGGTAGTCCTCGCCGTGGACCTCAACCGGATCCGAGGGCGCGCTCTCGAGGCCGTCGGCATCGATCGCGACCAGCCGATACACGAGCGCCTCGCCGGAGGCGACCCGCGTGTCCTCCGCCGACGACGCGTCGGCCGGCAGCGTGGCCACGGTTGCCACTTCGCCGCCGTCGGCCGGGCCGCGCAGCAGCCGGTAGCCCGCCACGTCGCGCTCCACGTTGGCGTCCCACGCCAGTCGATTGGCACCCAGGCGCTTCGCTTCCACGCGCAGGCCGATGGGAGGCAACGGCTCGGCCTTGGTCACCGCCTGGACCGAGGCGCCGGGCTTGCCTTCCACGCCGACGGCGTTGCGCGAGGCCACCCGGTAGTAGAATACCCGTAGATCGTCGAGGTCGCGGTCCAACCACGTGGTGGAAAAGCGGCCCTCCGGGTGGGCTACCGGCAGGAACGGCCCATCGGCAGCAGGGCTGCGCTGCACGACGTAGCCCATCACCTCCGGGTTGCGTGCGGCCCGCCACTGCAGGGCCACCTGGCGCGGCAGATGGCTGATGGCCTGGAGGCCCCGCGGCGCGGAGGGCGGGCCCGCGGTTCGCGCCGACGCCACCGGCGAGACGGGCACGCCCACGCCCCCGTCCGTGGCCAGACTGCGCACCCGGTAGCGATAGCGGCTCTCGTCCAGGAGCTCGCCTTCGTCGACGTGCGATGTCTGGAAGCGCCCCGTCAGCACGACCACCCGCGTATAGGTCTCTTCGCCGGGGTCGGCGCGCTCGACCACGTACCCCGCGACATCGCGCGACGCGACCGGCTGCCAGACCAGGGGCACCCGACGAAGCTCGCCGCCCTCGGCGCGCAGCGCCGCCGGCGCCGCCAGATCCCGGCTGGCCCCGTCCTCGGCCCGCATGCCGGCCAGCCCGGCGCAGCCGGACGCCAGCAGGGTCAGTGCGATTGCCGCAGCCCGCATGCCTAGGGCATCCCGGAGCCCACCTCGGGCTCGGCGCGCAGGCGTTCCAGATTGGCCAGCAGGTGCTCCGCGCGCTGGGTCCAGTCGCGCGCCCGTTCGTTGTCGGGGTCGATGAGCAGCGCCAGGCGCCAGCGCTCCAGGGCGCCGTACAGGTCCTCGCGGCCGAAGGCGACGCGCCCGCCCTCGATCAGCCCATCCACGCGCGGCGCAAGGCGCTCTCGCAGCATCTTCATGTGCTCGCGGGCGCCGCGGTGGTCCGGATCGCTCTCCACCGCGGCCAGGTCGTAGCGAAGCGCCTTGTAGGGATCGCCGGAACGCTCCGCCGCCAGCGCGTTGCGGTAGAAGCCCTCCGCTCGGATCTCCTTGTCGCCGGCGCCCAGCGCCGGCGGGGGCACCGCGGCCCGGGAACGGCCCGACTTCCGCTCGATATCGCGGATGGTCGTGAGGTAGGCCAGGTTGCCCTGGGCCGATTCGTTGCCCGGCTCGATGATCAGGGCCGATCGAAAGGAAGCCTCGGCGTCGGCCAGATCGCCGGCCGCAAAGTGACGTCGTCCCTCGCGCAGGCGCCGGGTCACCTCGCCGCTCACCGCCTCGTCCAACGCGCGCTCGTTGCCCTCGCGGCTCGCATCGAACGGATCGAGGGTGCGCAGCGCGGTCATCTCGCGCCGAGCCGCCGCCAGGTCACCCTTCTCGAAGGCGACCTCGAAGGCCTCTCGGTGGCGCTGCTTGCGCGTGGCCAGGCTGCGCGACAGACGCTGCACGCGCTCCAGGGTGGCGCGGTCGTCGGGCCGAAGCTCCAGGGCCAGACGGTAGGAGAGGATCGCCTCGGCCAGTCGTCCGTGATCCTCGAACCAGGCGCCGCGCTTCTGGTGGCGATCGGCGAGCTTCTCGACGTCGGCCTCCAGCTCGGAGAGGCGTGCTTCTGCGGCCGCGCGGTCGCTGCTGCTCTCGGGCACCGCGCGCCAGACTTGCAGGGCACCGCGCAGGTCTCCCTGCCGGTACAGGCGGTCGCCTTGCTCCAGCGGGCTGGCGCAGGCCGCCAGCAGCAGGCTCATCGCGACGAGGAGGCGCCGTCTCACGGAGCCTCCTGGCGCGACGGCGGCTCGGCTTCGACCACGTAGGTGTGCACCGGCTCCTGGCGCCCCGACAGCTGGCGTTCGCCCTCGAAGCGCAACCGGAACGAATCGCGCACCCGGCGCTGCACCGCCTCGGAGACCAGGATCTCGCCGGGCCGCGCCAGCTTCTCCAGGCGGTGGGCCACGTTCACCGCGTCGCCGACGGCCGTGAAGTCGGTGCGCTGCTCGGACCCGATGTTGCCCACCACCACCACGCCCGTGTGGATGCCGATGCCCAGCTCGACGGTGGCCAGCGCCGAGTCCGGCCCGCCCGCCCCGCGTCGCTCCGCAAGGGCCGCCTGCATGTCCAGCGCTGCGGCCACCGCGCGACTGGCGTGATCCTCCTGGGGCAACGGTGCGCCGAAGTACGCCATCACCGAGTCGCCCATATACTTGTCGATGATGCCGCCCCGGGCCAGGATGCGATCCGAGGCCAGCTGGAAGACCTCATTGAGGAGCGACACGACATCGGTCGCCTTCATCCCCTCCGACAGGCGCGTGAAGCGGCGGATGTCGGCAAACAGCAGCGTCACCTCGCGCTCGGCGCCACCCAGCTGATGGTCTTCGCCGCTCTCGAGCAGCTGGGTCAGGACGAAGTCGTTGACGTAGCGACCGAAGGCGCGCTGCAGACGCTCCTTTTGCTGGAGCGACTCGCCCATCTCGTTGAAGGCCCGCGTCAGCGACCCCACCTCGTCGCGCGAAGTGGGCGGCACCCGCACCGAGAGGTCGCCGCTGGAGAGCCGCTCGACACCGGCGCGCAGGCGGCGCAGGGGACCGACCAGGAGCGCTACGAACGCGAGCCCCGCGCCCACGCCGACGATCACCACGCCTGCGGCCACCGCGGCGAGCTGGCGCTGGGTGTGGGCGACGACCGGGGTCACCAGCACATCCAGGTCCAGCTCGACCTGCACCTCGCCCACGCGCACGTCGCTGTAGATGACCGGCGCACCCACGCGCAGGCGCCGTTCGTCTCCGGTCACCACCGGCGCGAGCGCTTCCGCCGCCAGGGGACGGCCGCTCGAGCCGCGCTCGGCGCGCTCCAGCGAGGCGGCGATCTGCGCGTCGCGCGTCAGGATCCGCGCGCCCACCACGCCGGCTTCGCTGCGCAGCTCTTGCATCAGGGCCTCCAGCCGCAGGTCGTCCCCGGCCAACAGCGGCTCCGCGGCGCTGCCGGCCAGGCTGCGCGCCAGGGCGCGTCCGCGCTGACCGACCTCGTTCACCAGCGCCGCGCGCTCGTGGGCCGTGGCGATCCACGTAAGTCCCAGGCTGGCCCCGATGAGGAGCGCTACCACGAGCGCGCTGAACTTTACCTGGAGAGATCCCACCGCGCGTCCCCGCATCCCGACGGCGGCGCCGTCCCGAAGAGCGTAATGAGCCGAGCAGGCTCGCCGCAACTTGCGGATTCACCTGGCTTTCAGTCGAAGCGGATGTCCCGGATCTCGAACTGCCGCGTACCCTTGGGGACGCGGACCGTGACCTCGTCGTCGATGTGCTTGCCCAGCAGGGCCCGGGCCACGGGCGAGCTCACCGAAATCAGCCCGGCCGCCACGTCGGACTCGTCCTCGCCGACCAGGGTGTAGGCCACCTCTTCGTCCGTCTCGACGTCCACCAGGGCCACGGTGACTCCGAACCGGACCGCATCCGGGGGTTCTCCACCGATCTCGATGACCTGGGCGCGTGCCAGCCTGTCCTCGAGGGTGGAGATCCGCCCCTCGATATGGCCCTGGCGCTCCTTGGCAGCGTGGTATTCGGCGTTCTCGGACAGGTCCCCGTGAGCCCGCGCAGTCTCGATTTCCCTCACGATTTCGTGACGATCGTGGGTTCGCAGCCGGCGCAGCTCCTCCTTGAGGTTCTCGTAGCCGGCGGGGGTCATGGGAAGGCGGTCGGCCATGGGGCTCCCGGTGCCTGGGTGGTCCGCTGGGGGGTGGCGGGCGACCAGAAAGGCCGACGCCCTCCGGGGAAGACGTCGGCCGAAGGACAGGCTACTGACCTACCGGCCCATGTCAACGCAGCCTCCGATCCCCGCCGCCGCCCCCGCTCCGCCTCCCGGAGCCCCTCCTGCAGACCGCCTGGTGCGAATGGCCGGGGTCTTCTACGGGCTGCTGCTGGCGGCAGCCTGGATCTGGCGGACGGGCTGGGCCGGGGAGCCGCTCCTCTACGCCGATGCGCAGGCCGCGGCTCGCGGGGTGGCCTGGCCGGCCGATCTGGGCTGGGGACTGGCGGCCGGCGCCGTCGTGATCGGGGTCTCCTGGCTGACGACCTCCTGCAGCCGCTGGGGCGAGCGCCTGGCGCGGGCCCTGGCCGAATTGGTGGGCCGACCGAGTGTGGGCCAGGTCGCGCTCCTGGCCCTGGCCAGCGGGGTAGGGGAAGAGGCGTTCTTTCGCGGAGCGCTCCAGCCCCGGGTGGGTCTGGTGGGCGCCAGCCTGTTCTTCGCGTTGGCCCACTTCGTGCCGCGCCGCGAGATGCTGCCCTGGAGCGGATTCAGCCTGGTGGCGGGCCTGGCGCTCGGCGCGCTGTTCGAGTGGACCGGCAACCTCGTCGCCCCCATCGCCGCCCACGCCCTGATCAACGGCGTAAACCTCACCCTCCTCACCCGCCAATACGGCGACGGTGCAAAGGGGGACGTTCCTGCATAACTGCACGCAGTGCCGCTCCTCCAGGAGTGGTACCCGGTGCAGTTACGCAGGAACGTCCCCGAACGCAGGAGTGGTACTGGGTGCAGTTAGTTTGGGGTGTTGTTGAGCGCGATGCAGTCGATTTCGATGCGGGCGGCTTTGGGGAGGGCGGAGACCTGGACGGTCGAGCGCGCGGGCGGCGGGTCGCCGCGAAAGTGGCGCGCGTAGATCTCGTTCATGCGCGGAAACTCGGCCAGGTCGATCAGGTAGACGGTGGTGCGCACCACGTTGTCGAGCGAAGCGCCGGCCGCGCGCAGCACGGCAGCCAGGTTGGCCAGCACCTGCTCGGTCTGGGCCTCGATGTCGCCGTCGACCAGCGAACCGTCAGGGCGCAGCGGAATCTGGCCGGACGCGAAGATCCAGTCTTCGCTGACCACGGCCTGCGAGTAGGGTCCGACCGGCGCGGGCGCACCGTCGGTGACGACGGCGCGCGGGTTACTCGTGGTCCGTCTCGTCGTCGAGCAGGCGTTCTTCCAGAACGCGCAGCAGGTAGCCGAGGATCAACAAGTTGGGCAGACGCTGACGCGTCGCTCCCTCGACATTCTCGGCCTTGGCGAAGCTCTCGCCATAGGAGTTGAAGAACTCGAGCGTCTCGAGCGGGACATTCTGCGCGAGCACCTTGTTGATGTCCCCGGTTTCCAGGTCACCAAACAGCTCGGCGAATTCCCACGCCAATTCCGAATGCGTCATGCGCGTGCTCCAGCCGTGCGCGGCGTGGGATGTTCCTCGCACGCGACGTGGGCGCCATCCTGACACCGGGTCGGTGGGCTGTCAACGCGGTCTCGGACGATCTTTCCGTCGAAGGGGCGCGAGGTTGTGGCGAGTTGCAGCCCTGCGCGCAGACGGCGCGCACGCGTTGCAGAATGGCCGCTCAGTCGATTCCGTCCGGATTCCAGCGTGCAAGCGCCGCTCTTGCCGGTGCAGTGCGCGTCGGCCGCACCTGCTGCTCGGGCGCGGCGTCGTCGGGCGTCTCGAGCTCGTATTGCACGGCTTCGAAGAGGTTCTCTCGCACGAAGACCGGAGCCGCGGCGCGCAAGGCCAGTGCGATGGCGTCGCTGGGGCGCGCGTCGATCTCCACGTCGCGTCCGTCGCGCTGCAGTGCGATGACCGCATAGTAGGTTCCGTCACGCAGATCCGTCACGGTGACCCGCTGCACGGCGCCGTCCAGCTCTTCCACCAGCCGGCGCGCCAGGTCGTGGGTGTTGGGCCGCGGCAGGGAGACCTCCTCCAGGCGCTGAGCGATCGAACGAGCCTCTGCGATGCCGATCCAGATGGGCAGCCGTCGGGTGCCCTGACGTTCGGCGAGGATCAGCACCGGGCTCTGGGCGCGCGCGTCGAAGGCCACGCTGGCGACGTCCACGGGCACATCTGCGGCGATGGGGGGAGTGACCTCGCGGCCGCATGCGGCGACCAGCAGGCTCAGCAGCAGAGCCAGGCCCCGGAACCTCATCGAGAACCTCCGCCAGCCCGGAGCGTAGCGGCCTGGGGGCGGGGAAGGCGAGGGTGGAGTTGGGAGCTGGTCGGGGCGACTGGATTCGAACCAGCGACCTCTTCGTCCCGAACGAAGCGCGCTACCAAACTGCGCCACGCCCCGACCGAACGCGAAGTATGGCGTCTGCGGCCCTCGCCGCAACTACGGCCTCCGCTGCGGCTAGACTGCCCCGATGCCCGCCCCCGAGCCGCTCCTCTTCGTGCTGCTGAGCGGGCTCGGGTTCCTGGCGGCGCTGGGCGTGCTGGCCTGGCGGCCGCGGCTGCCGGTCCGCTTCCCGATCGCGACCACGGCGCTCCTGGCCGCCGTGTCCATCCTGGCCGTGGCCGCCCTGGTTCGCGTAGAGCCGCTGGGACTGCGCCTGCGCATCGACCCCTCAACGGAGCCCCTGCTTCCCACAGGTGACCCCGCACGGGACGACTACGCGGAAGCCATCCGCCACTTCGGCGCCGACGAAATCTTCGTCATCGCCATGCGCACCCAGGACGTCTTCGCGTACCAGAGCCTGATTGCGCTTCAGCGGGTGAGCGATTCCATCCGCCAGATCGACGGCGTGCGCGGCGTCCGCAGCCTGATCGACGTCTATTCCTTTCGCTACGTCGCCAGCGAGGATTGGGTCGAAGTGCGGCCCTTCATCGAGGAGGTGCCGCAGGACCCGGCCGAGCTGGAGATCCTGCGCGCCCGGGCCCTGGCCGACCCGGTGTACCGGCGCACCCTGATCTCCGACGATGCCCGCGCGGCGGGACTCACGGTGTCGTTCCGGGAGATGAGCGATGCCGAGTTCATCGCACGCGACATCGACGGCCAGATCGCCGCCATCCTGGCGCGGGAGACGACGCAGGAGCGGCGCTTTCACATGGCCGGGCGCCCGCACGTCAAGACCCGCGTCTTTCACGTGATGATTCGTGACCTGACGCTGCTGATTCCCCTGGCGTTGCTGGCGATGGCGGTGGCCGCGTGGTTTGCGTTCGGCACGCGCCGCGGCGTGATCCTCACCCTGGGCACGGCCCTGGGCGCGAATCTCTGGACCTTCGCCGCGATGGCCGTGCTGGACTCCGCGCTCACGATCCTGACGACGCTTCTGGCGCCGACGCTGATCGCCCTGGGATGCGTCTACAGCGTCCACGTCTACGCACGTTGGGAGGAGGAGCTGGCCAGGCTGGGCGACCCTCGCGCGGCTGCGGGGGACGCCGCCCAGCACCTGCGCGGCCCGGTGCTCGTTGCCGGGCTCACCACCGCGATCGGCTTCGGCGCCCTGATGCTCTCGGACGTGCCCGCGGTCTTCGCGCTGGGCGCGTTCTCGGTCTTCGGAGTGGCCTCGATCACGCTCATCGCCCTGGCGGGACTGCCGGCGGCCCTGGCCTTGTTGCCGGGGCCGAGCCAGGCCAGCCCCTGGCTGGAGCGGCTGGATGCGGCGCTCGACGCCCGGCTGGCCGCCCTGACCGGCGGTGCGGCCCGCCGCCGGCGGGCCGTGCGGGGGGCGGCGCTGACCGCCGCCGTGTTGGCGGCGGTGGCGATTCCGCGCATCGAGATCGACACCGACTACCTCTCGTTCTTCAGTCCGGCGGATCCCGTGCGACGGGACTTCGAGGCGGTCAACGAGGCGCTGGCCGGGGCCGTGCCGATCTACGTTCCGCTCTCGGGTGAGCCGGGAGCGTTCCGCGATCCGGAGCTGCTCTCTCGCGTGCAGGTCCTGCAGGCGCGGCTCGATGCCGTGCCCGGTGTGAGCCGCACCCTTTCCTTCCTGGACACGCTGCGCGTTCTGAACCGCGCCGTCGAGGCAGACGACCCGGCCCAGGAGCGGATCCCCGACAGCCGCGCCGGCGTGACCGAGCTGCTCTTCATGATCCCCAAGGGCGAGCTGAGTCGCTTCGCCAACGTAGACCACAGCCGGGTCAATCTGGTGGTGCGCACCGGTGAGGTGGGCTCCGCGGCGGTGCGCAGCCTGACCGCGCAGTTGGAAGCACAGGTGCAGGCAACGAAGCTGCCTGCCGGCGTGTCCAGCGTCGTCACCGGGAATGCCATCCTGCTGAATCGCAGCGCGGACGGAATCGCGTCGGGCCAGCCTCGCACCGTGGGTGTGGCGGCCGCCGCCATCTTCGTGCTGATCGCCATCTCCCTGCGCTCGCTCTCGCTGGGCTTCGTCGCCATGGTGCCGAACCTGCTTCCGGTACTGCTCTTCTTCGGCCTGCTGGGGGCGGGCGTGGCGCCGCTCTCGCTTCCCACCAGCCTGATCGGCAGCGTCGCGTTGGGCATCGCCATCGACGACACCGCGCACTTCCTGTTCCGCTACCGCCGGGAGCGCGCGGCCGGCCGCGATGAGTTCGAGGCGATCCGCGAGACCGGACGTCGGGTCGGCCGGCCCATCGCCATCACGTCGCTGATGCTGTGCGTGGGATTCGGCGTCGTGGCCCTGTCGGGCTTCGCCTCGCTGCGCGAGTTTGGGCTGCTGTCGGCGCTGACCATGCTCTTGTGCGTGGTCGCGGACCTGGTGCTGCTGCCCGCCGTGCTGGCCCGCCGCGGCTAGAAGCCCGACCGCATCCCGGGGCGGCTCCTAGTGCGCTTCCAGGGCGCGGATGTCGAAGGTCCGGCGCCTCAGCTCCGGGTCGGGAACGACCCGCTCCACCACCAGGCGCGTCTCCGAGTCGTGGAGCAGGTGGCGCATGCCGACCCGGGTCGGCATCCAGACGCCGCCGTACTGGCGGATCGACTCGCGGGCGGCGATCAGTCGCTTGACCGCGACCCCTGCGGTGTCCCAGTAGTGGTTCTCGACAGGGACGTAGTGCTCCTTCTCGATGTGCATGATGAAGCGCGAGTACTCCGAGTCCTCGCTGAAGCGCGGTGTGGCCTCCACCACGAAGACCGGGACCTCCTGGGCGACGGTGTCCGGTAGTCGCCGGTAGGTGGAGTCCTCCAACTCCCGGGGCACCACGTCTTCGAAGCTGAAGTCGGTTCCGAACAGGTTCTCGCCGCGCAGGTTGATGCGCCGGACGCGACGCCGGCTGGCCAGGTAGACGAACTGGTCGTTGGCGCGATCCAGGTTGTTGAACATCAGGTAGCCGGTGAAGCGCACCTCGAAGGGGTGCGTGTAGCGAACCAGCGTCTTCGACAAGACGCCCGGGTCGGAGTCTTCCTTCTCGCGGAAGTTCTCCCAGGTGATGGTGAGGCGGGTCTCCTGCTCGGAGCCGCCCCGGTCGCTGGAGAAGAGTGCGATGTCCTGGATGTAGGAGCGGAAGCGGTTCTCGGCGACGCGAGAGTAGATGTCCTTGCCGGTCAGGTGGGCGTCGTCGGACGGCAGCGCGTCCTCCATGGGGCCCACGTCGTCGCCCGACGCCGGACGCGCGCCCAGCGCGAATCCTACCGCCAGCGCCGTCGCCCCGACGCGGATCGACCGCCATCGCACCATCGCTGCTCCGCCGACCCGTCGGGGCCCCTAGACCGCTTCTTCTGCTTCGCGCCGCAGGGCGGCGACCGCCGCGGCGTAGTCCTCGGCGCCGAAGACGGCGGTGCCGGCCACGAACACGTCGGCCCCGGCGCGCGACGCCTGGCCCACGGTGCCCGCGGCGATGCCGCCGTCCACCTCGAGGGCCACATTCAGATCGCGCTCGTCGATCCAGCCGCGGATCGTCTCCAGCTTGGGCAGCACCGACTCGATGAAGCGCTGTCCCCCGAAGCCGGGGTTCACCGTCATCAGCAGGACCTGATCGATATCCCCCAGCATGCCCTCCAGCGCCTGCGCCGGGGTGGACGGATTGAGGACCACGCAGGCCCGCGCCCCCGTCTCGCGGATCTGCCCCACGGTGCGGTGCAGGTGAGGGCAGGTCTCGGCGTGCACGCCCACGGTGTCGGCCCCGGCCTTCACGTAGTCGGGGATGCTGCGCTCGGGTGCCTCGATCATCAGGTGAACGTCCAGTGGCAGGTTCGTGGAGCGGCGCACCGCCTCTACGATCGGCGGACCCAGCGTGAGGTTGGGGACGAAGTGCCCGTCCATCACGTCCACGTGGATCCAGTCCGCGCCCGCCGCCTCCACCGCCGACAGCTCCTCGCCCAGCCGAGCGAAGTCGCAGGCCAGGATCGAGGGCGCGATGCGCACCGGTCCCCGGCTCACGACGTGCGCTCCAGCCGAGCGGCGAAGAAGCCGTCGGTATCGTGGCGGTGCGGCCAGCAGCGCAAGTGGCCCCGGGGGTCAACCACGCCGGCCACGCAGTCGGGCAGTCGGCCGGGGTCCGCCGGCCGGAAGCCGGCCTCGCTGGCCAGGAAGGCGTCCACCACGGCCTCGTTCTCCTCGGGTGCGAAGGTGCAGGTACTGTAGACGAGCGTTCCGCCCGGCCTCAACACCGTCGCCGCGTGGCGCAGGATGGCCAGCTGGGTGCGGGCCAGCCGCGCGGGATCCTCGGGCGACACCCGCCAGCGCAGGTCCGGGTTGCGGCGCAGGGCCCCCAGCCCCGAACAGGGCGCGTCCACCAGCACGCGGTCGAAGGGCTCGCGCCCGGCCGCCGAGAGGTCGCGTGAGGCGTCTGCGACCCGGGTCTCCAGGTTGGGCAGGGCCAGGCGCCGTGCGTCGCGGGCCACCAGGTCCAGGCGGCGTGCGTGGCGGTCCAAGGCCAGGACGCGGCCCGTCTCGCCCACGCGCTCGGCGATGGCCGTGGCCTTGGTGCCGGGCGCGGCGCAGGTGTCGAGAATCCGTTCGCCGGGCTCCGGCGCCAGCAGCTCCACGACCAGCTGGGAGGCCTCGTCCTGGACGGTGAAGCTGCCGCCCCGGAAGTCCGGATCGCGACTCGGATCGCCGGCGCCGCGCAGGCGGATGGCGTCGGGAGCCAGACGCCCGGGCTCGGCGTCGGGAACGCGCTGCTTCAGCGCAAGGAGCAGCGCGTCGCGGCTGGTGCGCCGCCGATTGGCGCGGACGGTGGTGGGGGCAGGACGGTTGCAGGCTGCGGCCAGGGCTGCGGCCTCTTCGGCTCCCAGGCGCTCCACCCAGCGCTCGGACAGCCAGCCGGGCAGGGACAGCGCGTGGGTGAGGTGGCCCACGGGGTCCTTGTCGAGCTCCGGCAGCGGGATCCCGGCGGCCTCGTCCGCCAGCCGGCGCAGTACGGCGTTCACCAGTCCGGACGCGCGCTCCAGGCCGGCGGCCCGTACGCAGCGCACCGCTTCGTCCACGGCGGCGTTGGCGGGAATCCGGTCCATGAGCAAGAGCTGATAGGCGCCCAGCCGCAACGCGCAGCGAACCGTGGGCTCCAGCTTGGTGAGCTCGCGGTCCAGTACGTGGGAGAGCGGGTAGTCCAGGCGACCGCGCCAACGCAGGGTCCCATAGACCAGCTCCGTGGCCAGGGCCCGGTCGCTCTTCGCCAGACGGCTGCGTCCCAGCTCCGCGTGCAGGGCCAGGTCGGCGTAGGCGCCGGTGCGCTCGACGCGCTCCAGCACCCGCAAGGCCAGCCGGCGTGCCTGGGTGGGTGCATCGCGTCCCCTCTCGCGCGAGCGAGCGTCCGGGCGGCCGCGGCGCGGGCGCGTGGGGGAACTCATGCGGGCAGGCTAGCCCTTCGCAGCGAAGCGTGCGCCGTCGGAAACGCTGTGTCCGCGCAGAAACTCAGCGACGGTCAGGGGCCGCTTGCCGGCGCGCTGCAGGATCAGGGGCTCGAGCCAGCCGTCGCCCGTGGCGATCCGCAGCTCTCCGTCGGTGCGGCGCGCGCTGCCGGGCGCGGCGTCCACCGGGTCGTGTCGAGATCTCGCCCGCAGGATCCGCAGCGGTTCGCCGTCCAGCTCGACGATCGCGCCCGGGCGTGGCGCCAGCGCGCGCACGCGGCGGACCAGCGCGTCGGCCGGCTCGCGCAAGTCCAGCTGCTGGTCGGCGCGCTCCAGCTTGGGAGCGAAGCTGGCGGCAGCCGCATCCTGCTCCTCGAAGGTGAGGGTTCCCGCGGCCGCCCGATCCAGTGCTTCGACCACGGCTTCAGCGGCCAGCGTCGCCAGGCGCTCGCTCAGCGCGCCGCAATCTTCGTCGGGCTCGATGGGGGTGCGCCGCACCAAGGCGACGGGGCCCGCGTCCATCTCGCGCTCGACGCGCATGATGGAGATGCCGGTCTCGTCGTGACCCTCGAGCAGCGAGTACGCGATGGGCGCCGCACCGCGCAGCCGCGGCAGCAGGCTTGCGTGGGCGTTGATCAGGTAGCCGAGCCGGGGCAGCTCGCGGATGCGCTTCGGCAGGAACTGGCCGAAGGCGACCACGACGCCGAGGTCCGGCTCGACCTGGGCCAGCTCTTGCGCCACCTGGGGGTCGCCGGCGCGGTCGGGCCGCAGCAGGCGAATGCCGGCATCCAGGGCGCGCTGGGCGATAGGGGAGGGCGTTGTCTTCCGCCCGCGACCTCGGCGGCGGTCGGGCTGGGACACCGCCGCCACGACGGTGTGTCGCCCGGCCAGCAGCGCGTCCAGGGTGGGCACCGCGAACTCCGGCGTTCCGAAGAAGATCAGGCGCAGCGGTGCAGCGCTCAGAGCTTCGCGCCGGGCGCCGACGTGCCGCGCTCGTCGGCCTCCTCGGCCTCGCGGCGCAGCGCCTTCTTCCGCTTCTGGATGTAGAGATTCCGCTTGAGGCGGCTGATGTGGTCGATGAACAGGATGCCGTCCAGGTGGTCGATCTCGTGCTGGAAGCACACGGCGCGAAGCCCTTCGGCTTCCACCTCGTGGGTGGCGCCCTCCAGGTCCGTGTAGCGAAGCGTGATCTTCTCGGCGCGTTCCACGTCGGCCGTGAAGTCGGGCACCGAGAGGCAGCCTTCGGTCCAGGTGATCTTGCCCTCGCGCGAGACGATCTCGGGATTCACCGCCACCATCGGGTTCTTCTCGGCGTCCTCATCGGTCCAGTCCGTGTCCACCACCACCAGGCGTACGGGCTCGCCGAGCTGGGGCGCGGCCAGTCCGATGCCCGGCTCGTCGTACATCACGTCGAGCATGTCCTGGGCGAGGGTGCGCACCTCGTCGTCGATCTCGACGATCGGCTGCGACTTCTGCTTGAGCCGCTTGTCGGGGAATTGCAGGACCGGGCGCAAAGCCATAAGTGGCTGGATTCATAGCATGTTCAGCGGGTTTGGATCCACCACCGCACGCAGCGGCGCGCTCAGCGCGACGGCTGCGTCCGCCATCGCGCGCCCCGCCCGCTGCAGCGCGGGCTCGTCCGCGCTGCGCACCAGCAGCTGGAAGCGGTAGCGGTCGCGCAGCCGGGCCAGCGGCGACGGCGCAGGTCCCAGCACCTCGACCCGGTCGCCCCCGGCCTCCCCCGCGGCCTTGGCCAGTCGCTCCGCCGCGCCGCGCACCGCGTCCAGCTCGGGGCCGGAAACACGGCCGTGCACCAGCCGGCCGAAGGGCGGGTAGCCGAGCGGCTGACGCTGGCGCAGCTCTTCGGCGTAGAAGGCGGCGTAGTCGTGTCCGCGCACGGCGGCCACTGCGTAGTGCTGGGGCGAAAACGTCTGGACGACCACGCGCCCGGGAGCGCTGCCGCGTCCGGCGCGGCCGGCCACCTGGGTGAGCAGCTGGAAGGTGCGCTCCGCCGCGCGGAAATCGGGGATGTGCAGCCCCAGATCGGCGAGCACCACACCCACCAGCCGTACGCCCGGAAAGTCGTGCCCCTTGGCCACCATCTGGGTTCCCACCACGACGTCCAGTAGGCCCTCGCGCAGGCGGCGCAGGATCGATTCGGTGGCGCCGCGGCGGGTGGCGATGTCGCGATCCAGGCGCGCGATGCGCGCGTCCGGCAAGGCGGCGCGGAGCTCCTCCTCCACGCGCTGGGTGCCGATGCCCAGCAGCGCGGTGTCCGGCGCACCGCAACCCGAACACACGTCCGGGGGGATCCTCTCGAAGTCGCAGTAGTGGCAGCGCATGCGCTGGTCCGAGGTGTGGAAGACCAGGGCGATGTCGCAGTGCTCGCAACGCTCGGCGTGGCCGCACTCGAAGCAGAAGACCTTGGTGGAGAAGCCGCGCCGGTTCAGCAGCAGCAGCGACTGGCCGCCCTGGGCCAGGGTCTCGCGCAGGGCGCGGCGCAACGGGGCGGTGAGGATCAGCTTGCGGCCGCGCGGCGTCGCGGCGCGCACGCGTTCCAGGTCCACGATCTCCACCGCGGGCAGGGGGCGCCCGCCGATGCGGTGGGGGAGGGTCAGAAGGCGCATGCGGCCCTGGTCCGCCGCGTAGCGCGTCTCCACGGACGGGGTGGCGGAGCCCAGCAGGACCGGGCAGCCGGCGGCATGGGCCCGGCGCTGGGCCAGGTCGCGCGCGTGGTAGCGCAGGCCTTCCTCGTTCTTGTAGGCGCCGTCATGCTCTTCGTCGATCACCACCAGACCCAGATCGTCCAACGGCGCGAACAGCGCCGAGCGTGCGCCCACGGCGATCGGTGTGGAGCCGCGGCGCAGGCGCGTCCACTGGTCCCAGCGCTCGCGGGGCCGCAGGCCGCTGTGGAGCACGGCCAGGCCGTCGCCGAAGCGGGCCCGCAGGCGCGCCAGGATCTGGTGGGTGAGGGTGATCTCGGGCACCAGCACGATGGCCTGGCGGCCGCTGCGCAGGGCCTCGGCCACCGCGCGCAGGTAGACCTCGGTCTTGCCGCTGCCGGTGACGCCGTGGAGCAGGAAGGTGTCGGCGCGGCGCTCGCGCACGGCTGCGAGGATCGGGTCCAGGGCGGCGGCCTGATCCGTTGTGAGCTCGACCGGGGGGCCTGCCGGCTCGAGCGGCGTACCGAGCACATCGGGGGTGACCGCTACCTCCTCGAGGCTCACCCGCCCGCTGCGCTCCAGGGCGCGCAGAGCCGAGCCCGTACCGCCCACGCGCCGATTGACCTCGGCGGCGGGAAGCCCGCCGGCCTCGGCGAGCAGCCGCAGCGTTGCCGCCTGGCGCGGGGCGCGCTTCTCCAGCTCGGCGGCCAGCGTCTCTGCGTCGATGCCGTCCGCCAGCCGAGCCATCCGCACCCGGGCCGGACCCGGCGCGGCCGAGTCCTGCTCGCGGCGCAGCGCCAGGCCGTCGCGGGCCAGGCTGCGCAGGTGGTCGGCGGCTCGCGGGTCCACCCGGCGCAGCGCGTCGGGGCCGGCGTCGCCGCGCAGCAGGCGCTGCGCCACGGCGCGAAGCGGACCGCGCAGCGCACCGCTCTCCACGGCCGCTCGGCCACGGGGCGTCAGCGCCCAGCGCACCTGCGTTCGCGGCGCCGTGCCCGCCGGAAGCGCGGCGGAGAGAGCGATGCCCACGGGACAGAACACCTCGACGGCCAGGTCCCGTAGGATCTGGATCAGCGAAGGCGAGACGACCGGTTCCGGATCCAGTACACGCTGGAGGGGGCGCAGGCGGTCCGGGTTCTCGGGGAGGCGACGTTCGACGATGACGCCCGTGAGACGCCGCTGGCCGAAGGGAACCACCACGCGGCAGCCGGGCTGTGCCGCCGCGTCGAGGTCTGCGGGAACGGCGTAGTCGAACAGGCGATCCACGGGCACCGGAAGCGCGACGAGCGCTGCGCGGTCCGTCGCCCGTTCCGGGTTCGGCATGGGGGGAGTGTAGATGGCGCAGAGGCGGGCCGGGAGGCGCAGGCCGCGGGTGAGCGTGCGCCGCCTGGGCGCGGCGCGGGCACTGCACGTGGACGGCACCTTCGCCTCTCTCTACACACCGGGCCGCGCGCGCAGCGGCCCGGTCTGGGACGCCCTGGCCGCGCCCCTGGCCTGGCTGCCGCCGGCGCGCCGGCGCTCGGTGCTTCTCCTGGGCCTGGGCGGCGGCAGCGCGGCGCGCCTGGCTCGGGCGCTGGCGCCGTGGGCGCGCATCGTCGGCGTGGAGATCGATCCGGCGGTGGTGCGGACCGCGCGCCGGGACTTCGATCTGGACGCCCTGGGCCTGGAGGTGGTGGTGGAGGATGCCCGCCGCTTCCTGCGACGCGACCGGCGCAGCTACGACCTGGTGGTGGAGGACGTGTTCGTGGGCTCTGGGCGCGCGGTGCACAAGCCCGACTGGCTGCCCGAGCCCGAGCTCGATCGCGTGGCCCGGCGCGTGGCCTCGGGCGGACTGCTGGTCTGCAACGCCCTGGACGAGGCGCCGGCCGTGGCCCGGGCCGTGACGCGTCGTTTCCGGGGTGCGGTGCAGATCGGCGTCGAGGGCTACGACAACCGCATCGCCGTGGGGGGGCCGGGCACCCTGTGCGCCCGCGGCCTGCGCGCCGCCGTGGCCGCCAACCCGCTCCTGGCCTCCGCCCTCCGCGACCTCCGCTTCCGCACCCTCTGAAAGCAAGGGCAACTAAAGGGACAGTCCCTTTAGTTGCCGCATTCGCTGAGGAACTGGCGGGATTGTCCCTTGGGTTCCGGTTAGCGGCCCATCTTTTTGAGGTCGGTGAGGACGCCCTTGGCGGTGGCCTTGAGGGTCTCGAAGACGCCGGTGCCCACGGTGGCGCAGGCCTCGAAGTCGGGCACGCCGCCGGGGTTGAGGAGGTTCTGCAGCTCGTCCAGCGGGGCGGAGTTGGGCAGGTCACGCTTGTTGTACTGCACCACGTAGGGCACGCGGTCCAGGTCGTAGCCCTGCTCCTGGAGGTTCACCTTCAGGTTGTCCAGGCTCTCCAGGTTGGCCTCCATGCGCTCGATCTGGCTGTCGGCCACGAAGATCACACCGTCCACGCCCTTCAGGATCAGCTTGCGGCTGGCGTCGTAGAAGACCTGGCCGGGCACCGTGTAGAGGTGAAAGCGGGTGCGAAAGCCGCGGATCTTGCCCAGGGCCAGGGGCAGGAAGTCGAAGAAGAGCGTGCGCTCTGTCTCCGTGGCCAGGGAGATCATCTTGCCCTTCGCGTCCGGAGCGGTCTTCCCGTAGATGTGCTGCAGGTTGGTGGTCTTCCCGCACAGGCCCGGACCGTAGTAGACGATCTTGCAGTTGATCTCGCGCGACGAGTAGTTGATGAACGACATGATCCGGCTTTACTCGAACAGGTTGTCGATGTCGTCGTCCGTGATCTCGGCGAAGGGGCTTCCCTCGCTGGACGCGGCGCGTTCCGACTTCTTTTGGATCTCTTCGAACGTGCGGGCCAGCTCCGCGCCGGCCTTTTTCACCCGCAGCCTCACCAGTCCCAGCGAGCTGCGATCGTCGAAGATCACGACCATGATCAGGCGCTGCGCGATCATCGAGATGTGCAGGTTGTCGCGCTGACCCTGGTGGAAGTGGGTGGGGAACTCTTCCTCGCCGATGATCTTGGCGAGGCCGCCGGTGGCCGCGATGTTGCCGGCGGTGAGCGAAGCGAGGCTGGTGGTGTCGATGCCTTCCATCTCACCGGCTTCCGCGATGAGCTGCCCGTTCTTGTCCACCAGGAAGATGCCCTTCGCGTTGGCGTCGCGGACGAGCTTCTGGATTACCGCGAGGATCCTCTGGAGATCCTCGTCGTACATCACGAGCTGCGCGTCGATCATCGGCACGAGCCTCTGTAACCCCCCAGGACAGAAGCGGTTTGCGCGAGCACTCTACCCTGCGCCGGGGTCGCGGGGCAAGCAAACCTTCTGGGGCCTTGTCGGCCCGGCACGCAAAGGGCTTTAGTCGATCTCCCGGCGGTTCTCGAGGGAGCGACCGATGGTCACGTGATCCGCGTACTCCAGATCGCCGCCCAGGGGCATTCCGTAGGCGATTCGCGTGAGCCGCACACCCCGGCTGCGCAGCCGGTCGGCGATCAGGTGGGCCGTGGCATCGCCTTCGGCATTGGGGTTGGTGGCCAGGATGACCTCCTGGATCCCACTGTGTTCCAGCCTGGCCTCCAGCTCGGCGATGCGCAGGGCCTCGGGGCCGATGCCGTCGATCGGCGAGAGCGTCCCGCCCAGCACGTGGTAGCGGCCCCGAAAGCCGCCGGCGCGCTCCACGGCGGCCAGGTCCGCCGGCTCCTCCACCACGCAAACCACCCCCGTCTCCCGAGCCGGGTCGCGGCAGATCGCGCACGGGGATTGGTCGGTCAGGTCGAAGCACTCGTCGCACAGGACGATGTCCTTCTTCACGCGGGCGATGGCGTCGGCCAGCTCCTGGACCTGGGTCTCGTTGGCGCCGAGCAGGTAGAACGCGAGCCGTGTCGCAGACTTCTCGCCGATTCCGGGAAGCCGCTTCAGGTTGCTGACGAGCCGCTCGATGGGCGGTGCGGTGCGCATCCTACCCCGGACCGGGCATGCCGGGGATGCCCAGGCCCGGCCCGGCCACCCGCGCCAGCTCTTCCGAGACCGTGCGCTGGGCTTCGCTCAAGGCGGCATTCACCGCCGCCACCACCAGATCCGGCAGCATGCTGGCGTCCGGGCCCTGCAGGAGCTGAGGCTCGATACGGATCTCGGCGATGCGCAGCTCGCCCGTGGCCACCGCCGTCACCATGCCGCCGCCCGAGGAGGCCTCGACCCGGCGCTGTGCCAGCTGGCGCTGCACTTCCGCAAGCCGCTCCTGCATCTGGCGCGCCTGCTCGAGGATCTGGTTGAGGTCCGGACCCGTCACGTGTGCGGGCCATCCAAGGGACGGATCTCGACGATCTGGCCGCCGAGGATGTCCATGGTGTCATTCACGGCGGGGTGATCCAACGCCTGCTGGCGGCGCCGCCGCGCCAGGTCGGTCTGGGGTGCGCGCTGCTGCTCGGCCTGGGGCGCCTGGTCCGCGGACTCCACCTCGACGACCAGGCGCGCGCCGAAGAACTGCTGGCACACGGTCTCCATCTCATCGCGGCGCGCCTCGAGGCGGCGGGCGGCGAAGGCCGCGGGCACCAGCACGCGGAGCGTTCGCTGGTACGCGCCACCAGCCGGCCGCCTTCCAGCGCCGCGAACAGGCCGCGGTTGCGCTCCTGGGCGAAGCGGCGCAGCTGGTCGTAAACGACGTCCAGGGGGGCGTCGGCAGGAACGGACTGCACGCGCGGGGCCTGGGTGTCGCTCATCCTTGCGGGGGCCCGCTCTTCGCTCGGCTGCGCCTCGCTGCGCGCCCGGCGTACGGGCTCCGACGTGCTTGCGGCTTCCGGGGCGCCGGGCTTGCGGGCCTCGGGCTCCGCAGTGGCGGCGCGCGCTTCTGGGGCTGAGGTGTGTTCTTGCTGCGGGGGTTCGCTTCGCTCTTGCTTTGGGGCTTCGGCCTTGCGGCGCGGCCCGCCGCCACCTCCGCCTCCTCCGGAGCCGCTGCGCGGGGGGGGCGGGCCGCCGCCGGCGGCGAGTTGGCGTTCCAGGGTGTCGAGGCGGGAGAGCAGGGCGGTTACGTCATCGCCGGAGGGCATGCCGGCCAGGCGGACCAGGGCCATCTCCAGGACGGCGTAGGGCTGGGGGGCCCAGGCCAGGTCTTCCTGCTCGCGGAGCAGGGCG
>CAMYOO010000005.1 GCA_947260035.1 uncultured delta proteobacterium
CGGGTGTCGGCCTTGACGTTGCCACGCGGGTCCAGGTCGACGCCCAGGCCCTCCACCAGGCCGGGATGCACGGGGTGGACGAATCCCATGGCCAGAAGCACCAGGTCCGCAGGGATTTCGAACTCGCTCCCCGGCACCTCGCGCATGCTGCCCATCAACGGCCGCTCCAGCCGGTCACGTTCGAACTCCACCTCGACTCCGCAGAGCCGCTGCACCCGGCCGCCTTTGCCCTCCAGGCGCTTGGTCATCAGCGCGTAGCGGCGCTCGCCGCCCTCCTGATGGGAGCTCGAGACGTTGAAGTAGTACTTCTTCGAGAGCGGCCAGGGCTCGGAGGCGTGGCGGCCCTCCGGCGGCCGCGGCAGCAGCTCCAGCGAGGTCACTGAGGCGGCGCCCTGGCGGTGCGAAGTCCCGATGCAGTCGGATCCCGTGTCGCCCCCGCCCAGGATCACCACGTGACGGCCCTCGGCCAGGATGTCCTCAGCCGGATCCAGGCTGTCGCCGGCGTTGCGGCGGTTCTGCTGGGTCAGGAAGTCCATGGCGAAATAGACCCCGGACAGCTCCCGGCCCGGGACCGGCAGGTCGCGGGGCGCCTCGCTGCCCAGGCACAGCAGCACGGCGTCGAAGCTCTGGCGCAGGTCGGCCACGGACAGGTCGCTGCCTACGTTCACACCCGCCTGGAACGACACGCCCTCTTCGCGCATCTGCTCCAGCCGCCGATCGATGGCGATCTTCTCCATCTTGAAGTCGGGAATCCCGTAGCGCAGCAGGCCACCGATGCGGTCGCTCTTCTCGAAGAGCGTCACGGTGTGGCCGGCGCGGGTGAGCTGCTGGGCGGCGGACAAGCCGGCCGGCCCGGAGCCCACCACGGCCACGGAGCGGCCGCTGCGCCGCTCGGGCCGGATCGGGCGGATCCAGCCCTCCTCCCAGCCGCGGCGCACGATCTCCCACTCCACCTGCTTGATGGTCACCGGGTCCTGGTTGATGCCCAGAACGCACGCCTGCTCGCAGGGCGCGGGACAGACCATCCCGGTGAACTCCGGGAAGTTGTTCGTGGAGTGCAGCCGCGCGAGGGCGTCCTCCCACTTGTCGCGGAACACCAGGTCGTTGAAGTCGGGGATGATGTTGCCCAGCGGGCATCCGTCGTTGCAGAACGGGATCCCGCAGTCCATGCAGCGAGACGCCTGCTCCCGAGACATCTCCGGCGGAAAGTCGTCCTGGACCTGCTGCCAGTCGGCGAGACGTTCGTCCACCTTCCGGTAGTGCGTCGCTTCACGCCCGTGCTTGAGGAAGCCTCGAGCATCACCCATTGCCGCTCTCCGCCGCGATCCGCTCGCCGAGCGCCCGCTTGTAGTCCTTGGGGAACACCTTCACGAACTTGGGCGCATACGCGTCCCACTTGCGCAGGACGTCATCCGCCTTCTGGCTGCGCGTGTACTGGAAATGCCGACGCACCAGGCGCTGCACCAGCTCCACGTCGCTCGGCTCCAGCGGATCCAGGACCACGGTCTCCATGTTCACGCGGCCGGGGAAGCTGCCGTCCTCGTCCAGCACGTAGGCGATGCCTCCGCTCATGCCGGCGCCGAAGTTGCGGCCCGTGTGCCCCAGGATGACTGCGTGGCCTCCGGTCATGTACTCGCAGCCGTGGTCGCCCACGCCTTCCACCACCGTGTCGGCGCCGCTGTTGCGCACGCAGAAGCGCTCGCCGGCCACGCCGTGGAAGTAGGCCTCACCCGAAGTCGCGCCGTAGAGCACCGTGTTGCCCGTGATGATGTTCCGGCCCGGGTCGTAGGTGACGCACTCGGGCACGCGGACGATGATCTTGGCGCCGCACAGGCCCTTGCCGCAGTAGTCGTTGGTGTCGCCTTCCACCTCGAAGGTCAGGCCCCGGGTGCAGAAGGCGCCCAGGCTCTGCCCCGCGTTCCCCCGGAAGCGCATGCGGATGGTGTCGTCGGGCAGGCCCTGCTCCCCGTACTTCAGCGAGACCTCCGAACCCAGGATGGTGCCCACGGTGCGGTCGGTGTTCTGGATCGGCAGGTCGATCTCGACCCGCTCGCCGCTCTCCAGGGCCGACCGCGCCATGCGCAGCAGCTTCTGGTCCAGGACGTTCTCCAGGTCGCGGGCCAGGCTCTGCGTCTCGCAATTGCGGATGGCGTGGGGTACGTCCGGCCGGTGGAGGATCTGCGAGAAGTCGAGGCCCTTCTGCTTCCAATGGCTGGACGCCTTGACCACATCCAGGAAGTCGGAGCGGCCCACCATCTCGTCCATTTTGCGGAAGCCCAGCTCCGCCATGATCTCGCGCACCTCCTCGGCAATCCAGAGGAGGTACTGCACCACGCTCTCGGGCGTCCCGGCGAAGCGCTCGCGCAGCACCGGATCCTGGGTGGCGATCCCCACCGGGCACGTATTCAGGTGGCAGACGCGCATCAGGATGCAGCCCATGGCCACCAGCGGCGCGGTGGAGAACCCGTACTCGTCGGCGCCCAGCAGGGCGGCGATCGCCACGTCGCGGCCGGTCTTGAGACCGCCGTCGGTCTGGACGCGGATGCGGCCTCGCAGATCGTTCATCACCAGGGTCTGCTGGGTCTCCGCCAGGCCGACCTCCCAGGGCATGCCCGCGTACTTGATAGAAGCCTGAGGCGACGCGCCGGTGCCGCCGTCCATGCCGCTGATCAGGACGCCGTCGGCCTTGCCCTTGGAAACCCCCGCCGCGATCGTGCCCACCCCGCTCACCGACACCAGCTTCACCGAGACGCGGGCGTAGCGGTTGGCGTTCTTGAGGTCGTAGATGAGCTGGGCCAGATCCTCGATCGAGTAGATGTCGTGATGCGGCGGCGGCGAGATCAGGCCCACCCCCGGTGTCGAATGGCGCACCTTGGCGATGGTGTCGTTCACCTTGTGCCCGGGAAGCTCGCCGCCCTCGCCCGGCTTGGCCCCCTGGGAGATCTTGATCTGCATCTCGTCGGCGTTGACCAGATACCAGCTGGTCACGCCGAAGCGGCCCGAGGCCACCTGCTTGATGGCGCTGCGCCGCAGGTCGCCGTTCGGCTCGGGTGTGAAGCGATCCGGATCCTCTCCGCCCTCGCCCGTATTGCTCTTGCCTCCCAGCCGGTTCATGGCGATGGCGAGCGTCTGGTGCGCCTCCAGCGAGATCGAGCCGTAGCTCATGGCGCCGGTACAGAAGCGCTTGACGATATCGCGTGCCGACTCCACCGCGTCGATGGGCACGGAGGGCTGAAGGCCGATCTTGAAGCCCAGCAGGCCGCGCAAGGTACAGGCGGTCTCGGCGTCACCGTCGGCCGTGCGCGAGAACTCCTTGAAGTCCTCGTAGCTCCCCCGGCGCAAGGCGATCTGCAGCTTCGAAACGGTGTCCGGGTTGAAGGAGTGTCGCTCGCCGCGAGCGCGCCACTGATAGAGCCCGCCGGGATCGAGCTCCGGATACTGGAAGTCGTCCCCCGGGAAGGCCCGGGCGTGGCGCATGGCCGCCTCGCGGGCGAGCACGTCGTAGCCTACGCCGGAGACCCGCGACGCGGTGCCCGTGAAGCAGCGCGCCACCAGCTCCCGGTCCAGGCCGATGGCCTCGAAGATCTGGGCCCCGCGGTAGGACTGGAGCGTCGAGATCCCCATCTTGGCGAAGGTCTTCAGCAGACCCTTGTCGTTGGCCTTGATGAAGTTCTTCACGGCGTCGGGGACGGACAGCCCGTCGGGCACGTAGGTGCCCTCCTCCACCAGCTCTTCGATGGTGGCGAGCGCCAGATACGGGTTGATGGCCGCCGCGCCGTAGCCGATCAGCAGCGCCATCTGCGCCACCTCCCGGGCCTCGCCGGCCTCACACACGATCCCGCAGCGTGTCCGCAGCGTCTCGCGGATCAGGTGGTGGTGCACCGCTCCGGTGGCCAGCAGCATGGGGATGGGCGCCTGATCGCGCGACATACCGCGATCCGAGAGGATCAGGATGTTGACGCCGTCGCGCACGGCCTGCTCCGCCTCGGCGCACAGCCGATCCAGCGCTGCGCGAAGCCCATCGCCACCATCGCCCACGGGATAGAGGCAGGTCAGCGTCCGGCTCTGGAATCCCGGGCTGTCGATCTGGCGCAGCTTCTCCAGCTCTGCGTTGGTGATGACCGGATGCGGCACGCGGATCATGCGCGCGTGCTCCTCGGTTTCCTCCAATAGGTTGCCCTCGGATCCCACGGGCGAGTACAGCGCCATCACCGGCCGCTCGTTGATCGAGTCCATGGCCGGGTTGGAGACCTGGGCGAAGAGCTGCTTGAAGTAGCGGTAGAGCATCTGCGGCCGATCGGACAGGCAGGCCAGCGCCGCGTCCTCGCCCATGGAGCCGGTGGGCCACTTGCCCTGGGTGGCCATGGGGCCGATCAGGACCTTGAGGTCCTCCTCGGTGTAGCCGAAGGCCTGCTGCAGCCCGAAGCGTTGCTCGGGAGTCTCGTGCGCCTCGGGCTGCGGCGCGGTGGGCAGGTCCGTGAGCACCAGCCGGTTGCGCTCGATCCACTCGCGGTAGGGCTTGCGCGCAACGTAGTTGCGCTTGATCTCCTCGTCGTCGAGGATCCGGCCCTCTTCCAGGTCCACCAGGAAGATCTTGCCGGGGTGGAGCCGCTCCCGGACCAGCACGTTCTCCGGAGGCGTCTCCGCCACGCCGGATTCGGACGCCATCACGACGAAGCCGTCCTTCGTCACCACATAGCGCGAGGGGCGCAGCCCGTTGCGATCGAGCACCGCGCCGATCTTGCGCCCGTCGGTGAAGGCCAGCGAAGCCGGTCCGTCCCACGGCTCCATGAGGAACGAGTGGTACTCGTAGTAGGCCCGCAGCTCCGGGTCCATGTCGTCCCGGTTCTCCCAGGCCTCCGGGATCATCATCAGCACCGCGTCGGGAAGCTCACGGCCGGCCAGCACCAGGAACTCGAGGGCGTTGTCGAAGCGGGCCGAGTCGGAGGCTCCCTCCCGGATGATCGGGTACAGCTTCTGCAGATCGTCCCCGAACAGCTCCGACTGCATCACGCCTTCGCGGGCGCGCATCCAGTTCTCGTTGCCCTGGACGGTGTTGATCTCGCCGTTGTGCGCCAGGTAGCGGAACGGGTGGGCCAGATCCCAGGCGCCCATGGTGTTGGTGCTGTAGCGCGAGTGCACCAGGCACAGGGCCGACACGAAGGCGGTGTCCCGAACGTCCGGGTAGAAGCTGCGAATCTGCCGCGAGATCAGCATCCCCGTGTAGACGATCGTCCGCGAGGACAGGCTCGGGACATAGAAGAAGGCACCTTCCAGCTCGCCGGCGATCCGCTTCCTCGCCAGGCGGCGGATCACGTAGAGCTTGCGCTCGAAGGCGTCCTGATCGGCAGCCTGCGCCCCCCCGGCCTCGATGAAGATCTGCCGGATGCGAGGCATGGACTCCCGGGCCAGCCAGCCGATGGCTTCGGGATCGTTGGGAACGTCGCGCCAGCCCAGCACGCTCTGCCCCTCGCTCGCGACGACCTCCTCGATCAGCTCGGCCTGACGCCGGGCCTTGGCCTCGTGGGGATCCAGGAAGATCATTCCCACGGCGTAGGCGCCGGACTCGGGCAGGTCGATGCCCAGCCCACCGCACTCGCGGCGCAGGAAGGCGTCCGGGATCTGCACCAGCAGGCCGGCGCCGTCGCCGGTCTCGGGATCGCAGCCGCACGCGCCGCGGTGCTCCAGGTTGATCAGGACCTGCACGCCCTTGGACACGACCTGATGCGAGGCGTCTCCGGCGATGTTGGCCACGAAGCCGACGCCGCACGCATCGCGCTCGAGCGCCGGATCGTAGAGCCCTTGCGCCTTCGGCCGCCCCGGGCGGCCGTGGACCGGGCAACCCGGGCAGTACGCGCTCATCCGTTCCCCTCCGCCCGCCGCAAGCGCGGGCTCTGCTGTCGTCGCGATCGTCGCTGGGCGTTCAGCGCCTCGGGCTCCAGACCGACCCGGGTGCGCTCCGTGTGGGTGGACAGCACGACCATGGTCTCGGTGCGCGTCACGCCGTCGATGGAGCGCATGCGATCGATGAGCCGTTCGAGGCTTCCCGTGTTCTCCGTCTTCACCTTGAGCAGGAGCGTGTGGTCACCGGTGACGTGATGGCAGTCGAGCACGTCGGCGATGGGGCCGATCTCAAGCTCGAAGGCGCTGATGGCCTGGGGGTGATTGATCGACACCCCGATGAAGGCGGACACGTCCTTGCCCAGGCGATGGGCATCCACCTGCGCCGCGTAGCCCGTGATGACGCCGGCCTGCTCCAGCTTGTGGATCCGCTCCATCACCGAGGAGGCCGTGAGCCCCACCTTCTCCCCGATTGCGGCCAGGGGCTTCTTGCAGTTCTCCTGCAAGAGATCGAGGATGCGCAGGTCGATGGCATCCGGATGATGCTCAGAAGGATCGAATTTCATGGGGCAATTCTCTTTTTGAGCCGAATGAATACGCGATAGGTGCGCGTTTCGTCAAGAGAACTTTCGAATCCGCCCGAAACACCCCGGTTTTGTGAGCATTTCTTGGATGCCCCGAGGGGAATGCCCTCCTCAGCCCAGCATGGCCCGCATCCGGTCGGGCCGGTTGGTGAACAGGCCGTCCACGCCCCAGTCCAGGAGCTGGCGCATGCGCTCCGGCGCATCCACCGTGAACGGGTAGACGGCGAGCCCGGCCGCGTGGATCTCGTCCACCAGCTCGCGGGTCACCAGGGGCGCCTCCGGATTGACCGCCTCGGCGCCCACCGCCCGAGCGCGCGAGAGGATGTCGATCGGGTAGCGCCGCGAGATCAGCAGCGCGATGCGCGCCTCCGGCGCGTTCGCCCGCAGCCGCCCCAACACGGGATCGTAGAACGACGAGAAGAGCGTCCCGTCCAGCAGGCCGCGTTCAGAGACTGCGTCGATGGCCAACGGCTCCAGACCTGCGTACTCGGCATCGACTCCGCGCTTGATCTCCAGGTTGAAGGGAATCGCCGACCCGAAGCGGTCCAGGACCTCGTCCAGGGTGGGAACGCGCTGCCCATCGCCGGCGTTCAGGGCGCGCACCTCGGAAAGGCTGGCGCCGGCGATCTCGCCCTCTCCCCCCAGCCCCTCGAGCTCGGCGTCGTGGGTCACGACCAGCGCGCCGTCACGGGTGCGGTGCAGGTCGATCTCGATCATGTCCGCGCGCTGCTCGATCGCCAGTGCATAGGCGGACGGGGTGTTCTCGGGGCGGTAGGCGGATGAGCCTCGGTGGGCGATTACGAGGGGCTTCGAGTTCGAGGAGGCGGCGGGGTGGGCGGTGTCGGGGGGCTTCGGGTTCACGTTTCGATCCTTAGCAGGACAATGCCCTTCGCTCGCCTTCGGCTCACTGCGCGCCCTCGAAGGGGGCCCGGAACAAGCGCAATGTCCGTCGACTCGGGCTTGCAGGCCATAGGCGCGGCGGCTTCTCCTAGTCCGGTGGGGCCACGGTGTGCTGGGCTACGCCTCCCAGGCGAGGGCTCTCTCTACGGCGCGCTTCCAGCCGGCGTAGAGGTTGTCGCGTTTCGCGGCGTCCATGGTCGGCTCGAAGAGGTGTCCGCCCTCCGTGGTGGACTGGATGGCGGCGCGGTTGGGCCAGACGCCGGTGGCCAGGCCGGCCAGGGCGGCGGAGCCGAAGGCGGTCAGCTCCAGCAGCGGCGGCCGGCGCACGGGCACACCCAGCACGTCGGCCTGGAACTGCATCAGGAAGTCGTTCTCGCACGCTCCGCCGTCGACGCGCAGCGCATCCAGGGTCAGGCCCGAGTCCTGGCGCAGGCACTCGACCACGTCGCGGGTCTGGTAGGCGATGGATTCCAGCGTCGCGCGGATCACGTGCTCGCGGGTGGTTCCCCGGGTCAGGCCCACCAGGGCGCCGCGGGCGCGCTCGTCCCAGTAGGGCGCCCCCAGCCCCACGAAGGCCGGCACCAGGTACACCCCGCCCGTGTCCTCCACAGCACGTGCCGCGGCGTCGGACTCGGACGCGTGCGCCACCAGGCCGAGGCCATCGCGCAGCCACTGCACCGCGGCGCCGGCCACGAAGATGCTTCCCTCCAGCGCGTACTCGACCTTCCCGTCGATGCCCCACGCCAGCGTGGTGAGCAGCCCGGTGTCGCTAGCAATCGCCTCCTCGCCGGTATTCATGAGCAGGAAGCAGCCGGTGCCGTAGGTGTTCTTGGCGCTTCCCGGCTGGTGACAGCCCTGGCCGAACAAGGCGGCCTGCTGGTCCCCGGCGATGCCCGCCACGGGGATTGCCGCGCCCAGCCACTGCGGATCGGCCTCGCCGAACACCCCGCTCGAGTCGCGCACCTCGGGCAGCATGGCCCGCGGAATGCGCAGCTCCGCCAACAGGGTGTCGTCCCAATCTCGCTCGTGGATGTTGTAGAGAAGCGTGCGCGAGGCGTTGGAGTACTCGGTGGCGTGCACGCGCCCACGGCTGAGCTTCCACAAGAGCCAGGTATCGACGGTGCCGAAGCACAGCTCACCCCGCTCGGCACGGGCCTGGGCTCCGTCCACCGCATCCAGGATGAAACGGACCTTGGTTCCCGAGAAGTAGGCGTCGATCACGAGCCCGGTGCGGCGCCGCACCTCTTCTTCGAGCCCGCGAGAGCGCAACCCTTCGCAGATCGGCGCGGTCTGGCGCGACTGCCAGACGATGGCCGGATGAATCGGCTCACCGCTGCTGCGGTCCCAGACCAGTGCGGTCTCGCGCTGGTTGGTGATGCCGATTGCCGCAACCTCCGAGGCGGCCATCCCGGCGCGCTCGAGGGCGCCGCGCGCGGCGCGCAGCTGCGAATCCCAGATTTCCAACGGATCGTGCTCGACCCAGCCCGGCTTGGGGAAGTGCTGGGTGAACTCGTGCTGGTCCACCCCCAGCGCCGCTCCGCTCTCGTCGAAGACAAGGGCGCGGGAAGAGGTGGTCCCCTGATCCAGCGCGAGCACACAGGCCATGGATCTACTCCGTTTCGAAGAGCGCCTCGACGAACTCGTTGGCGGAGAACTCGCGCAGGTCGTCGAGGCCCTCGCCCACGCCCACGTAGCGGACCGGGATTCCGAACTCGTCGGCCAGGCCCACGATCACGCCGCCCTTGGCGCTGCCGTCCAGCTTGGTCAGGGCCAGGCCCGTGACCTGGGCCGCCTCGGTGAAGAGCCGCGCCTGACTGATGGCGTTCTGGCCGGTGTTGGAGTCCAGCACCAGCAGCGTCTCGTGGGGCGCGCCTTCCACCTCGCGCCCGATGACCCGCGCAATCTTGGTCAGCTCCTCCATGAGCGGCTTCTGCGTCTGGAGCCGCCCCGCAGTGTCGATGATCGCCACGTCGGCGTTGCGCGCGACCGCCGCCTTGAGGGTGTCGAAGGCCACTGCGGCGGGATCGCCCCCGGCCTGCCCCGAGACCACCTCGCAGCCCACGCGCTCGCCCCAGACCTGGAGCTGCTCGATGGCCGCGGCGCGGAACGTATCGCCGGCACCCAGAACCACCTTGCGCCCGGCACGCACGTAGCGGGCGGCGAGCTTGCCGATGGTCGTGGTCTTGCCCGACCCGTTCACACCCAGCACCAGGATCACGTGAGGCGGCCCCGCCAGCGGCGGCTCGGCGCTCTCCACCCGCGTCAGTTTGGTGCGGATCGCGTCGCAGAGCGCCGCCTGCACCGCGGCGACGTCGCCGCCGGTCGCCTTGGAGCGCACGCTCTGCAGCAGATCGTCCGCGGTGCGGACGCCCAGGTCGGCGGAGAACAGCAGGGCCTCGAGCTCGGCCAGGGCATCGGCGTCCAGGGAGCGGCCACCGAGCAGCCCGCCCACGCGTCCGACCAGGGCCTCCCGGGTCCGGGTCAGCCGATCGCGCAGCCGCACCGGACGCGGAGGCTCCGGCTCCGGCTCTGGCTCTGGCTCCGCGATCGGCGCGGGCGCTTCAGCGACGACGACGGGTTCGGGTTCCGGCGGGGGCTCGATCTGCGGCTCGGGCTGCGCTGCGACGGCCGGCTCGGACGCGGTCTCGGCAACGGGAGCGGGCGGCGGCTCGAGCTCGAGCGGCGCGGCATCGCGGCGAGTGAAGAGCCGCGCCAGCACCACGGCCACCAGCGGCGGCGCCAGGGCGAGCGTCAACACCGCCACGGCGGGATTGGCCGTCACCCAGGCGGCCAGTGAACCGAGCAGGCTGGAACCCATAAGGGCTGGGAGGGTAACCCGGCCTGGCAGCTACGCGACTACCGGTCCGAGGGGCGGCCTGGGAGCTGCCCGACTACCGGTCCGAGGGGCGGCCTGGGAGCTGCCCGACTACCGGTCCGAGGGGCGCGCGCCCATCACGGCCAGGCCCAGCAGTCCGACGCCCAACAGCAGCAGGATGGCCGGCTCGGGAACGGGCGTCGGCTCGCCTTGCGGAACCACCCGGTCCGGCGGCTCGCCGGGCGGGGCCAACGGATCGTCGCTCTTGGTGAGTTCCGGGTCGAAGCCGGGCTCGCCGTTGGGGAGGGCTCCAGCCGGCGCGGCCCAGCCCGGCCAGCCGGGCAGCGAAGGCCCGCGCGGCCCGGACAGGATCGGCAACGGGCTGGAGTTCGAAGGAACCAGAGGCGGCAGGTAGCCCGCGGTCTCGAAGAGCAGGATGTCGCCGCCGGCCGCCCGAGGCTGCATCGTGAACGGGATCCGCAGCGGGCGGCGCAGGTCGAAGGGCTCGAGCCGGATGCCCTGCTCGATCAGCTCGAGGATCGGACCCATGGAGAAGTCGAAGCGCCATTGGCGGAGCACGCGGGGGCGCGCGGTGCGAATCGGACGCTGCTGCTGGCGGATGCCCGGCGCGCCCTTGCGCACCAGCTGCACCAGGTCCGGCGCGAAGACCGCCGCAGCGACCAGCGAGGCCAGCAGCGCGATCAGGATCGCACGCCGCCGCCGCCGCTGCTTGCGGTCGGAGCTGCGCCGCCGGCGTCCGGGCAGATTCGGGGTTTCGGAGTTCGGGTCCGCCAATTGACCCCCCGAGGGAGACCCACCTTTCCAGGCGGGGCTTTCCCTCACTCGGGTTCATCGGCGGACCCTTTGTGATGCTTAAGGGCGCGAAGTTGCGCGCGTATGAAGCTTCCCCCGTGGGGAGGCCTAGTGCAGGTCGACGGCGACCAGCTTGCTGACGCCCTTCTCCTCCATCGTGACGCCGTAGAGCACGTCGGCGATCTCGATGGTGCGCTTGTTGTGGGTGATGACCAGGAACTGCGACTGCTCTGCCATCTCCCGCACGATTTCGTTGAAGCGGCCCACGTTGGCGTCGTCCAGGGCGGCGTCCACCTCGTCCAGCAGGAAGAAGGGCGAGGGACGGACCTGGAACAGCGAGATCAGCAATGCGATGGCCGTGAGCGTCTTCTCACCGCCCGAGAGCAGGTTCACGTTCTGGAGCCGCTTGCCCGGCGGCTGAGCCTGGATGTCCACGCCGGCCTCCAGCACGTCCTCGTCCTCGGCCATGAACAGGCTGGCCTTGCCTCCCCGGAACAGGCGCGGGTAGTTCTTCTGGAAGCGCTCGTTGACGGCATCGAAGGTCTCCCGGAAGCGCTTGCGGCTGGTCCGGTTGATGCGTGTGATGGCATCGCGCAGCGAGGCCACGGTGGTCTCCAGATCCGCCTTCTGCTCCGACAAGAAGCGGAAGCGCTCCGCCAGCTCTTCGTGCTCCTCGATGGCGCCCAGGTTCACCTCGCCCAGGGCCTCGAGCTTGCGGCGCACCTCGTCGACCCGCTCGCGGCGCTCCTCGCGGGAGAGCTGCATCACGTCCCGCGCCGCCAGCTGGGCCAGAGCGGCCTCCTCGTCCTCCTCCTCCGACGCAGCGGCGTCGGCGACGACCACGGCCTCGGGATCCGGAGGCGTCCAGGTGGCGATGTCCACGCCCCACTTGTCGCGGATCTGGTCCTCCAAGTGCTGGAGGCCCAGCTCGCGCTCGCGGAGGGCCAGCTCCGACTGCTGCAGCGCCTCGCGGGACGAGCCCTCACGCCCGCGCAGGGCACGCGCCTCGTCCTCCGCCGTGCGCACCGACTCGGCCTCGCGCTCGAAGGACGCCCGCTTCTCGGAGGTGCTGGCGCGAGCCTGCTCCTCGTCGCCCAGCCGGGCGTTCAGGGTCTGCTCGGCCTCCTCCAAGCTGCTCGCCAGATGAGCGCGCCGAGCGTGGGCCTCGCCGATCTCTCGCTCGCGGCGTTCCATCCACTCGCGGGTCTCGGCCACGCCGACCCGCGCGCGCGCGGCCAGGTCGTGCACGCGGTCGCGCTTGGCGACCCGGCCTGCGTGCTCGACGCGACGCTGGGTGAACTCACCGTCCAGGCGCTGAACCTCGCGCCCGGCCGAGCCGATGCGCAGCCCCAGCCCGTCCAGCGCGTGCTGGCATTCGCCACGGCGCCGTCGCGCGTCCTCCAGACCGCTCACCAGGCGTTCGCGTGCCAGGCCGGAGTCATCGACGTCCGTGAGCAGGGCGGCGCGCTGGGCCACGCGATCCTCACGAGCCTCTCCCAGCGCCTTGACCCGCTCGAGGGTGCGCTCCAGGTCCTTCTCGTGGTTGGCCACCGCCAGGGCGGCGGTGTGGTGGCGGTTGCGCAGGTTCTCGACCTCGTCCGCCCCCGAGACGGCGCGCTGCTCGGCAGCGCGGGCCGCCGCGTCGGTCTGGGTCACCTCGAGATCCAGCGCGTCCAGCTCCCCCTCCAGCTCGCGTACCTCGCGCACCAGGGAGAACGCGGTGGCCCCAACGGCATCGCCGCCGCCGCGCACCACGCCGTCCGGCGAGAGCACGTCGCCGGCCGGCGTCACGAAGGTGGCGGGAATCCGGCTGCCGCCGTAGACGCGCAGCACCTCCGCCAGGTCATCCACCAGGTTCACCGAAGCCAGCAGCGCGTGGGCCACGCCCTCGAAGCCGGGCCTCGGCCGCACCCGGGCCAGCAGCGACTCGCCCAGGGGAACGATCCCCGCGCTGGCCGGATCCGCCGGCAGCTCCACCAGGAAGGTGCCGCGCCCGGCCTCGCTGCGTCGCAGCGCCTCCAGCGCCGCCAGGACGCCCTCCGGCCGCTCCAGCACCAGGGCGTCGGCCCGTTCCGCCAGCACCGCGCCCACGGCCAGCTCCAGCTCCCGCGGCACGTCCATGGCATCGCGAACCAGGGCCCGGATACCCAGGCCCGGGTCGCCGGCCTCCAGCAGGTGCCGCGAGGCGGCCGACAGATCCTGACGCGCATCCACCAGCTCGCGCAGCGACGCGTGGCGCGCGCGCCGCATCTCGCGGCGCTCCCGGGCGGCGTTGAGGCGTTCGCCGGCTTCGCGCTGCTCCTCCTGGGCCGCCCGCAGGGCCTCGAGCCCCTCGCGCAGACTGCCCATGAGTCGATCGCGCTCGGCCAGCAGATTGCGCAGGCCCTCCTCCAGGACGCTCTGCTCGCCTTCGGCCCGGGCGGCCTCGCTCTGCTGCACCTCCAGGTCGTCGTCGGCGCTGCGCAGGCGCTGATCCATCTCCGCCCGGCGGTCATCCACCGACGCCACGCGGTCCTCGTCCCGGGCGATGCGGGTCAGCAGGTCCACCAGCGCTGCGTTGGCCGTCTCGCGCTCCACCTCCAGCGTGCCCAGGGTCTCGGTGGCCCCGCGCACCTCGGCCTCCGCAGCGGAGATGGCTGCGGTCTCCTGGCTCAGGGCCCCCACGAGGCTCTGCAGCTCGGACTCGGCCGTCTCCAGCTCGCCCTGCTCGTGGCGCAGCCGCTCGGCCAGCCGCTCGCGCTCCTCGCCCTTCTGCTCCACCGACAGCGCCAGCGCCTCGCGCTCGCGCGTTTCGTAGGAGATGCGCGCCTCCAGATCCTTGATCTGGGAGCGCAGCTCGAAGAGTGCCTCGTCGCCCTGGTGCAGGATCCGCTCGCGCTCCGTGAGGGCCAGGCGGTGCTTCTCGAGCGTCAGCTCGCGCTCCGCCAGGTTCGCGCCCAGGGCCGTGACCTCGTCGCGACGCGTGTCGACCGTCTGGCGCGCGGCGTCCATGCCGTCCACCAGCTCGCGCCGGTCATCGGCGGCCAGGGTCAGCTCGAGCACCCGCTGGGTCTCGCGCAAGCGCTTGTAGCGGGCCGCCTTGCGGGCCTGGCGCTCGATGGAGTTGATCTGGCGGCGGATCTCCCCCAGCACGTCGGTCACACGAACCAGGTTCTGCTCGGTGGCCTGGAGCTTGCGCTCGGCCTCGCGGCGACGGGCCTTGTACTTGCTGATGCCCGCGGCCTCCTCGATCAGGATGCGCCGGTCATCGGGCTTCGCCGAGACGATCGAGGCGATCTGTCCCTGCTCGACGATGGTGTAGCCCTTGGTGCCGATGCCGGTGTCGCGGAAGAAGTCCACCACGTCGCGCAGCCGCACCGGGGTCTTGTTGAGCAGGTACTCCGACTCGCCGGAGCGGTAGAGGCGCCGGGCGATCTGGATCTCGCTGTAGGCGGCGTAGGCCGGGGGCGCCGTCCCCACGGAGTTGTCGAAGGTGAGCACCACCTCCGCCATCGACACCGGGGCCCTGACCTCGGAGCCGGCGAAGATGACATCGTCCATGCCCTTGCCGCGCAGGCGGCGGGGCGACTGCTCGCCCATGGCCCAGCGCATGGCATCGACCACGTTGGACTTGCCACAGCCGTTGGGACCCACCACACCGGTGATCCCAGGCTTGAAGCTGAAGACGGTCTTGTCCACGAAGGACTTGAAGCCGCTGATCTGGAGGGACTTGATTCGCAAGTGCACCTCACGCTTCCGGGGAGGACCGGGCGTCGGAGAGAGCGGAGTCCTGGGGGGGACGCGAAATAATTACCACCCCGGAGGGCGGGGATGCAAGGGGCAAGTCACCCGGCGGCCACAGGGGAAGTCACCCCGCGGCTACAGCCTCTCCCGCCTCCTGGGCGCCGTACTGGAGCTGGTAGAGGTGGTGATAGACCCCTCGGGCCTCGAGGAGCTCCTGGTGGCGGCCCTGCTCCACCACGCGGCCCTTGTGGAGCACGTAGATGCGGTCCACGTCCTGGATCGTGGACAGCCGATGCGCGATGGCGATGGCGGTCTTGCCCTCCATCAGGGAGTGGATTCCCTGCTGGATGGCGACCTCGGTCTCGGTATCGATGGAGCTGGTGGCCTCGTCCAGCACCAGGACGTGCGCTCCGTGGGCCACGGCCCGGGCGAAGGACAGCAGCTGGCGCTGGCCGGTGGAGAGGTCCGTACCGCGCTCGCGCAGCTCCGTCTGGTAGCCGTCGGGCAGCTCCTCGAGGAAGCGGTGGGCCTCCACGCTGCGTGCCGCCAGCTCCAGGTCCGCCTGGGAGAGGTCGTCGCGCCCCAACCCGATGTTCTCGGCCACGCTGCCGCTGAACACGAACACGTCCTGCAGGACCATGGCCACACGCCGGCGCAGCTCGGCCTGGGGCAGGTCGCGCAGATCCACGCCGTCGACGCGGATGGTCCCGCGCTGGGGCTCGTACAGCCGGGTCAGCAGCTTGATGATCGAGGTCTTGCCGGCTCCGGTGTGGCCCACCAGCGCCACCTTCTCGCCCGGCGTTACGCAGAACGACACATCCTCCAGGATCCAGTCCTCGCCGCGGTACGCGAACCAGACGTTCTCGAAGGCGACCTCGCCCTTGCGCGCGGGGTCGCCCGCGGCGGGCTCCTCCACCCGGTCCACCACCGCCGGCTCGATGTCCATGAGCTGGAAGATGCGCTCGGCGCTGGCCATGGAGGACTGCATCACCGAGTACTTGGCCGACAGGTCGCGCAGCGGCATGAAGAAACGCCGCAGGTAGTCGAAGAAGCGGTACATGATGCCGACGCTGGCGAGTCCCGCGCCGGCGCCCAGCACGATGGCGAAAGTCAGGTTCTGCGCGATTTCCACCACGGAGAAGAGCGCCGCCTCCCAACGGATCGAGCGCTGCCACGCGTCTCGGTGCAGGGAGTTCATCTCATCGAAGTCGCGGAAGTTGCGGCGCTCCCGGGTGAAGAGCTGCACCACCTTCATCCCGGTGATGGTCTCCTGGATCATGGTGTTGATGCGCGCGATGCGGATCCGCGTCTCGCGGAACGCGTCCCGCACGCGCATGCGGAAGATCACCGCGCACACGATCAGCACCGGAACCACCAGGAAGGTCCACAGGGCCAGCTTGGCGTTCAGGGCGAAGAGCACGCTGGCGATGATGAGCATCTTGATCACGTCGGTGACCAGCGTGACGATGCCCGACGAGAACATCTCGGTGATGTTCTCCACGTCGTTGGTGGCGCGCGTCACCAGCCGACCCACCGGGTAGGAATCGAAGAAGCCCAGGTGCAGCTTCTGGATCTGCCCGAAGACATCGCGGCGCAGGTCGCGCATGGCGTGCTGCCCGGTCCAGGCCATCACGTAGAGGTTCAGGAACTGGAAGCCCGCCAGGAGCACCACCGTGCACAGGTACAGTACAGTCAGCCACAGGATCGGCGGGAAGCCACCGGGCGCGTCCAGCAGCGCGTTCAGACCGCTGCCCGCGGAGGCCACCTCGCCGCCGAAGACCCGGTCGAGGCCCGTGGCGATGATCCAGGCTGGCGCCAGCTCGAGCGCCGTGAGCGGGAAGACCAGCGACAGCGAGAGGGTCACCTGCCAGGTGTAGGGCCGGATGTAGGGCCACAGGCGCGTGAGCAGGCGCGAGTCGTAGGCCTTGCCCAGCGCCTCCTCGTCGTGGAACGGATCGAGGGGAGGCGCGCTCACGCCACGGCCTCGTCCAGCGCGTCTTCCAGCGCCTGCTGGCGGGCCAGGCGTGCGTAGAAGCCGCCGTGGACCAGCAGCTCCTTGTGGGTGCCGCGCTCGCTGATCGCACCGTCGGCGAGCACGATGATCTGGTCGCACTCGCGCACGCTGGAGATGCGGTGCGAGATCACCACCACCGTGCGCCCGGCGAAGACCTCGGCCAGCTCGCGCTGGATGGCCTCCTCGGTAGCGGCGTCCACGCTGGACAGCGTGTCGTCCAGGATCAGGATGCCGGGCTCCATGGCCAGGGCACGAGCCAGGGCCGCTCGCTGACGCTGGCCACCGGACAGCATCACCCCGCGCTCGCCCACCACCGTGGCCAGCCCGTGGGGCAGCTCGGAGAGGTCCTTGGCCAGCTGGGCGCGCTCCACGGCCAGCGCCACGCGCCCCGAGTCGGTTTCCGGCAGGCCGAAGGCCACGTTGTCGGCGAGGCTCATGGAGAACAGGAACGAGTCCTGGGGCACCATCGCGATACCGGCGCGCAGGGTCATGAGCGGAAGCCGGTTCAGGTCGACGCCGTCGATCAAGACGCAGCCGTCGTCCACCTCGTAGAGCCGCGGAATGACCGAGGCCAGGGTGCTCTTGCCGGACCCCACTGGCCCCACCACACCCAGGGTCGACCCGGCCGGCACGTGGAACGAGACGTCGCGCAGCGCGGGTTCGCGATCGGCGCCTGGGTACGCGAAGGTCAGGTTCCGGAACTCGATCTCGCCGCGCAGGGCGTCCACGTCCGCGAGATCGCCGCGGTCGGCGATGGACGGCTCGGTGGCCAGCACCTCGTCGATGCGCTGCATGGCGGCCGCGCCGCGCTGCACCAGCGAGAAGACCCAGCCCATGATGAACGTCGGGAAGGTCAGGTTCCAGATGTAGACGGCGAACATCATGAACTCGCCCTTGGTGAGCGTGCCCTGGGCGATCTTGTGGCCGCCCACCAGCAGCACCAGGCCCATGCCCAGGGCCGGCAGCAGCCCCACGATGGCAGGCATCGCCCCGTTGACCCGCACCAGACCCATGTGGCGGTTGAAGAGCTCCTGGTTGGCGCGCGCGAAGCGCTTCGCCGTCACCCGTTCCATGGCGTAGGTCTTCACCACGGCGATCCCGGAGATCGTCTCCTGCAGGTGGTTGGAGAGGTCCGCCAGGCCCTCCTGCACGGCGATGTTGGCCCGGAACATGAGGCGGCCGAAGGCCCGCGCGATGAACACGAACAGGAAGTACGGCGCCACCACCAGCAGCGTCAGCAGCGGGTCGAAGAACGCCATGGCGATCAGCACGCCCACCAGCATCACCGGGGTCTGCACCACCGAGAGCAGGCCCGGCCCCAGCATCAGCCGCACCGAGTTCAGGTCGTTCACGCAGCGGCTCATGATGTCGCCGGTACGCCAGCCGAAGTAGAAGGACTGCGGCAGGCGCTGGAGATGGGCGAAGAGATCGTTGCGGATCTCGTACTCCACCTCGCGGCCGGCGCTGAAGACCAGCTCGCGCGAGAAGTAGCGCAGCGCCCCGGACAGCAGCGCCACGATCCCGATCCACAGGGCCTGGCGCGCCAGATCCGGGCCGCTCTGCTCGCCGATCGCGTCGACGCCGCGCCCCACCATGATGGGGATCGCCACGAAGCAGCCCACGTAGGCCAGGGTGATGACGGCCCAGATCCCGTAGTAGCGGCCGTTGCGGCGGATGTAGACCGAGAGCCGCGCGATCGCGGCGCGAACGTCGCTGCGGCCCTCGCGGGCGGCGGCGATGTCGGAAGCGGCGCTCACCCGGCGTACCAGCCGGCCAGACGCTGCCGGTCGAGCCCCAGGCGCCAGCCCAACAGGGCCAGCCAGTTGCGCAGCATCTGGCGGAAGACGCGGCCCTGGTAGCGCCGCGCCGAGGTCTCCACGGCCAGGGGCAGCCGCACCAGCCGGCCATGCCGTTTCATCTCTCGCGCCAGGTCCAGGTCCTCCATGATCGGCGCCTGGGGAACGCCGCCCATCGCATCCAGGACGTCCCGGCGCACGAAGACCGCCTGGTCACCATACGGCAGCCCGAAGAGCGCGACCCGCAGCCGCGCCCCCCACTCCACGATCCGCAGTCCCGGCCCCGTCGCGTCGAACTTCAGCCGGAAGCAGCCGCCGGCCACCCCCGGATCGCGGCAGGCCGACTCCAGCGCCTGGTCCCAACCCTCCGGCAGGCGGGTGTCCGCGTGCAGGAAGAGCAGAACCTCGCCGGCGGCCAACCGGCTGCCGGCCTCGAGCTGGCCGGCACGGCCCGGAGGCGCCTCCAGGAGCCGTGCGCCCGCTTCCACGGCCCGATGGGCCGTGGCGTCCCGGCTTCCGCCGTCCACCACCCAGACCTCTACATCCTGGGCGCGCGCGCTGGCGACCGCGGCTGCCACCGAGCCCTCTTCGTCGAGGCTGGGGATCACGACCGCAATCTTCACGGGCCGACGGTAGCTGATTTGACAGCGGGCCGACCCTTCCCGTATCCATCGTCCGTGCCCCCCCGAAAGAAGCGCGACGCAGACGAGGGCTCCGCTCCCGCCTATGCACAGGCCGGGGTCGACCTGGACCACGACGAGGGCTTCGTCGATGAGATCCAGGAGATCGCGCGCTCGACGTTCCGGCCCGAGGTGCTCTCGAACATCGGGGGCTTCGCAGGCCTGTTCAAGACGCCCGATCGCTACACGGAGCCGGTCCTGGTGGCGGGCGCCGACGGCGTGGGAACCAAGCTGCTGCTGGCGGCGCGGGTCGGACGCTACGACACCGTGGGCATCGACTGCGTGGCGATGGTGGTGAACGACCTGGTGGTGCAAGGGGCCGAGCCGCTGGTCTTCCTGGACTACCTGGCCATGGGGGAGCACGACCCCGAGATCGCCGCCGAGGCCCTGCGCGGGCTGGCCGAGGGCTGCAAGCGCGCCGGCTGCGCCCTGCTCGGCGGCGAGACGGCCACCATGCCCGGCGTCTACCCCAAGGGCGAGCTGGAACTGGTGGGCTTCGGTGTGGGCGTGGTGGAGCGGGAACGGGTGATCGACGGCTCGTCCATCCGCGTGGGCGACGTCATCATCGGCGTCGCCTCGGGCGGCCTGCACAGCAACGGCTTCTCCCTGGTGCGCTCCCTGGTGGACGAGGGGCTGGCCGCCGAGCGCTTCGGACTCTTCGACGAGGTGGACGAGCTCAACACCTCGCTGGCCAGCGCGCTGCTGTCTCCCACCCGCATCTACGTCAAGCCGGTCCTCAACCTGCTGCGCGACTTCGAGCTGCACGGCATCGTGCACGTCACCGGCGGCGGCTTCGAGGGCAACCTGCCGCGGGTGCTGCCCGAGGGCCTGTGCGCGCGGGTCGACCCCGAGAGCTGGCCGCGGCCCGGCATCTTCACCTGGATCCAGCGCCAGAAGGAGATCTCCGACGGCGAGATGCTGCGGGTGTTCAACTGCGGCGTCGGCCTGGTGGTCTTCGTCCCCGAGGAGCAGTCGGAAGACGTGGCCGATCGCCTACGCGCCTTGGGCGAGCGGCCCTACCGCATCGGCCGCGTCGAACGCCGCGACGACGGCGAGCCCGCGCTGATCTTCGAGCGCGGCGCCGCGATCCCCGACTGATGCCCGACCTCCCCGCCTCGGGACGCAGCCATCTGCGAGCTCGACGCTGGGACGTCCTGGTGCTGGGCGGCGCCCTGCCCGGCCTGGTGGCGGCGGCGCGGCTCTGCATGGCCGGCCACCGGGTCCTGGTGATCGAAGAAGAAGCGGCGGCCCAGACGTTCGAGCCTCTGCGCGAGCCCTTCCTGCTCACCGGCGCCGTGGGCCAGGGGCTCCTGGCCGGGGTCCTGCGCGACCTGAACGTCCCGCTGATCGAGCTGCGCCGCCTGGAGCAGAGCCCGCTGGCCTTCCAGGTGGTGACGCCCGACGCTCGCATCGACGTGGGATCGCCCACGCGCACGGCGGAGGAGCTGGTGGCCTGGGGCCTGGCCAAGCCGGACACGGCCCAAGCGCTGCTGCGCGCGCTGGTCCGCGCTGCAGCCGCGGAGCACGATGCCATGCTGACCGCGCCCGTGGTGCGGGCCGGCGGCTTGCGCCGACTGGGGCGCGGCGCGGCGGCGCCGTCCACCCGCCACGCGAGAGGCATGCCGGCGGAGGCCGCCTCGGCGCCGCCGGAGCTGGCCCCCTTCTTCGACGCGCAGGTCCGCGCACTGTCGAACCTGGCGGAAGCGGACCCGGGCCCCGAGGCGCGCGCGCGCCTGCTGGGCGCCGTGCTCGAAGGCGGCGCCACGTTCCCGTCGGCGGAGACGACGCTGCGCGGGCTGCTGCGGGCACGCATCCGCGCCCTGCACGGAGAGTTCAAGAGCATGCCCGGCGGGTTCGAGCTGGTCTCGGCCGACGCCGAGCCGGGTGTCGCACCGGCGCGCTCGACCGATCTCTGGCTCGGCCGCGCGCTGGTCGTCAACGTCCCCCGCGGACTGCTGGCCCGCGCGCTGCGCGAGACCGATGCCCCGGTCCCGGAAATTCTGGACGTGGAGGAGCCCCGCGGGCGGCGGGCGCGCGTGCACCTGCGCACGCGCCGCGCGGTAATCCCTGAGGGCATGGCGCGCCGGATCATCCGCGTCGATGGAAAGCGCGTGATCACGATTTCCGCCTACCCGGCGAGCCCGACCTCGGACGTGGTGGACGTGGTCGCCGGCGCAGTCGGGGCGAGTGGGGACGAGATCGAGACCGCCGTCCTCGAGCTGATGCCCTTCTGCGAGGGTCGACTGGTGCGCCACCCCACGCCCGAGCCGCTCTGGGACGACGACGACGCCCTCGAGGACCCTTCCCACAGCGCGGCCTGGCCGGGCGAGGTGGAGATCCGCCTGGCCGCGCGGCCGCGGGTCTACCAGCTTCCGCGCGCGGGACTCGCGGGGCTGGGCGTCGAGGGGGACGTCTTGCTGGGCTGGCGCGGTGCGGAGCGGATCTCCGCCGATCTCGGATAGCCGGGTGTCTCCCCCGGGAGGCGCCGCGTCGGCCTGAGCCCTACGCCGGTACGCTGACCGGGCTCCCTCGCTGCAGGATCGGGTACTGGCGGGCGGGGTCGTCCTGCCGCTCGGGGACGTCGCCTTGCCGGAATGCCACCGCACCGTCGGGGGCGAGCTGCACGATGTAGGCCTTGCGCACCGAGCCGCTGGTATTGGGCCCGGTCTGGTGCGGCGTCAGCGACGAGAAGACAACCACGCTGCCGGCCGGCGCTTCCACCGCGATCGCGCCTTCGGGCTCTTCGAGGCACTGCCAGCCCTGCCCGGTCATCCAGTGCTCCAGGGTTCCGCGAAGGTGGAATCCGGGCGCCACCCAGGGACAACCGTTTTCGCGCGTCGCGTCGGTCAAGGCCACCCAGCAGGTGACGTACTGCTGCGGCTCCACGAAGGTGTACCCGTTGTCCTGATGCCAAGGGAATCGGCGCGGACGCTCCGGGTACTTGTATACGGCCTGCTCCCAGTAGAGGCGAACATCGGGCCCGATCAGATCGTGGGCGAGCTCGCGAAACACGCGGTGCGCGCAGAACTCGCGCAGGCGGCGCGAAGCCAGCACCAGGTTGGGGCAGAACGCGATGTTGCCCTGCTCGGCGATGAAGGCCTTGCCGCCGGGGCGCGTGCCCAGGAACGCGGACACCTGCTCCTGGATGGGGTCGATCTCCGCAGTGATCGACTCCACCTCGTCCGCCGTGAAGGCATCGCGCAGCAGGAAATAGCCGGACTCGTTCCACTGGCGCGCCTGCTCGTCGTCGAGCCGCGCTCGCGGGCCCGAGGGCGACGTCCAGAGAAACTCGCGGTTGCGGGGATCCGCACGCGGCTCCATGCCCCAACGGTAGCGCCGCCGGACCCGGGCGGCGGCGGGCCGGGCCGTGGGGTAGCCTGCGCAGCGTCGTGGTCGATCCGACGCGCCGTCCCCGTGATTTCCAACGTGCCTGGTACCGCTACGCCGCGCGGCTGTTGCCGGCCAAGGGCGGACGCTGGCTCGATCTGGGCTGCGGGCAGGCCGAGTTCCTGGAGCTGGCCTCCGAGCAGGGCCTCGAGGGCATGGGCCTCGACCGCCAGCCCAACAACGCCCGCGCCTGCCGGGCCGCCGGACGGGCGGTCCTGGTGGCGGACCTGGGCCGCTGCCTGCCCTTCCGCGACGCTTCGCTCGACGGAGCCTCGCTGATCGAGGTGATCGAGCACATCGTGGAGGCCGAAGCGCTGGTGGCCGAGCTGGCCCGGGTGATCCGGCCGGGTGGCTGGCTGGTGATGACGACGCCCAACGTGGCGCATCTCACCTATCGCTGGCGAGCGCTGACGGGACACGAGCCCAAGCAGGAGGGCTACCACTACCGCTTCTTCGTGCGCCGCACCCTGGAGGCGATCTTCGCCCGCGAGGGCTTCCGCATCGCCGCACGGGCGTCTTTCGGCAAGCAGTCGCTGCTCTCGAAGCTGGCCCGGCTGGCGGGCCGCGGCCGCAAGTACAAGGTGCGCTACGCGGTGCCCACGCCGCTGGAAAGCCTACTCGCCCAGCACTTCGTATGGCGGCTGGAGCGGGTGGAGCGCCCCAACCCGTAGCGGCGCTCAGCCCAACCGCGACGGCAGCGGGAGCGGAGTCTCGGACTGCGTCTCCTCCACCGGCGCCACGGTCACCGCAAAGCAGCGAACGTCGAGCTCCGCGGTCAGGCGCTGCGCCAGCGCATCGCGCTCGTCGGGACCGCGGGCCACCAGCTGCGCCGATCCGTCGCCTTGGGAGCCCACGCCCTTGCCGCCCCAGGCCAGCTCGCGAGCCGCGGGGTGCGACAAGACCTGGCGCAGGCCCGGCGCACGCAGCTGCTCTGGCGACGCGGGAGCGACGCGTTCGTCGAAGCAGGCTTGGGCTTCGTGCATCAGTTCGCCCAGGCTGCGCGCGTCTCCGGCCTCCAACGCCGCGCGACCGCGCTGCACGAGCGCACGATTCGCCTCACCCAAGGCGTCGCGCACGCCCCGCGCCAGGGCTCCGGGAGCGTCGGGGAAGCATGCGTTGAGGTCCGCCAGGATACGGCGCGTATCCTTGCCGCGACGCAGATCCACGACCAGCATCGGGATCGCAGCGCCCGGCAGCAGGGGCTCGACCTGCAGCGAGGCACCGTCGAAGTGCATCAACGAGGGCCGATGCCCGTAGGCGCAGATCTGGTCCATGCGCCCGCAGACCGAGCCGGTGCGACGCTCGCCGGCGTACGCCAGCTCCATCTCGTCGTCCAGCGAGAGCGAAAGATCGTGCACGCGAGCAAAGGCCCGCGCCACCAGCACGCACGCCGCGGCCGAAGACGAGAGCCCGCGGCCCACCGGCAGGTCGGCGCGAATCGCGATGCGCAGGCCGCCCGGCCGGTAACGTTCCAGGACCTCGCAGGCCACGCCGGCGGCATAGCTGAAGAAGCCGCCGGCGCGTGCGGCGGAGTCCAGCGCCGCCGACTCCAGCGGAAAGCGCTCGGGCCCCTGACGCGTGCCGTCGGGCAGCCGGGCTTCGATCTCGAGGACATCGTCCAACGCCTCGACCTCGGCGTGCAGGCCGGGATCGGTGCCGGTGACGAGGCACAGACCGGGCGCGATCTCGGGAAAGCGCTCGCGGTAGCCACCGGCCCAGTCCGAGTGCTCGCCCAGGAGGCACAGGCGCCCGGGCACGAAGAGCGCCACGCTCACGCCTTCTCCAACGCCGCGCGGTACAGCGCCTCGACCCCCTCGGCCAGGCCCGAGGGCGAGAAGAGCGTGCGCGCCCTGCGCGCGGCAGCCTCGCCCAGCGCGCGGCCGGTGTCGTCGTGCAAGAGTCGCTCCCAGGCGGCGGCCAGGGCGTCCGGGTCCTCGTCCACGACGAAGCCGGTCTCCCCGTCCGCCACGATCTCCGGCAAGGCTCCGCGGCGCGTCACCACCGCGGGAATCGCACAGGCGGCGGCCTCGAGCACCGCGCGACAGGTTCCATCGGTACCGGGTACGAGCAGGGTGAACACATCGATCGCTCGGATCGTCTCCAGGTAGTCCTCCCCCCGATACCCGGCGAAGACCACGCGGTTTCCCAGCCCGCGGCGGCGCGCCGGGTCTTCGGCCACCGCCTCGCGATGGGTGCCGCGCCCCACCACCAGCAGGCGCGCGCGCGGGTCGCGGGCGAAGAGCCGCTCGGCGGCGTCCAGCAGCAGGTCGAAACGACGCCGCGGCTGCATGCGCGCCACGATGCCCACGACGCGGTCGTCCATGCCCAGCCCCAGCGCCCTGCGCACGTCCGGATCCTGCGGCGCGGGTTGGAAGCGCTCCAGGTCCACCGCGCCGAAGCCGCCGGCCGCCGGCCGACCGCGGCGCAGCGCCGCGTTGCGCTGCGCCAACCCCGGCGAGACGCACCACAGACCGTCGGTACCCGGACCGAAGAGCCAACGGTTCCAGGGCCGGTCCGCGATCGGCTCGGAGTGGGACAGCGTGCGCACCAGGCGCGCGCCGCTGCCGCGTCGCGCCAACAGCGCGAGGGCGTGATCGCGGGAGTGCCAGGCGTGCACCACGTCGAAGCGCTGCTCGGCCAGGTAGCGCACCAGACGGCGCCCATCGCGGCGGTCGCGCCAGGGATGGAAACCCCGGGCCGGCTCCAGGACGAGCGCCGGCGGAAAGCCCGCCGCGCGGGCGTGCTCGGCCACACCGGCGCGGGGCCGCGGCGTCTCGGGACAGGCCAGCACCAGATCGTGGCCGCGTTCGCGGAGCCCGAGCGCCAGCTGCAGCATGGGCTCGGCGGGCCCGGTCCACTTCCAGTCGCTGGTGATCTGGAGGATCTTCACGCCGCGGGATCGACGGGCTGCACCCGAGCGGCCTTGCCCGATGCCGGAACACCGGCGTCGCCGCGTCGCTCCAGCTCCCACAACGTCGCGTACTTCAAGAACACGTGGAACGCCGACGCGGCCGCGATCGCAAAGCCCGGAAATCCGTCGCGAAAACCCGCCTTCAGCAGGTAGCCGCGCAGGAAACGCGCCGGTGGCCGCAGCAGCCAGTCGGACACCCGCGCCCGCCGTCCCTCGGCGTGCAGCGCCCGCGCCTGAATGCGGCTGAAGTCCTGGATGCGCGCCACCTGGTCCGCCAGGTCGCGGTAGCTGTAGTGCTCCAGCTCGCCGGACAGGCGTTCCACCCGGCCCTCCACGCGCACCCGGCCGTGCGGATTCGTCCCCACCCAACGACCGCCTTCGCGGCGGAAGAGCCGCAGCTGCCAATCGGGGTGGAAGTCCCCGTGGCGGATCCAGCGGCCCAGGTGGAAGGTCAGCCGGTCCAGCTCATAGCCGTCCGCGGCGTCGCCCCGCGCCAGCTCCGCGCAGATGGCCTCGCACAGACCGGGGCTCACCGCCTCGTCGGCATCCACCGCCAGCAGCCAGTCGCAGCGCGCCTGGTCCAGCGCAAAGTTCTTCTGCTCGATGTTCCCGACGTAGGCTCGCGTAAAGACCCGGGCGCCCGCCTCCCGGGCGATCGCCTCGGTGCGGTCGGAGCTGCGCTCGTCCACCACCACGACCACGTCGTCGGCGAACGCCACCGATTTCAGGCAACGGGGCAGATCCCGCTCCTCGTTGCAGGCGATGATGCAGACGCTGAGGGGGAGGCTCACGAGCGGAGTCGCTCGACGGAGAGCACGCCCCGGATCCGCTCGAGCTTCTTCATCACGGCGTTGAGCGTCTCCACATCAGCGACGGTCAAGTCGAAGGATTGCAGCGCCTTCTGGTCCCGGGTGGTGGTGACCCGCGCGCCCTCGATGTTGATGCCCGCCTCCGAGATGGTGTTCGTGACGCTGGCCAGCAGACCGGGCTTGTCGAGGGAGTGCACCCGCACCTTGATGCGACGCGGAACCGTGGTCTTGGTGTCCCACTCCACGTCGACGCGCCGCTCCGGATCCAGCTCGAAGACCTTGCTGCAGTCCTTCACATGCACGGTCACGCCCCGACCCCGTGTGATGAAGCCGATGACTTCGTCTCCCGGAAGCGGGCTGCAGCAGCGGGCGAAACGCACCAACACGTCACCCATGCCCGAAACCCGGATCCCGGTGCGATCGGACGGCGCGCGCTCGCGCCGGAAGAAGCTGCGCCGCTTCGGCTTCGGCTCGGGCACGGCTTCCGCGTTCGGGTCCAGCTTGCGCACCACCTGGGCGGCCGGCAAGCGGCCGTAGCCGATGCGCGAGAACAGCTCTTCCACCGAGCCCGCCGCGTCGCTGCGGGCCACCTCTTCGATGGCGCCGTCACCCAGCAGCTTGGTCAGGTTGAGGCCCGCGCGGCGCAGCTCGCGCTCCAGGATCTGACGGCCCAGCTCGCGGCTGCGAGCCTGCTCGGCGCCCCGTATCGCGTGCCGGATCTTGCTGCGAGCCTTGCCCGACACCACGAAATCGAGCCAGTCCTTGCGGGGATGCTGGCTCTTGCTGGTGATGATCTCGACGGTGTCGCCGTTCTGGAGCACGTTACGCAGGGGAACCATGCGTCCGTTCACCCGGGTGCCGCCGCAATGATCGCCCACCTCGCTGTGGATGGCGTAGGCGAAGTCCACGGGCGTGGCCCCTCGCGGCAACGTGATGACATCCCCGCCCGGCGTGAACACGAACACATCGTCCGGGAACAGGTCGACCTTCACCGTGTCCAGGAACTCGTGGGGATCCTGGAGCTCTCGCTGCCACTCCAGCAGCTGGCGCAGCCACGCGAAACGACGCGTGTCCTCTTCATCTTGGGCGATGCGGCCTTCCTTGTACTTCCAGTGCGCCGCGATGCCCAGCTCCGCCTGGTCGTGCATCTCGCGCGTGCGGATCTGCATCTCCATGCGCTCACCGTAGGGGCCGATCACCGTGGTGTGCAGGCACTGGTAGCCGTTGCTCTTGGGTAGGGCGACGTAGTCCTTGAAACGGCCGGGGACCGGGCGCCACAGATCGTGCACCAGGCCAAGCGCCTCGTAGACGCTGCTCTTGGCACCGCTGATGACCATGCGGAAGGCGATCACGTCGTAGATCTGGTCCAGGCTGACGCCCTGGCTCTCCATCTTCTTGTGAATGGACGCCAGGTCCTTGACCCGGCCCGACACCTCGGCCCCGATGCCCGCGTCGCCGAGCTTGGCCGAGAGGATTCCAATCACCTCCTCGATGTACTCCTCGCGCTCCTTGCGACTGGTCGTGAGCTGGCGCTCCAGCTCCTCCACGACCGCCGGGCGCAGGGTGCGGAAGGCCAGGTCCTCGAGCTCCTGCTTCATCCAGTGGATGCCCAGGCGCTGAGCCAGGGGCACGTAGATCTCGATCGTCTCCTGGGCCACGCGCCGTCCCGCGTCTTCGCTCATGTACTTGACGGTGCGCATGTTGTGCAGGCGGTCGGCCAGCTTGATGAGCAGGATGCGGATGTCCTTGGACATGGCCAGCAGCATCTTGCGGAAGTTCTCGGCCTGGCGTTCGCGCGTGGACTTGAACTCGATGCGGGCGATCTTGGTGAGGCCCTCCACCAGGAAGGTCACCTCGGAACCGCACAGACGGTCGAGCTCCTCGCTGGTGGTGAGGGTGTCCTCGAGGGTGTCGTGCAGCAGGGCGGCGGCGACGCAGATCGCATCGAGGCGCATCTCGGTGAGGATTCCCGCCACCTCCAGGGGGTGGACCAGATAGGGCTCACCCGAGAGACGCTCCTGCCCCTCGTGAACCTTGGCCGAGAAGACGTAGGCCCGCTGCAAGAGCTCGGTGTCGGCCTGGGGGTCGTAGTCCAGGACGCGGTCGAGGATGTCGTTGAAGCGGAACACGCGCTCCCCAATTCTCCTTTGAAAACAAGTGCTTGGAAAGGATAGTCAGGCCCGGCGCCGGCCGCCAGCAGGCGCCCGAAAAGCGCTGCACCTACCGCAAGTTGTCGAATCCCGGGCCGAGCCGCTCGAGCGCCGCCTCAAGGCCGTAGCGCTTCCGAGCCTCGGCCGGGTCGCCGCCGCGTTCGGCGTCGAGGATGCCGTGGACGGCGGAGAGAGTCTCCTCCAAGTCATCGTTGACGACCGCATAGTCGAACTCGCGCACCGCCTGGATCTCGCGCCTCGCGATGGTGAGACGCCGCTGGATGACCTCGTCCGCGTCGGTCCCGCGTGTACGCAGGCGCCGCTCCAGCTCCTCCCAGGAGGGCGGCAACAGGAAGATCAGGCGCGCGTCGTCGCGCCGTGCGCGGATCTGGGCCGCACCCTGAACCTCGATCTCCAACAGGACGTCGACGCCCCGGGCCAGGTTCGCGTCCAGCTCCCGAGATGAAGTCCCGTAGAGGTTGCCGCCGTACTCAGCCCACTCCAGGAAGACGTCCTGCTCCTCGAGCCCTCGGAACGCCTTCTCAGACACGAAGTGGTAGTGAACACCGTCCACTTCACCCTGCCTGGGCGTGCGCGTGGCGTGCGAGACGGAATGCACCAGCTCGGGGTCGCCGTCCACGAGCGCACGGCACACGGTGGTCTTGCCGGTGCCCGAAGGCGCGGCGACGACGAAGGGGATCCCCCGGCGCGCGCTCATCGCGCGCCGTCCTCGGGCTCGGCGCCCTCGGGCGTCAGGCGTCCGGCCACGGTCTCGGGGTTCAGGGCCGAGAGGATCACGTGGTCGCTGTCGGTCACCAGGATCGAGCGGGTGCGGCGACCCTGGGTGGCATCGACCAGCTTGCCCCGGCTCGACGCCTCTTCGCGCAAGCGCTTCATGGGCGCCGATTGAGGCGACACGATGCAGACCACGCGCGAGGCCAGGATCAGGTTGCCGTAGCCGATGTTGAGCAGTCGCGAGCGCGAGCGATCGGCCGCGCCGTCATTCAACGTTCTGGACCTGCTCGCGCACGCGTTCCAGCTCGGTCTTCAGCTCCACGACACGGTGAGCGATGGGCGCATCACTGCCCTTGGAGCCGACGGTGTTGGCCTCGCGGCCCAGCTCCTGGAGCAGGAAGTCCAGCCGGCGGCCGACCGGGTGGCCCGGCCCGGCCGCGTCCAGCGAGGCGCGGAACTGTTCCACGTGGCTGCGCAAGCGCACGATCTCCTCGGTGATGTCCATGCGGTCGGCCGCCAGCACGATCTCCTGGAGCAGGCGGCCCTCGTCGTGCACGCCCGTCTCCTGGGCCAGGGCCTCGGCGCGCTTGCGCAAGCGCTCGCGCACGTGCTCCTGCACGCCGTCGGAGCGAGCCGCCAGCTCTTCCGCCAGCTCCGCGATCCGGTCGAGACGCCCGCGGATCTCGCGCTCCAGGGCTTCGCCTTCGGCCCGGCGCATGCCGGCGGCCTGTTCGAGGGCCACGTCGGCGTGACGGAACAGCGCCTCACGCAGCGCCTCGCTCGGAAGCTCGTGCTCCACGAAGCGCGCCACCCCCGGCAGCCCGAGCACGTCGTCCACATCGAGATCGCCGGAGAGCCCGTGGCGCTCGCGCAGCGTGGCCGCCGCCTCCAGGTAGCGCGCCACCGCGTCGAGATCGATCTCCACGTCCTGTGCGGTTCCGCCGGCCGACGGCATCTGCACCGAGAGGTCCACCTTGCCGCGATCGAAGCGGCTCTGCACCCGCGTGCGCAGCTCCGACTCGAACGCGGCCAGCGGCCGGGGAAGTCGCACCCGCACGTCCAGGTAACGGTGGTTCACCGAGCGCACTTCGACGTCGAAGGCGGCCCCTTCCACCTCGAACCGATCCCGCCCGAAGCCGGTCATGCTGAAGATCACCGCTACGCCTCCGCGGCCTCGATGGCGGCCGGCAACAGCGCCTTCACCTCTTCGGGCGTGGCGGTGGCCGTCCCCACCTTGCCCAGCACCACGCCCGCCGCCGCGTTGGCGATCACCGCCGCCTCCAGCAGCGAGCCCCCGGCGCGCAGCGCCAACACCAACGCCGCGATTGTGGTGTCTCCCGCGCCTTGCACGTCGAAGACCTCTCGTGCTGCAGTGCGCACATCCACTCCCGGCGTGTCGCCCTCGAAGACGGTCATGCCCGACGAGCCTCGGGTGACGACGAAATCGGCCTCGCCCAGCTCTTGGCGCAGCGTCGCCACCGCGCGCGCCAGATCCTCGGGGGTGCGGATGCGCACGCCCGAGAGCACCTCCGTCTCGCGCAGGTTGGGCTTCACCAGCGTGGCTCCGCGGTAGGGAGCCAGGCTGTGCTTGGGATCGACGGCGATGGGCACCTCGGCCGCATTCAGCAGATCCATGGCGCCGCGGATCACGCTGTCGGACAGCACGCCCTTGGCGTAATCCTCGAAGATGACGCCGTCGGCGAAGGGCAGCGTCGTCTCGATCTGGCGCAGCAGGCGCCGGGAGTCTTCGGCGGAGACTTCGTCCTCGTCCTCCCGATCGAAGCGCAGCAGCTGTTGGTTGCGCGCCACGAGCCGGGTCTTGCGGGTGGTGGGACGACCCTCCAACGCCACCAGGCCCGCCGGATCCACGCCCAGGGCTTTGAGCAGGTCGGCGACGCGGCCACCTACACGGTCGTCGCCGATCACGGCGCAGAGGTGGCAACGACCGCCCAGGGCGACCACATTGCGCACCACGTTGCCCGCACCGCCCAGGGCCTCGGATTCCCTCGCCACGTGCACGACGGGCACCGGCGCCTCGGGACTGATGCGCTCCGAATCGCCCCACAGGTACTCGTCCAACATCACGTCGCCCACGACCAGCAAAGAGACGCCGCCGAAGGCATCCACCAGCATCGCCAGACGGGCTTCTTCGAGTCCGTTCACGCCGTATCTCCTCCATCCCGAGCCAGACCCGCACCGGCAGGGCAGCCGCGCAAGTGCCACCAGAGCACCGCCGAACGGCTTCGCCAGCGCTCGCGCCCGGCGCGGGACAAGACGGCCCCGGGCAGCAGCACCAGCGCGTAGAGAGCCGACTTGCCGAAGCGCAGGGTACGCACCAGGGCTGCCTGGGCCGCACCACGCCGCTTGCGAAAGAAGCGATACAGGGAGCGGTGGTACTCGATGCGCGTGCGCGCCGGCACGCGCTTCTTGGTGGTGGCGCCGTGCACGTGAATCACACGAGTGTCAGGAAGGTGGACTACGCGCCAGCCCGCTTCGTGGATTCGCCAGCACCAGTCGGTTTCCTCGAGGAAGAAGAAGTATTCCTCGGGCATCAGCCCGACGCCGTCGAGCACCTCGCGACGCACGAAGAGGCACGCGCCCAGCACGGCCTCCACGTCGACGGGTCCGTCGTGCTCGTAGCGCTTGGAGGGGAAGCGCCCGGGCAGCAGCGTTTCCAGCACGCCCTTGGGCAGCAACTCGGTAGCCAGGCTGGGGTAGTTGTGCACGGAGTTCTGCTTGGAGCCGTCCGGATTCAGGAGCTGGGGGCCGACGACACCGACATCGGGGTGCTCGTCCAGGAAGCGTACGCAACGCTCCAACGCACCCGGCAATACCTCGGTGTCGTTGTTGAGCAGCAGCGCGTGGCGCCCGGCAATCTTGGCCAGGGCGACGTTGTTTCCGGCCGCGAAGCCCACGTTGCTCGGCAACGCGATCACCTGCAGCCAGGGAAACCGCTCGCGAACGGCATCGGGCGTGCCGTCTCCGGATGCGTTGTCCACGACGAAGACCTCGATCTCGATGCGATCGGGCTCGCGACGCGAGCGCACGTGGCGATCCAGCGACTCGAGGCAGGCGAAGAGCAGGTCCCGCGCGCGCCAGGAGACGATCACGACCGAGAGGTCGATCACGCTTCGCCGCCTCCGGACAGCGGACGCAGCGCGCCGTCGCCGCGCCAACGGGCAGCGCCCTCTACGTCCAGAGCGGGCAGCGCGGCCTCACGCACCGCCGCCACCGGGATCCGCGTCATGCAGCGGTGGTCGGTGGGACAGCGGCGCAGGTAGCAGGGTCGGCAGCCCACGTCGGCCGTCAGTACGCGCACCCGCTCCAGGTTCAGATTGGTCTTGGCCAAGCTGGTTGGGCCCATCAGTGCGATGCAGGGGACCCCGAACGCGACGGCGACGTGACGTGCGCCGGCGTCATTGCAGATCAGGAGCCGCGCGTCCCGGATCACGGCTTTGAGCGAGCCCAGGTCCAGCTTGCCGGACAGATCCGCCGCAGGCGCGCGCATGGCCGCGGCCACCCCGCCCACCAGACCGCGCTCGTCCGCGGTCCCCACCAGGACCACGCGGGCGCCGGCCTCGGCCAGGGCATCGCCCGCCTGGGCGAAGGACGCCGCCGGCCACAGCTTGGACGGACCGTAGGAAGCCCCCGGCGCCAACACGGCGTAGGGCTCGCCCGGAGCCACCCCGGCCGCGTCCAGCAACGAGCCGGCCCGGGAGCGTTCGGCCTCGGTGGTGAAGAGCTCCAGGTGCGTGCCCTGGGCGGGCGCACCGGCCGCCTCGGCGAGGGCCAGGACGTGGCGCTCGCGGGGAATCCAGGCGCGGCGGCCTCCGCTGCGCGGCGCCGCCACGGAGGTGTGGAGAAGCGGAGCGCGTAGATCAGAGCGGTAGCCGACCACATTGCGGACGCCCGCCAGGCGCATGTGCAGCGCGGACTCGAAGGAGTCGGGCAGGCACAGTCCCAGGTCGAAGCCGCCCCGGCGCCGCAGGCCCCAGGCCTCGCGCAGCACCGCCCACGGCCCGCGCCGGTGGGACTCCACCGGAAGCACCCGGTCGAACCAGGGAGCGCCGGCCATCAGCGGTGCCAGGACCCCCTTCACGGCGAGGCTCATCCGCGCGGTCGGATAGGCGTGGCGCAGAGCCCGGAAGGCGGGCGTCGCCATTACCAGATCGCCGGCCCAGTTCGGGCCCCGAACGAGGATTTCCTCAGGATTGGTCATGGGTTGCGTGACCCCGGGGGAGGTCGCGGAGTCTATCAATGCCCTGTAGCGCCTGCCAGAAGCGCGCGCGCCTCCTGCACCACGCGATCGGGGGGAATTGCCCGCATGCACGTGGCCGCTGCGCAGCCCCGCCGACACGGGCTGCACGCCACGGGAACCCGCACGCTGCGCGAGGGAGTGGCCTGCCAGGGTGCGTTCTCCAGCGGATGCGTCGGACCGAGAAGCTGGAGCACCGGCGTGCCCACCAGCGACGCCACGTGCATGGGTCCCGTGTCGCTGCCGATGTAGAGCCGAGCACGGGCAAAGAGCGCCGCCAGGTCGCCCAGCGAAGGCGTGTCCGGTGCGCGCCGCGCGGCGCCCCGCGCCTCCCCGACCAGCGCCTCGGCGAAGGCGCGATCGTCCCGGGCAGGCCCCACCGTCACCAACACGGGTGTGCCGGTGTCCTCGGCCAGCTCGCGGGCGACCTGGGTGTACCCCGACACGGTCCAGCGTTTGTGCGGCGTGTCGTCACTGGTCCCGGGATGGATCACCACCGGCGCCGACGTCGGCCCGAGCAGACGGGCCATGCGCTGGCGCGCGGCGTCGGCGACCCGCAGCGGCTGCGCGTCGGGCGCCGCCTCGACGCCCAGGAACTGCACCAGCGCGCGGTTGCGCTCGAAGCGCGAGGCTCGGCGCGGCTCGACGTGGGCGCGGCGGTTGGCGAACCGCCAGCCGCCCTCGCGTCCGAAGGGGGGCGCGAGGCCGACCCGTAGCGGCGCGCCGCTGAGCCGCGAGAAGACCCCGCTCTTCAGGATGGAGTGGAAGTCGACCACCAGATCGAACGCGCCTCCGCGCAGCGCAGCCACAAAGCTCCTCAGACGCCGGGCCGCCTCGAGCCAGCGCACGCCGAGAAGCGCCTCGCTCACGTCGGCCCGCGGGTAGACCAAGACCTCATCGATCCACGGCTGGTCGCTCAGCACGCTGGCGGACGCCGGCTCCACCAGCCAGCTGATCCGAGCTCCGGGATAGGCCGCCCTCAGCGCCGAGACGGCGGGCAGGGTCCGCACCACATCGCCGACGGCCCCCAGCCGGATCACCAGGATGCGCTCAGCCGGCGGCAGGGCTTCTAAAGGGTTCCTACAGGTGGCGATTGCGGGTGCCTCGCACGGACGCAGAGCGACGGGTAGGATACCCCGCCATGCGGATCCCGCGAATCGTCGCCGGCTACATCGTCCGCGAGATCATCCAGTACTCGGTCCTGGGATTCCTGGTCTTCTCGTCGCTGATGCTGACGCAGAACCTGCTCCGGACCCTGGCGGACCTCACCGAGGCCGCCGGCGGCGGGGCGTCGGTATGGGACCTGCTGCGCGTGCTCGGGTACCTGATGCCCACCCTGGCCACCTACGCCCTTCCCGTCGCGTTCCTGTTCGGCGTGCTGCTGGCGGTGAGCCGGCTGGCGTCGGAGTCGGAGATCCTGGCCATGCGCGCCTGCGGCCTGGGCATGACGGCGGTGGTGGGCCCGGTGCTGCTGCTCTCGGTCCTGGTCTCGGGCTTCACCGGCTACCTGATGCAGGAAGTCGAGCCAAATGTGCGCCGGCAGCTGCGCCGCGTGGTCACCGAAGCGGCGACGCGCAGCCTGACCATCGAGCCCGGCCACTTCCGCTCGTTCGACAAGCGGCTCATCTACGCGCAAAGCGCCGAGGCCGACGGAACGCTGCGGGGCATCGTGATCTGGGACAACACCGACGCGCGACGCCCGTTTGCCGTCTTCTCGGAGTCCGGCAGCCTGCGCTACGACGCGGAGACGGCGGAGATCAAGCTGGTCCTGGAACGTGGCGACATGCACATCGAGCCGGACGATCTGGCCCGCTACCGGCGCATCTCCTTCGAGACCTTCGACTACACCTTCGACGCCTCCGGCGTGGTCGAATCGAAGACCTCGCGGCTGCGCCCGCGCGACATGTCCATGCAGCAGCTCCGCTCCACGCTGGAGCTGCTCGACTCGACCGACGACTTCGAGAAGATCAAGCACCTGCCCGAACGCCGCCCGGTGAAGTACGAGACCCAGCTCCACCGCCGCTTCGCGGTTCCCGTGGCGCCGATCGTGTTCGCGCTGCTGGCCGTTCCCATGGGCCTGCGGCGAGTGCGCGGCGCGCGCTCGGCGGGCGCGCTGACCTGCGTGGCGGTGGCGTTCGCCTACTACGTGCTGCTGTCGTTGGCCGAGTTCCTCGCCGAGGACACCGCCGTTCCGCCCGTCGTCGCGCTGTGGCTGCCCAACGTCGTCTTCGTGGGGGTGGCCATCCCACTGCTCCGCCGCGCCAACCGCGGAGAAGGCTGACCCGTATCCCGGGACACTTCAGGACCCCGGCACCCGCAGCGCGGCCGGACGGGATCCCCCCCCTACGACGATCTGCAGGTGGCCGGGCCAGCCGATGGCTCCGCGTCCATTCGGCGCGTCATCTGCAGCGCCTGGATGAAGCCGAGCAGGAAGAACGCCTCCGCCAGCACTTTGAGCACGTCTTCGGCCACGATGGCCCAAAGGAAAATCGACCCCAGGTGCACGCCGGGAAGGAGCATGCGGAGGAGATCGACGTCATTCGTGAGGACGTCGAGCACGACCATGGCAAACGCCAGCACCAAGCCCGCTGCGAAGAAGGGAAGCGTCACGCGGTAGCGCCACAGTTCGCTGCGGGCGATGCAGACCGCGACCAGCCCGATCACCAGATAGAGCAAGACCAGCAGGTCGTCGATCCGATCCGTCAGGCTGGTCTCGGTGATCCCGAACAGCGAGTGGATGGCCAGATCGACCTGCTCGTGGATCTCGAACAGCTCATCCGCGGCCAGGAAGAAGAAGCCGCCGGCCATGAGCGCCCAGATCAGCAGCGACGAGCGAAGGATCGGCTGCCGGGTCTGCGCCCTTCGCAGCACCAGGATCCGCCAGGCGACGAGGCCCATGGCGACGAGATGCGCCGCGGACACCCAGGTTCCAGACTGGCCCTCTTGGAAGCGCCGCCTCGGGTCTCCGTGGAAAAACTGGCCGTCCCCGATCGCAATGGCGAGAAACAGGAGGTCGGCGCACAGCACGACCGCGATCACCCGAGGCATGCCGCCACGATACGGGACCTGAGACGCCGTGGCCTCCGCCCATCGAGAGCACGGCGCAAACGCTCGAGAC
>CAMYOO010000006.1 GCA_947260035.1 uncultured delta proteobacterium
CGCTGCTGCACCGACCCGTCTCGCCAGCACTTGCCCAAGGGCGCGATCAGCAGGAGGGAGAGCAGGGCGATCGCAGCGACGCGGACGGGCATGTGCACCTCGAGAGCTGAGCTCAGGACCTGTGGGATAAGACCCACGCTTGGTCGACGTGTATGCCTTGAGCCGACCGGGCGGTCAAACGCCGCTCCGACGCGTTACGGGCCTTCTCCGGCGGCCTCCGCTTCCGCGATCCGGCGTCGCAGGCAACGCTCGCACAGGCAGGCGGGGTCACCCGCCCCGCCCCGGGGCTTCGCCGCCGGAAGCTCGTTGCACCAGCAGCGCTCCTCGCCCAGCAGCGCCCCGCAGCGGACCGGGTCGCCGCACTCGGGGCACAGGGAAGGTTCGGGCGGTCGCACGGGCTCCATGTCTGCTTTGATACCTGGACATGGGAACCCTGCGCCACTCCTGGGACGTTCCGGTCGCGGAAGCGCGCGCCATCCAGGAATCGCTGCGCGATCGGGTGGAGGAGCGCGATCGCATGGGCCCGGTGCGTCGCGTGGCCGGCGCCGACGTCTCCTACGACCGCGGAAGCCCCATCCTGTACGCGGCGGTGGTGGTGCTGGATGCCGACTCGCTGCAGGTCGTAGACAGCGCCTCGGTCCGTATGCGTGCCCGCTTCCCCTACGTGCCCGGCTATCTGTCGTTCCGCGAGATGCCCGCACTGCTGGCTGCGTTCGAACGCCTGCGCACGCCGCCGGACCTGCTGGTGGCCGACGGTCACGGCCGTGCGCATCCGAGGCGCTTCGGCATCGCCTGTCATCTGGGCGTGGCGCTGGACCTGCCGACCCTGGGCTGCGCCAAGAGCCGCCTGGTGGGCGAGCACCGCGAGCCGGGTGCGCGCCGGGGTTGTTCCACGCGGCTGCTGCACCACGGCGAGTTGATCGGCCGCGTGGTGCGCACCCGGGACGGAGTCAAGCCGGTCTACGTCTCGATCGGCCACCGCGTCTCGCTGCCGACGGCGCAGCGCCTGGTGCTGCGGCTGGCGCCCCGCTGGCGCCTGCCCGAGCCCGTGCGCGCCGCCCACGAAGAAGTGAACCGTCTGCGCCGCGAGGCGCGCGGCGTCAGGCGTCGCGCGCCAGGCGCACGCCGCTGAACTGCCAGCGCTGCTGGGGGTAGAAGAAGTTGCGGTACGTGGCGCGCACGTGGTCGCGGGGCGTGGCGCACGAGCCGCCGCGCAGGACCATCTGGTTGGCCATGAACTTGCCGTTGTATTCGCCCAGCGCTCCGTCGGGCGGCTGATAGCCGGGGTAGGGCGCATAGGCGCTGGCCGTCCACTCCCATACGTCGCCGAAGAGCTGTGCTGGTGCATCGTGCGCCGGAGAGGCCGGTGCGGTGGGGTGCAGGTGTCCGCTCTCCACGAAGTTGCCGCGTACGGGCCGGCTCTCCGCGGCCACCTCCCACTCGGCTTCCGTCGGCAGCCGCGCGCCGGCCCAGCCGGCGTAGGCGTCCGCCTCGTACCAGCTCAGGTGGCAGGCCGGCTCTGCGTCGTGGAGGCGCCGTGTTCCGGTCAGGGTGAGCGCGATCCAGTGGTCGTCCCTGCGGCGCCAGTAGAGGGGAGCGCACAGATCCTGCTGCTGCACGGCGGCCCAGCCGTCGGAGCGCCACAGCTCGGGGCGCTGGTAGCCGCCGTCTTCCATGAAGGCGCGGTAGTCGCCGCACGTGACCGGCCGCGAGGCCAGCTCGAAGGCTTCGACGAAGACGCGGTGCCGCGGCCCCTCGTTGTCGAACGCGAAGCCCTTGCTCCCGTGTCCGAGACGGTGCACGCCCTCGGCGTAGCCGTGCCAGGAGCACGGGGTGGCGACGGCCCCCGGAGCTGCGGGTGCGGTGCGGTAGACCGGCTCCAGCGGGTTGCGCGAGAAGAGGTGCTTCAGGTCGGTGAGCAGCAGCTCCTGGTGCTGCTGCTCGTGGTGCAGGCCCAGCTCGATCACGGCCGCCAGCTCGGCGTCGACCGCCTGGTTCTCGAAGAGCTTGGCCATGTGCTCGTCCACGTGATCGCGGTAGCGCTGCACGTCTTCCAGGGATGGGCGGGTCAGCAGGCCGCGCTCCGCACGCGGGTGCTGTTCGCCCACCGCGTTGTAGTACGAGTTGAAGAGCACCCGGAAGCTGGGATGGAACGGCCGGTAGCCGGGCTGGGCGCTCTCCAGCACGAAGGTCTCGAAGAACCAGGTGGTGTGGGCCAGGTGCCACTTCGCCGGGCTGGCGTCGGGCATGGACTGCGCCGACGCGTCCTCCGGGGAAAGGGGGGCACACAGGGAACGGGTCGCGTCGCGGACCGCACCGTAGGCGGGGAGGAGTTCGCCGTCGGGCATGGGGATTGACGCTAGACCGCGCCCGGCGGGGATTCAAGCGTGGCGTTCCGGTCCCGATTCGGGGCCGTCCTCATCAGGCTCGCGGCTTGCGCAGCATCCCGAACAGGGGGGGGCCGTCGGGGAGTGAGAACTCGTCGGTCACCTCGAAGCCGAAGCGCTGGTAGTAGGGCACGTTTTCCGGTCGCGAGGCCTCCAGCCAGGCCGGGAGATCCTCGGCGTCCGCCCGGGCCAGCGCCGGCTCGATCAGTGCGCTGGCCACGCCGCGGCCCTGGCGCGGCGGGTCCGTTCCGACCACGCTCAGGTACCACTTGGGCTGGGAAGGCTGGGATTCCTCGATGACCCGGAAGCCGCGGATCGCGCGCGGGATGTTTGCCCCGAAGTGCCGGTGTATGCGCACCCCGAAGACGAAGCGTCGCAACGGGCCCGGTTCCGGCGCGCTGGGCTCGTTCCAGAGCGCCACGCTCTCCAGCCGATCGTTGGTGAGCACGGTGCCCGTTGCCAGGTTGTCGCGCAGCAGCAGGCTGAAGATGCGGTGGCTGTGGCGTCGCCAGGCGCGCTCGGAGGGCAGGAACCAGCGGTGGGTCGGGTCGTCGCGAAACGCGCGGGCCAGCACGTGAGAAAGCCGTCCCACATCCTCGCGGCGCACGGGCCGGATGCTGGCAGGCAGTTCGAGCGGAGGATCCAACGCCACCCAGCAAGCCTAACCGACAACTAAAGGGACAGTCCCGTAGGTTGCGGTCGGGACCAACCTGGGGGGAACCCACGGGACAGTCCCGCAGGTTCCGGTCTGGAGTTACTGGTTCGGGTCAGAGGAATGGGGCGATGGCTTCGAGGGTGCGCTCCAGCTCGGCCGGGTCGGCGCTTGTGGGGACGAGGATCACCTCGTCGGCGCCGGCCTCTCGCGCCAGGGTCAGGGACTCGCGGAGCGCCGCCTGGCCTGCGGCGCGGCACTGGGACGCCAGCGCGCGAGCCGGGCCCTCCCCGAACACGCCCAGGTAGCGGGCTGCGTACTCGCTGAGCCTCGAGGCGGCATCGTCGCCCAGGGCGTACCAGAAGCTGGTCGCCAGGTGGGGCGCCTTTTCGCGGCCCGCCTCGCGCCAGGCCTGCTCGGCGTTGCGGAAGACCCGGTCCATCTCGTCCGCGCCCGGCCCCAGGCTGAAGCCCGCCAGTCCTCCGGCCCAGTGCGCCGCGCGGCGCAACGGTCGCTCGCCCGCGGCGGCGATCCAGAGCGGCGGGCCGCCCTGCTGGTGCGGCGCAGGGCCCACCGGGGCGCTGCCCGGAAGCGCCGGCTCGCCGGACCAGATGCGCCGTAGCTCTGCTACCTGCTCGTCCATGCGCGCGTGGCGCCGCCGGAAGGGCGCGCCCACCACGCGGTAGTCCTCTTCGCGTCCGCCCACGCCCACCGCCATGGTGAAGCGGCCCTCGGCCAGGCGGTCCAGGCTGGCGGCCTGCTTGGCCAGCCAGGCCGTCGCGTGCAGCGGCAGCACGAAGCAGGTGGCGACGATCCGCACCCGCTCGGTGACCGCCGCGGCCGCCGACAGGCTGACCAGGGCTTCGGCGTTGTCGAAGCTGATGCGCTCGCCCACGGCCAGGCTCGAGAACGGAGCGGCGTCCACGGCACGCGCCCAGCCCAGCAGCGCGTCGCGTTCCGCCTCGGGAACCATGGTCGGAAGGGTCATGCCCAGCTTCACGAGAGCTTCTCCTGCACCACGCGAGTCAAGAGCGCGGCATCCACGTTTCCCCCCGACAGCAGCACACCGCAGCGGCCCACGCCCTCGCGCAGCGCGACGGCGAGCGATGTGGCGCCGGAGGGCTCCAGCACCAGACGAAGCTCGCGCAGCGCAAAGGCCATGGCGAGGAGCATCTCCTCGTCGCTCACCAGCTCCACGCGAGCTACGTGCCGGCGCAGCACCGGGAACGTGAAGGCGCCGGGGATGCGCACGCGCAGTCCATCGGCGATGGTTCGCGGCGGCGGCACCGATACCCGCTCCCCGGCGGCCAGGCTGCGCCGGGTGTCGTCGGCATCCTCGGGCTCGCAGCCCACGATCTCGATGCCGGCCCGCAGCGCGTGCAGGGCGGTGGCGCAGCCGGCGATCAGGCCGCCGCCGCTCACCGGTGCGTAGAAGCGATCCAGGTCGCCGGCGTCCTCGCAGAGCTCCAGCGCCGCCGTCCCCTGGCCCGCAGCCACCAGCGGGTGGTCGAACGGGGGCACGGGGACGAGGCCGCGTTCGTGGGCCAGCGCCTCAGCGCGCTCCTCGCGCTCGGAACTGTCGGTGCCCACCAGCACCAGCTCAGCGCCGTCGGCTTCGGCCCGCGTCCGCTTCACGGCCGGGACATCCGAGGGCATCACCACCACGGCCGGAATTCCCAGCACGGCGCCGGCGCGGGCTACCGCCTGGGCGTGATTTCCCGACGAGTGCGCCACCACGCCCGGGACGTCCGGGCCCAGGGTCGTCATCAGGCTGAAGGCGCCGCGGATCTTGAACGATCCGGTGGGTTGGAGCGATTCGGCTTTGAGCAGCAGCTCGCAGTCGGGGCGCAGACGATGCCGCAGGACCGGCGATCGCAGCACGTGGGGCCGGATGCGCTCGGCGGCGGCGCGGATCGCGTCGAGGTCGAGGTTCGGCGACACGCGCCGAGGGTAGCCCGGGCCCGGCGCCGCGCTCAGTCCGCGAAGCTGCGCAGGATGGCATCGAACACGGTCTTGCGATCGCGTCCGCCGGGCAACTCGTCGCCCGTCCAGTGCCCTTGGTGCGCAATCCAGGCGTAGATCTCGACGTTCTTCATACGCACGAACCCGGGGATCGCCTGCTCGAGCCGGTCGTCCAGCGCCCGGACTTCGCGGTAGCCGCCCACCAGCGCCGCGCGGCAGGCCTCGAAGGCCGGGTCCTCGTGGGTCAGCTCGCGGAAGGGCCGCGCCACGTCGGCGGCGAACCAGTGGTGCATGGGCTCGTCGAAGTCGATGATGCGCACCCGCTCGCCGTCGTAGAGCGCGTTGGTTCGGTTGCAGTCGGAGTGGGTCATGCCCAGCGCCCCGGCGTCGCAGGGCAGCTCCCGAAGCCAGGCCTCGATTCGTGTCACCTGGGCCAGCGCCGGCGCGTCGTCGGGCCGGATCTGCTCCACACACTCGCGCCAGTTGGCCTCCCAGTGGCGCAGCGGACCGGCCAAGGCGTGCGGGAACGACTCCGCCGCCGCGTGCAATGCGGCCAGGGCGCGTCCCCAAGCGGCGTACTCCACGGGTTGCGCCTCGACGGAGCGCCCGCGGACGGCCCCCGTGGCCGTGGCCAGCACCGGCTCGCCCGCCACGTCGAAGGCCTCGACCCGACGGCCCTCCACGGAGCGCAGCACGGGCGGCACCGGCGCAGCGCAGTCGAACAAGTGCGCGTGGTAGGCGGTGTTGGCTTCCATCTCCCCGCGGTCGCGGAGCCGGGCGTGGATCAGCTTGAGGTAGGCGTCCGCGCCGTCGGCCAGCGTGAGCCGGAAGACCAGGTTGGCGCCCACGCTCACGAACTGCGGCGGGCGCGTGGCGCCGAAGAGCCCAGCGCCGCGTTCGGCGGCGGCCTCCCGGTCGATCCGGGCGAGGGTGGCGTCCCAGGGCTCCATGGACGCCGAGGATGGCGGATCCGCCGGCACCCGGCCCGTGTGCGTCCGGTCAGGCGGGGAAGTACGCCGGCCAGACCAACGCGTCGAGCACGAAGGTCTGAAACGCGAAGAGCAATCAGCCACCAGAGCCCGGCACTGGGGGCGTCCAGGTACGCGAACGTCAGCGGCATCCACAGCGCCGACCCGACCAGGGCCACGGCCTGCAGTACGACGAACGTGCGGTAGTCGAGGCCCCCCGCGATGCGTGTCTGCGCCGGTGGCAGGCGGAAGAAGAGGTAGCTGGTGAAGAGCATCCAGCCCGCCGCGGCGGTGAACATGCTGACCGTGTAGAGCGGCTTCAACGACTCGGGAACACCGCCCCAGACGTCGTTGCGGGTCTCCGGGTGCGTCGCCAGGCCGTGGACGTAGCTTCCCAGGACGGCTGCCCCGCCCACGATCAGGATGATCAGGAATCGAATGCGCGTCGCGTCCAACACGCAGCAAAGCTAGCTAGGCACGGCGGCGCGTCCAGGCGACCCCCGCCGCCAGGCTCAGGGCCGGCAGCCAGAGCCAGACGATCTCGGCTGCCAGGATGGCGGCGCCCCGCGCGCTCAAGAACGCCGCGGGCTCCAGGGGCGACACCGGAATGGGACGCCAGGGAAGAAAATGGCGAGCGTCGGAGAAGGGCACCCAGAAGCCGATTCCCAGGCCCCCATCGGTGGCGGCGTCCAGCACGCCGTGGGAGGCGCAGGCCGCCGCCAGCATGATGCCCAGCGAAACGGCGTGGGGGCGGCCGCGACTTCGCAGCCAGAGCCACGCGAATGCGCCCAGCGCCAGCGCAAAGGGCAGGCCATGGCTGAGGCCTCGATGGCCCAATGGGTGCGAGTAGGGAATCCCGAAGGCGAATCCGATCACGTCTGCGTCCGGCAGTGCCGAGACGGCGGCGGCCACCAGTGCGACGGAGGCGAAGGGCAGCGTGCGTGGCGCGGCGCACGCGAAGGCGGCCCCCACCACCGCGTGGCTGACGAACGTGGGCACCCAGGCTCGCGGTGGCTGGGCTACAGCGCCGCAGCGGGCGCAGTGCGTCGGAGCAGCGCGCCCGCCACCACCGCGCTCGTCACCTCGAAGCCGATCGCGACCAGCGTGTACGGCGACGCGGCGCCGTCGACGACCAACCCCAGGATGCGGCCCAGCGCCAGGCCCGCGCACAGGAAGAGCAGCGCCAGCAGCGCGGGGCGGGCGGCCTCCGCGCGCAGGAAACCGACCAGCGCGAGAGCGCCGATGCCCGCCTGGAGGCCGCCGTACATGGCGCGCAGGTCCGCCGAGCCGGTGGGTGTCGAGGCTGCCACGCCCGCGGCGCCTTCCAGGAAACCGGGCTGCACCAGGCAGAAGAGCCCATAGGGAAGCCACACCGACACCGAGAGCCCCAGGAAGATTCGTGTTGCCGTCATGCGCCCCTCCGCGTGCACCTTGCCACCCCGCCGCGGTCGCGGTCAAGGCGAAGCTGGCGCAGGGGCTCAGGAGATGAAGAGCTTGGGTCCCGCCACCAGCAGCACCACGCCGGCGCCCGCGACGGCTCCGGCGGCCAGTCTGCGCAGGATCGCCCAGTCCGGCGGCAGGTAGAGCAGCCCGATCGCGGCGCCGGCCACGATGAAGAGGGAGAAGGCGCCGGTCAGGAGCGGGTGGCTCTTCAGAAGCGTCAGCATGGTCGAGGAGGGTAGCGTTGGGAACCCGCGGCCGCGCGCGGGTGTCCACGCGGGGGAGGATCTCGACGATGTTGGAGGGAAGCTGCCTGTGCGGGGATGTGGCCTGGCGCGTGGACGGGCCGGTCTCTCCGGTGGAGTCGTGTCACTGTTCGCGCTGCCGCAAGTCGTCGGGCTCGGCCTTCCTGCCCATGCTGGCCGTGAAGCCGCGAGACTTCCGCTTCCTACGCGGCGAGGACCGGGTGCAGGTGTTCCGGCTTCCGGTGCTGCGCAGGCCGCCCGGCTACACGCGGCCGTTTTGCAGCCGCTGCGGCTCCCCCGTTCCGCTGCTGGATCCCGCTGCTCCGATCCTGGAGATACCGGCCGGGACGATCGACGGCGATCCGGGTGTGGAGACGAAGCAGCACATCTTCACGGACCAATCTGTTCCGTGGCATGACTGCCGCGACGGGCTGCCCCGCTACCCGGTCGGGGTTCCCGAGGCCGAGCGCGCCTGGCGCGCCGTGCTCGACGACGACGCCTGAGGCGCCACGGTTCAGGCGCGCTCGCGCGCCAGCGCATAGTGAAGCAGCGCCCTGCCATTCACCATGCTGCGACGGGTGCGCAGCATGCCCAGTCGCTCCAGGACCCGGACCGAGGCCTGGTTCGGCTCGTCCACGCTGGCCACCACGCGCTCCGCGGCGGGATCCTCGAAGGCGTGCTCGATCACGCGGCGCGCGGCCTCGGTGGCCAGACCCCGGCCCCGCTGCGAAGGCTGAAGCCCGTAGACCAGGTCGGGATCGTCGTCGGAGTGGAGGAAGCCGGCGAACCCCACCAGGGCTTCGCCGGCGCGCTCATCCGCGCACCAGAGGCCAAGGTTCCGCTCCGCGAAGCCCGCATCGCTTCGCTCCAGCAGGCTCCGCGCTTCGCCGAGGCTGATCGAGCGGTCGTCGAAGAGGTGGCGGCGCACGTCCGATTCGATCCAGAGTTGGTGCAGCGCTTCGAGGTCGGCGCCGGAGGCGGGCCGCAGATGCAGCCGGCTGGTGTGCAGCTCGGGCTTCATCGGAGCGCCTCGCGTTCGCGACGCGGGCGCAGCAGGATGTGCTCCACACCGTCGCCGAACGGCACCCGCGCCAGCGGACGAAAGCCGAAGCCGGCGTAGAAGCGCAAGTTGGCCTCGTTGCCGGTGTCCAGGACGATTCCCTCGGAGACCGGGTCCGCATCGCTGAGCTCGCACGCCCAGCGCACCAGGGCGCGCCCCGCGCCGCAGCCCTGCCGGTCGGGCTGCACACCGACGATGGCCAGGGTGTGATGGCGGCCCTGCGGTGCAGCCTCCTCGACGGCGCGGTTGTAGGCGGCGAAGCGCCCGGCCGCCGCGTCACCACAGGCATCGACCAGCGCAGCTTCGAGCGCGCGCACGTCATCGGGTGCGGCGTCCACAGCGGGGTTCGCCAGGTAGCAGGCGCCCACCAGGGCGTTGCCGGCGAAGGCGCCCTGCACCGGATGACCGAGGCCCCGGTGCCAGCGATGGCCGACCCGCAGGTAGCCGCCCAGACGTTCCTGGTAGCCCGCCGCATCTCCGGCGAAGCACCAGCGCATGGTGGGGTCGCCCAGGAAGGCGGGCGTGAGCGCAGCGGCGGCGCGCTCCGCGTCGGTCACCTCCAGGGGCGCCAGGCGGATCATCGCCGCGCTCGCGACTTCCAGTCCTCTGCGAGCAGCGCCCAACGCTCGTGATCTCTCCAGCGGCCGCCGATCTTCAGGTAGCGCGGCGAGAAGCCCTCGCGCCGAAAGCCCAGGCGGCGGATCAACGCCAGTGAGGCGGCGTTGTCCGGCTGCACGTTCGCCTCCACCCGATGCAGGCCCAGGGGGCCGAAGGCGCTACGCACGGCCTGGCCGATCGCGTCGCGCATCAGACCGCGGCCCGCGTAGGGCTCGAAAGCGTAGAAGCCCAGGTAGGCGCTGCGCAGCGCACCGCGCACGATGTGGTTCAGGTTCACCACGCCGGCAGGCTCCCGGTCGGGCGCCAGCACCAGGAAGCCGGCGTGATCCGGCCCGCCGCAGCGCCGCCGCCAGTCGGCGAAGGCGTCGGCGTCGGCGGGCGGGTGGACCCAGGGGCGGTGGAGCCGCCGGCTGCGGCGCACGGCGGTCAGGAAGGCGCCGCGGTCGCGCGCCGTGGGCGCGCGCAGCGTCGTCCGGCTTGCGCTCATTCCGCGCGTCCCGCGCGGCCGAGAAAGAGAGCGGCAATCGGTCCGAAGGCCCCGGCGAAGAGCAGCAGACCCAGGCTGAGAGGATGCCGCGCGAACGTGTTCAGGGGCCAGCGGAGTGCCGGGACCACGGCCTGGACGGGCGCCGGCTCGCGTCGCACGATCGAATTCCCCTCCAGGGAGTAGACCTCACCGGCAGCGGTGCGGAAGGTGGTGTCGTTTTCCGCGCCGATCCGCGAGAAGGCGCTCGGCTCCTCGCGGGTGTCCAGTGCGCTGCCGTCCAGCCCATAGACGTGCAACGTCGGCGCGCCTTCGCTCGCCACCTGGAGCACCCCATCCACCAGGGCCAGGCGCAGGCGCCCCACGGCGCCGGGCACCGTCCAGGCATTCCGCAGCTCACCGGAGGCGTCGTACATGAAAACGTGGCCGCCGTGCACGCCGGTGTAGATCTCGCCGTCGTCGTTCACAGCAATGCCGGAGGGTGCAACCAGCATGGGGCCGGCCGCCATGGCGTGACGTAGCTGGGCCGCGCCCATGCCGCCCACTACCAGTGCCAGTGTCGATGCCAGCAGGACCGCGGCGATCGAGGAGCGTCGTGCGGTGTTGGTCACGGCGCCTGCTCCGTCGGGACGGACGCAACGGGAACTCGCGCCGACTCCCACTCGAAGAAGCCCCGCGCATCGAATACCTGGTCGGCAATCGAACACGCCAGTTCCAGGCGCTCCCGGGAGTCGCCGGTCGACAGGAATACGCGCACGTCGCGCCCCAGGGGCGCATCCAGGCGATCCAGCTCCGCCAGCAGGTCCTTGTGGCGCGGCACGAAGCGGCCCGCCAGCCGGAAGCGCATGCGCGCGGCGTGGTGCACCGCTTCGGTCGCCAGCAGCGAGGCCGCCTCCGCATCGCGCTCGATCACGTCGGCGGCGTCCTCCACCATCAGCGCGCCTGCATAGCGTTCGAAGAGCGCCTGCTCGGCGTCCAGGGCCGGCGGCTCTGCCAGGACGCCGCGGGCACGGTCGCGCAGGGCCGCCACCTCCGGGTCGCTCTCCAGCACGGGGAAGCCTGTGACCAGCATATGGGCGGCCATGGGACGAAATCGCTCGCTCTCCAGGTACGCGGACACCGACTCCGGCGAGTTCACGAAGATCTCGGTCGCTACGCCGCAGAAGCGCTTCTGGACGCGCTGCCGCCAGGGCTCGCGATGGATCACGTAGAGATCGAAGTCGCTGCCCGGGTCGGGGTTGCCCGCCACGATGCTCCCGCACGCCAGGATGGCGATGGGCTCGAAGTGCTCCAGCACATACGCCGCTGCCTCGCACAAGGCGTCGTCGTAGGGAGAGCCCAGCTCGGGGAAGCGACAGTCACGAAGTTCGGGCACGGTGATCCCTCAGTCTTCGAAGCGCCAGCGCGTGGCCGTCTGGCCGTAGAGCATGCCGCCATCCTCGCCGCTCGGGTCGCAGAGCCACCCGAACCCCACTCGGGGTCGGAATGCGAAGAACTCTTCGAGCTCGGGCTTCATATCCCAGTGGTACTTGGCGTTGTAGGCGTCGGCCACCTGTCGCAGCGTGCCCGCGTCCCGCTCCGGCTGCGCCGCTCCCTCCAGGATCACGCACTCGTTACCACTCTCCAGGTTCACGGATACTTCGGAGCCTGCCTCCAGGTGTCGGCGGATACGCGAGCCGGAGCTGAAGTAGAGCGCACCCTTCAGCCACACGCCCCAGACGGGGCGCGCGTGGGGGCCGCCGGCGCCCGTCACGGTGGTCACCCAGTAGTTCTGGGCGCGCGTGAGGCGTGCATCCGCCCAGGCGAAGGGCAGCAAGCGTCGCTCCAGGTACCCACCCGCCATTGCGGGCCGCTCCGGTTCCGGGTGTTTCACACTGCGCCCTCCGAGGCTACAGGCTGGCAAAGGCCGGGGGGTACTGCACGAGTCCGTGCACGCCGTCGAGCGCGCCCGGCTCGAGCTCGAGCACCTGGAAGCCGGCGTCGAAAGCTTCGCTCAGGTAGCGGAGGCCGCGCGGTGCGGCCAGGCCGAAGCCGAAGCGTGCGTAGTAGCCTGGGTCGCCCAGCAGGAACACCGCGCGCCAGCCGTGCTCGGGGCAGCGCGCCAGCCCGGCGCGAACCAGGGCCGCGCCGATGCCGCCGCCCTGCAGCGCCGGGACCACCGCGAGTGGCGCCAGTGCGCCCAGGGGCGGCGCGTCGGGCGCGCCCTCGACCTCCACCGCCGAGAAGAATGCGTGACCGACGATCGAGCCGTCGCACTCGGCCACCAGCGAGAGGTATGGACCTGCCTCCGTTCGCAGTGCCTCCACCAGGCGGGCCTCGACGGGTTGTCCGAAGGCGTCGGTCACGATGCGTGCCACGGCTTCATGATCCTCCAAGGTCTCCTCCCGGATCGTCACGCCGGCCGGGGCCTCAGGCACGCGTGATCGTCCACACGCCTACTGCGATGAACCCGAGCCCCGCCACCCAGGAGAGCGCGCGGGGACTCACGTGCTCCGAGACGAACGCGCCGGCGAACACGCCGAGGGCCGAGGTCACCACCAGTGCGGCCGCCGCCCCGACGAAGACCGTCAGCTTGGGATTGGCTGCGTCGGCGGCGTAGAGGAAGGTGGCCAGCTGGGTCTTGTCCCCCAGCTCCGCCAGGAACACGGTTGCGAATACGGTGCCGAAGATCTTCCACTCCATGCCGAGGAGGGTATCACTGCCGACGGGTGTCCCCGCGCAGCGCGTCCAGTTCAACCCGGAAGTCACCCTGGGCCAGCCTCGCGGTCACCCGCTCGAGCAGGGCCTCCGCGGCCACGCCGCTCGTATCCACGGCGTGGCGCGCGAAGCCCCCGAGGTCTTCAAAGGCCCGGTGCATGTGCCGCACCGCCCCCTCGTCGGTAGATTGCGCCCGGGTGGCGGCGCGATGCAGGGCCTCGTCCAGCCCCACGCGCAGGACCACGTAGTGGAGCGCGATTCCGCGTGGCGCCAACTCTCGCCCCAGCAGAGGCAGCCACCAGGGGCCCACCACGCCGTCTACGTACACGCCGTAGTCGGCTTCAGCGAACCCGGTTGCCGCGCGGATGACCGCCGTCAGGATGGCGCTGTTCTGCACGTGCGACGCGGGCGTGGTGGGATCGATCGGATGCGCGGGAAATCCGTAGAAGGGGTCGCTCTCCAGGTGGAGGCCGCGCTCGTCTCGCGCGGCCAGGAGGCGCGCCAGGGTCGTCTTCCCCGCGCCGGGCGATCCTGAGACGATGGTGATCGCAGTCACGTCAGGTTCCGCATTGGCCGGGGATGCGGCACGATGGCGTGGGCGCGACGGGCGCCAGCTCGAGGCCGTCGGGCGCGCGCGGCTCGTCCTGGGAAGAGCGCCGGCGATCGAAGTGGATCGTCGTCTCCCAAGCGATCTGCGTGCAGCTCACCCGGTAGAGGCTCCGGGTGGTCCCGCCGGCGCCGGTGCGTCGCCAGCGTGGCGTCGCCCCGTCCGGGCAGCGCAACCGCGCCAGGTAGTCCAGCTCGTCGGGCTTCCCGGAGCAGCGGATCGGATTCGCGGGGGAGCCCACCGGCGCATCCGGATCCGGATGCGCACAGGCGCCGGTGACGCCGGCGAAGGTCGCCGCCATACCGAGAGCGGCAAGTTTCACACCCGCGCCGCCCCATCCAGGTGCTGGGCCACGAAGTCGCCGACGCGGGCGTTGAACTGTTCGGCGTCCTCGAAGTAGGTGGAATGACCGGCGCCGGGGACGTCGCACCACGCGCAGCCGGGAATCTCCTTCGCGACCTCCCGCAACACCTCGGCCGGAAAGAGCCCGTCGTGCTCGCCGGCCACCATCAGTGTGGGGATCGCGTACTCCGTCAGGTCTGCGGGATCGACACGGCCCTCCGGGTCGAACATGCGGGCCAGGGCTTCCATCGGGAAGCCCACATTGAGGCCGTTGACCTGGTCGTAGAGGAACGCCAGGTCGGGCCGGCGCTCCGGGAAGTCCGGTGCCAGCGCGGCCTGTCCGCGGATGTCGTCGCGGCTGGCGTTTTGGCCGATCCGGGCGGCTGCCGCCAGCACGGAGGGGGTCACCAGTCCGCCGGGCGTTCCGCACAGCGCCAGGCAGGCTACGCGCTCCGGGTGACGAACCGCCGTCGGCAGCCCGGTCCAGCCGCCCATGGACTGGCACACCAACGCGGCGCGCTCGATGCCCTCGGCATCGAGGATCGCCAGCAGGTCGCCGGTGAAGTGCTTGGGGTGGAAGTCTTCGGGCGGACAGATCGAGCGTCCGAAGCAGCGATGGTCGAAGGTCACCACCCGGTAGCGCTGCGCAAAGACGGGCACCTGCTGAAACCAGATCACGCGGTTCCCGCCGGCGCCGTGCGCCAGCACCAGGGCCGGGCCGGATCCGTGGACCTCGTAGTAGATTTCAGCGCTGCCGGAGCGGACGTGGGGCATGGCGCAAGCCTACACCGCGGGTCGAGCTCAGAGAAGCCGACCCTCTACGGCGGGCACCACCGAGCCGCCGACCGCGATCTCTACGCCGTCGTCGCTGCTGTGCGCGCGAATGCGCAGCAGCGATGGCCGCTTCACAGCCGCGCCCTGCTCGACGCGCAGGTCCAGCGGGCCGTCGCACAGAGGGCGGTGCTCCAGCAGGTAGCGGCCCAAGCAGGCTGCGGCGCTGCCGGTCGCCGGATCCTCCCGGGGGCCGTCGGCGTCGAAGAGCATTCGCACCTGGAGATCGTTGCCCGGCTCCTCGGTTTCCAGGCAGATCAGGTACACGCACAGCGGCGTGGCGCCTCCGCCGATCGCGCGCGCCGCTTCCAGGTTCAGGTGCGCGCGGTGCAGCGCGGCGAGCCCCTTCACCGCAACCACGACGAACGAGATCCCCACGGACACGGTCTGGACCGGAAGCTCTGCATGCAGGTCGCCGGCGCCGAGCCCAGCCGCCGCGGCTGCGGCTTCCGCGTCCCAGGTGGGGCCCAGGGCCACCTCCGGTGCCAACAGCCAGGCGAGCTCCCCCGGGTCGTCGTTCTCGAAGGCCACCGACACCGGGCCCACGGCAAGATCCAGGGTCACGCCTGCGGGCGCGTCGTCGGTCCGGTGGCGCCGTATCACCCACGCCGTGCCCAGGGTCGGGTGACCGGCGAACGGGATCTCCGTGGTCGGCGTGAAGATGCGCACCGGCCAGGCACCGTGCTGGGGCGCGGATGCGGTGACGAAGCTGGTTTCCGAGTGGTTCTGCTCCCGGGCGATCGCCTGCATCTCGTCGCCGGAGAGGTCGCCGGCGTCGAGCACCACGGACAGCGGGTTCCCGGCCCAACGCGCCTCTGCGAATACGTCGACTACGTGAAGGGGGTGCGGCATGCGGCCAGTCTAGGGCAGGCGCGCGTCTAGCGGCCGGTTGCCCGCCGCAGCAGCGCCGGGACGCCGGCCACGATGCAGAATCCCAGCGCGGCGAACACCAGCGCGAACTTGGGCAGGGCGCAGGCCCATGCCACGGCGGGCCAGACCCCGGGTGCCGGATCCATCAGCACGCGGATCAGCGCGGCGTTCTCCAGCGCATCCAGGGGGGCGGCCAGCCAGATCGCCCAGGCCAGGGCCATGCCCAGTCCCGCGGCCGTTCCCGTCCGTGCGCGCGCGATTCCCTGACACACCAGCGACAGCCAGGCGGGGTAGGCCAGCAGGTAGAGGTAGTCGAGTCCCAGGGTCAGCATGGCGGCTTCGCGCGCGCGCGCCGACCAGGAGGCGACGATCGCTGCCGCGGCCTCGGCCGTGCGCGCCAGCTCGAACGAAACGATTCCCTGGGGCGCCTCGGGCGTGTTGAGCGGGCGCGCCAGCGCAGCGAGCGCAAGCGAAAGGCCGACCACCAGTGCGGTCAGGCACCACACCAGGGGTTGGCGTGCGGATGCCGTCACCCAGTCGAACGGGCCGCGTGCGTGGGGTGCGTCCGACGCTTCCATCGGGCCGATCCTATCACGCGCCGTCAGGCGAGGTCGCTTGGCTCGCAGAGCTCCAGGCGCATGGCCACGCGTTGCGTGAGCCCGCGGCCCTCCTGATCGACCAGAACGGCGCTGATCGCGGGTGTGTGCTCGTGGGTGGAGAGGATCCGGAACCCCAGCCGCTGATAGAACGGCGCGTTCCAGGGCAGGTGGCGGAAGGTCGTGAGCGTCAGGGCCGGAAGCCGTTGCGCGCGGGCCCAGGCCACCACCCGACGCACCAGCGCCGCTCCAATCCCTTTTCGGCCGTGATGGGGATGGACGTCCAGCTCCAGCAGGTGGGCGTCGCCGTCCAGCTCGCCGGCCAGGGCGAAGCCCACCGTGCGTCCGTCGTCCGTCACCGCGACCCAGAGCCGTCCCTCGCGCGCGGCAGCTTCGAACTCGGACTCCGGGGTGATCTGCTCGCGCTGCTCCGGCGAGAGATCCTCCTGCGCGAAGAGCGTCGCCGCGGCTCGCTCCACGTCCGGCAGCTGGCGCGTGTGCTCGCGGCGGGCCGGCAGGATCTCGTACCCAGGCGACACAGCAGCTCATGCCTCGTTCTGCAGGAGTGGCCGATAGTGCTCTACGCTGGGAAACGGATCGTAGAAGTCGTGGAGCAGCGCCTTCCAGCGCTGGTACTCGGGCGAGCCGCGGAAGCCCTCGGTGTGAGCCTCCAGGCTCTCCCACCAGACCAGCAGCAGGTAGCGCTCCGTTTTCTCCACGCAGGACCGCAGCTCGTGGCGCTGGTAGCCGGGCATGCCGGCAATGATCTGCTGGGCCTCTGCGAAGGCCCGCTCGAAATCGGGTCCGTGGCCATCGCGAACGTCGAGAACCGCTACCTCGAGGATCAACGCGCCCCCCCTAGTCGTTGGCCAGCGCGAATGCGCCGCGCGCTGCGACCAGCAGGGCCAGGACGCTGAGAGCCCCAACGGCGAAAGCCGCGGCGAAGTTCATCACCGGGATCAGGGGTGCGTTGATCGCCAGCAGCCAAAGGGCGGAGCGAAAGCCGCGCGATACCGCGGGTCGCTCGCCGCGCACGATGCCGGGCGTGCTCGCCACGCCGAGGATGCCGTGGACCAGTCCCACACCGCCCAGCAGCAGCAGGGAGTAGAAGCGGAAGTCGTAGACCCAGCCGTCGACGCGAAGCGGGGTGGAGAGCACCACGGCCAGATGGACCCCGAAGAGCGCCACCGCCGACAGGAAAAACAAGTGGCATGCGGTCCCGGTGACCAGCAGCGAGCGCAGGCGCGCACTCGAATGCTCGCGCCAGGCGAAGATCCCGCCGGCCGCCAGCACCAAGGACAGCAGCGCGCGGTTGGCGCCCGTGGTCGAGGGCCCCGGGGCCGCCGCCAGCATGCCCCAGGCGACCGCGGCCAGGATGGGCAGGGCCAGCGCGGCGCACAGGAGCGGCCGGTCTTCGGAGATGGCCGGGCCTCCCTCCACGGCTCAGCTCGCTGCGAACTGCTTGGCGTAGTCGACCGTCAGCCAGCGCTCGGGCTGGATGCGGACGACGATTTCGCCGCGGGGATCGCTGTCGCGCGTGGCTTCGATGTAGGCGTCACCGTTCTCCGGACCCAGGTAGCGGTGCGCGATGGGGCGGACGTCCGCTTCGGTGTCGGCGGTCTCGATCCCGGTCACCGGTCCCTCGACGCTCACATACTTGTACGGGAGCGCTTCGGCCTGGACCACGAAGCTGACCCGCCCGCCGTCCTTCAGCAGCGCCGCCTTGCGCGACGAGCGGCCGGTGACGAATACGATCTCTCCGCCCGGCTCGTAGGTGTACCAGACCGGGGCGGAGAGCGGGCCGCGCCCCCTGTCCGGGAGGCTCAGCACCCCGATGTGAAGACCCGCCAGGAACGCTTCGCGTTCCTGGCGGGTCATCGAGAGAGAAACGGATGCCACGGTCGGCTACCAGCGCCGGCCGCCGCCTCCACCGCCGCCCCCGCCACGGCCACCACCGCCGCCGCCGCCGCCGCCACCGCGGCGGTCGAGGGCCTCGTTCACGCGCAGCGGCCGTCCGCCGAAGTCGCGCCCGTCCAGCTTGGAGATCGCCTCCGTCGCGGCGTCGTCGTCCGACATCTCGACGAAGCCGAAGCCTCGCGAGCGGCCGGTCTCACGGTCGGTAATCACCGAGGCCGAGGCGACCTCGCCGAATGCACCGCAGAGCTCGCGCAAGTCGGCGTCCGTGCAGCTCCAGGGAAGGTTTCCTACGTAGATCTTCTTCACGTCCAGTCACTCCGTGCCCGATTTCGCGGGCACACATGGGAGAACGCAGAAAGCCACCTGCTTCCTGCGGAAGCTTCGAAACGGACTCTGGGCCGACTTGTAATGAGAGAAAAACTCAAAAGGATGGAAAGACTCAACATGAATGGATCGGGCAGAAACGTTCCAAGGCCGCCAAAATCGTAGGGGAACGCCAGAATCCACGCCACCAGCCCGCTCCCCGGGGGAGCCGGGGCTCGCTGACCGGAGGGCCACTCATCCCGGAAACACTTGGCGGATGGGTGACCGCGCCGTCCTGGGCCTGGGTGCGATCCGGAGATCACCCGTGTGTCTCGACGAAGTCCTTGAACTGCTCGAGCGAGCGCTGAATCACCCGGCTCACCACACCGAGCTCGTCGCCGAAGTTCTGGAGGACGCCCTTGGGCTCGTATTCCAGGTGCAGCGTCATCAAGGTGAGCTCTTCGGAGACCTTGTGGAAGTTGACCATCCCCGAGTTGGACGAGCCATCGAGCGCGCGCCAGGTGCGCCGCTTGTCGGGAATGACTTCGGTGATCTCGGCGATCCACTCCTGGCGGCGGAAGCCGAAGTTCACGCGCCAGCGGGTGCGTTTCTCGTCGATCCGGCCCACGGACTCGACGGGGCCAATGAAGCGGGGGAAGTCCTCGACCCGGGTCCAGAATTCGTAGGCGGTGGCAGCGGGGACTTCGATTTCGATGGAGTCGTCGATGCTCGTTCTCATGGAGCCTCCCATGAGTTGGGGAACGATCCGGGGCGAACCGTCTCCGAGCTTCGCGGCGGGGTCAGAAGCCCCGGACCCTGTTCGCACCATCCTACTCCTACGGGCGGCGGGCAGGTCAAGGAAGCAGGCGCTTCGAGGCTCCGGACGCCTGGGCGGCTCCCCTGGGGGCCGGCCATCGTTCGCCGCCCGCTTCCGCGGCTAGGAGCGCTTGCGCGTGGACGAGGCGCCGCCCTGGCCCGCCCTGCCCGGCCGGGCGGGCGCCAGGATGCCGTCAGCGATGCCGGCCGATCGCGGCCCAGCGAGGTGACCCGTCCGACAGGCGGCCGTACAGGATCCGGAGGTTCCGGGGTCCCACTCGGGCGGCTGGGCTGCGCCTATACTCGCTGCGCCATGCCGCCTCGGAAGCACGATGATCCGAAAGCCGCGCAGGCGCTGCGTCGCTCCGTGGTGAAGGTCCTGGCGACGTCCGATCCGCCGGATTACGACCAGCCGTGGCAGACCCGAGGCGTCGAGAACGCCACCGGGTCCGGTGCGATCATCGATACGGCCGCCGGCCTCCGCGTGCTCACGAACGCCCACGTCGTCGAGAACGCGGTCTTCATCGAGGTGCGCCGCTACGGGCGCGCTCATAAGTACGTCGCAGAGGTCGAGGGGGTCGGCACCGAGTGCGATCTCGCCTTGCTCAAGGTCGAGAAGAACGAGTTCTTCCGGGGCACGATCCCCTTTCCCATCGGAACGCTGCCTGCGCTGGGCGATCACGTCTCGGTCCTGGGCTTCCCGATCGGCGGCGACCGCATCTCCGTGACCGAGGGCGTCGTTTCCCGGATCGAGGTGACGCCCTATGCCCAGAGCGAACGGCAGCTTCTGAGCGTCCAGATCGACGCCGCGATCAACGAGGGCAATAGCGGGGGCCCCGTCGTCAAGGATGCGCGCATGGTGGGCGTGGCCTTCCAGGCCCTCGAGGAGGCCGAGAACATCGGCTACCTGGTTCCCGCGCCCATCGTGGAGCACTTCCTCCGCGACATGAAGGACGGCACCTTCGCCGGCTTTCCGTCCCTCGGGATCGTGACCCAGTGCCTCGAGTCGGACGTGCATCGGCGCTACCTCGGTCTCCCCAGAGGGCAGTCGGGGGTTCTGGTGATCCGGGTGGAGTACGGCGGCGCGGCCTGGGGCGTGCTCCAGCCCGGCGACGTCCTCCTCGCGCTGGGCAAGTCGCCGCTGGCAGGCGACGGAACGGTGCGCTTCCGGCGCGGCGCCCGAGTCGAGTTCGATCAGCTCGTGGCGGGCTACCACGTCGGCGAGAGAATGCCCGTGACCGTCTGGCGGGACGGGGCTCGCCTGGACGCCGAGGTGGAGCTCGCTCCGCTGCCCTGCCTCATCCCGCGCACCCTCCACGCCGCGCGGCCCACGTACTACCTGTACGCGGGACTGCTCTTCGTACCCGTCACCCGCGGTTATCTGCGTACCTGGGGCGAGGACTGGATGACCGAGGCACCCCAGGACCTGGTGTCCCTCTACCAGAGCGGCGCCCGCACGCGGCGCATGCAGGAGGTCGTGGTGCTTCAGAAGGTTCTCGCCGACCAGGTGAACCGCGGCTACCACGAGATCGAGAACGTGCGCATCGTGAAGTGCCAGGAGCGTCGGATTCGCTCCCTGCGAGACCTGGTCCGGGAGATCGAGCGAACGCAGGACGAGTTCCTGCGCTTCGAGACCGCCGACGGCAGGTCGATGGTGTTCGACCGGCAGCTCGCCGCCGAACGCCATGAGGGGATCCTCGAACGCTACGGCGTGCCCCGCGACCGCTCCGACGACCTGCCTGGGGCGGCGGCTAGCGGTTAGCGCTCGGACGAGGGGCGGCGCGAGCCGCGTCGGGGCTTGCTCGCCGGTCGCGCGCTAGCGGCGGGCTCTCGGGCGAAGTGCAGCGCGGTCTCGAAGGCGGCGCGTGTGAAGTCGAGCACCTGTGCGAAGTCCCGGTCCGAGAGCGCCCGCACGGCATCGTGGCCGCGCAGGATGTTCACGAACTCGCGCTCCCGCTCCAGCTGGAGAGGCAGCCGCCCCACGCCCCAGTCCTCCAGCAGCTGCCACAGCACGGGGTTGTACGACCGGACCAGCTTCGAGACGAACGGCACCGGGTCGTGCCGGGCCAGCACGGCGGCCAGTCGCAGGGTCAGCTCGAAGGAGAGCGTGGCCGTTCCCGCCTCGACGGCCTCCAGCAGCGACCGATCGCCCAGGTCGACCGCGTCGGTCAGCTCGTCGCGGGTGAGCCCCGCCACTTCGCGCAGCTCGCGCAGATAGGTGCCGGCCTCGCGCCGCATCTCGGCTGCCTGGGGCAGGCGCGAGGCGACCTGGCGACCGCCCCGGTCGACCACCCCGCGCAGCGCATTCGCCGCGACCTGTTCGACCAGCTCGGTGAGGCGATCGGCGAGCGAAGCGACGGCGGAGCGCGGCTTGGCAGCCGGACCGGCCGATCGAGCGGCCGGAGCCGCCTTCTTCTTGCGGGTGCCCGAGCCACCCGTCTTGCGTTTGCTTGCGGCCTTCTTCTTGCGCGCGGCCATCCCACCTCCGCGGCACCCTGCACGTCGCAGAGGCTACATCACCAGCACGCCCTGGGCGGGTGGGCGCTCGCGATAGGCAGCGTCCCAGCGGGCCACGTTCGCGAAGCGCGGATCCAGCTCCACCTTGCCGAAGCGGCCGAACTGGAGGCCGGCCGCCAGGGTGCAGTCGGCAATGCTGGGTCGCTCGCCCGCCAGGAAGGGCTGCCCGTCCGACAGGCGGTCGTCCAGGAACTGGAGATTCTCGGGCAGCATCTCGCGCGACTGGGCGGCAATCGCCGGGTTCGCAGGCCGGCCCAGGGGTGAGTTCGTGGCGTGCACCAGGCGGGCGATCGGGATCAGCACGCCCAGGTCGGCGATTCGCTCCAGCTCCCGCACCCGGGCGCGCTCGAGCGGGTCGCTGCCGATCAGCGGGGGCTCGGGATGCAGCTCCTCCAGGTACTGGATGATCGCCAGTGACTCGACCAGGTAGCTGCCGTCGTCCAGCTCCAGGACCGGGAGCCGGCCGAACGGGTTGCGAGCCAGGTGCTCGGGCGACTTCTGCTCGCCCTCGCGCAGGTTCACGGAGACCTCCTCGATGCCCAGGTCCTTGCCGGCGGCAGCCTTCTCGGCCAGATAGAGCCGCACCCGGGTCGGGTTCGGCGCCACGAAGAACGCGTAGAGCTTCACGGATGTTTCCTTTCGGGCGGGGGTGGATGCCAGGATCGCACCGCCTCCCGAAGGTACCAGGCTCAGGGAAGCTCTTCGTTCGCCAGGGCCTTTACCGTGAAGAGGTCAGCCGACGGCGTGCCCGGCTGGAGATCCAGGATGGCGACGCGGGTCTGCTGGGGCGCCATGGGGCCCGTGAACGTCTCCAGTCGGGAGACGAAGACGGGTCCGATCTGCTCGATGTGGTCGGGATCAGCCTCGATCACCCGCGGGTCTTCTGCACCGCCGCCGGCCGACGCCGGGAGGAGCTCACCGCGCAGGATGACGGGCATCGCGTCGGGCACCCAGAAGCGCATTCCCCGGTAGGCGCTCTCCACTCCCGGTCGCGCGGAGACGTCGAGCACGCTGCATGGCAGCCCGCTCTGCTCCTCGCGTCCGGCCAGGACGGCCTCCCAGTCCTGCGGGCGCTTGGCGAGGATGTCGTCGTACCAGAGATCGGACATGGGGTGCACCACGTCGCGGCGGGTGAACCACACATCGGTCTGAACGCCGAACGTCGGGCTGTAGCTGGCCAGCGCGTACCGGCCCGGCTCCCGCTCGACCAGCAGCGATCCGGAGCCGGCCTCGGCGCCCGGGGCCCATTCGAGCCGGGACAGCATCGTCTCAGGGGGGCCGGACGACCGCGCCGAGCGCACGCGTGCGAACGGCTGGTCATCCTCGAAGCGGAACTCGATCCGCTGGATCGAACCGTACCCGTAGCGGTTGGTCAGGACCGCGGACAAGAGTGTTGCTGCGTCGCTCAGCGAGGCTCCTCTCGCGGAGAAAGCGTGCCTCAGACTCGGTCACCGAACTGTGACGAGCGTACGGCAGGATAGGGAGCGTATTCGGCAGGCCCCTCGATCTGGTGCGCGTCGTCACAGATGTCGAGCCACGCGGGCATGTCGGCCACGTACTCGTGTACGACGATGCGCAGGCCCGGGTCGTCGTCCAGCGCGCCGGCAGCGATCGGGAAGCCTCCCCCCTCTGCGTTGGTGTCGGGCTCGCCCAGGCAGGTTCCGCACAGGCCGCAGAAGGAGCGGACCAATTTCCGGGGTGGCTCCGGCTGGTAGCGCACCACGTGCTCCCGTCCCGAGACCCAGCGGAAGTCCTCGCTGCGGACCGCCACCGTGGCCCCCATGCCGCCGCCGGCTTTGCGGCAGCGCGAGCAGTGGCAGCAGGCCATGAACAGTGGCGGCGCGGTCAGATCGAAGCGGACTGCACCGCACAGGCAGCTTCCGCGGATGGGGAGCGTGGCCATGGCCTGATTGCACTCCGCTTGCTCGGCGAGGTGTGCGCATGGAGAATGGCGTCGTGAGCACCCGGATCCGCCTCATGCAGCCGGAGGAGCTGATCGACACCGCGCGTCTCTGGTGCCGCAGCAAGGACGAGGCCTACCTGCCCTGGCTGGCCATCGAGGCGACCTACAGCTTCGAGGACAACCTGGGCTACTTCCGCGACACCGTGTGCGCGAACCACCGGGTCTGGCTCGCCGACCGGAAAGGCGCCGTGGTCGGGCTGCTGGCCCAGGCGGACGAGTTCATCGACCAGCTCTTCGTGGATCCGGAGCGGCAGCGTTCAGGCGTGGGAACCGCGCTGCTGGCATGGGCGCGACGAGAATCCCCCGCTGGGTTGGCGCTCTACACCTTCCAGCGCAATACGCGCGCACGGCAGTTCTACGAGAAGCACGGCTTCCGCGCGGTGGCGTTCGGCGTCAGCCCCGCTCCGGAGAGCGAGCCGGACGTCCGCTACGAGTGGCGACCCTAGCTCGGGGCATCAGCCGCCGAAGGTGTCGCCTCCGCCATTCAGGTAGGCGATCTCGTCGCTGGTCGGCTCGCGGCCGAGCACCGCGTTGCGATGGGGGAAGCGTCCGAAGCGGCGGATCACTTCGCGGTGGCGGCGGGCGTACTCGCAGAAGCCCTCGAATTGCGTCTCCAGGCCGGCGGGTGCGCGGGCCGCCAGCCGCTCGTAGAGCTCTACACAGCGGTCCTGGTGGGGGAGACTCTCGGCGTGCTCGTAGGGCAGGTACAGGAACACCGCCTCCAGCGGGTGGAGCTCGGCGTCGAGGCCCGCAGCGATGGCCTCCCGGGCGACCTCGAGCGCCCGGTCGTCGCAGCGAAACGAGCCGCCCGAGCCCCGGTGCAGGTTGCGCGGGAACTGGTCGAGCACGATCACCAGGGCCAGGGCGCTGCGCGGCTCTCCGCGCCACCCGTCCAGTCCACCCGCGTGGCCCAGGTCCGGCAGCGCGCCGAAGCGCGTGCGAATCTCGCGGTCGAAGGCCTCGTCGGACCCGAACCAGACGGGAACGCGGCGCTCTGCCGCCTCCGCCGAGTCGAGGGCGTCCGCGAACCAGAAGTCCAGGACCTCTTCCGGTGAGGCCGTCGCCAAGCGCGCTACTCCTCCATCTTGCGCGCCGTGTCGTCGAGCGCCTCGCTGGCATCCTTCATGGCTTCGGCAGCCTTCTCGTTGGCCTCCTCCATGGCTTCGTCCGCCTTGCGGCCGGCCTCCTCCATGGCGCCTTCCTCGCGGCAGGCGCTGGTGGTCAGCGAAAGGGCCAGCCCGACGGCCAGAGTCATTGCGATTCTCTTCATCTTCATGGTTCTTCTCCTCTTTCGAGTTCCGGTTTTCAGCTCGCGGGTGCGAGACCCGCCCAGATCAAGAACGCTCCGAAGGCGATGCCCAGCAGGCACCAGCCACGCAGGAATCCACTCGACTGGGTTCCCCACCAACCGAACATGGCGTCGACGCGGTTCGGTCCCAGGAACGCCAAGACGGCGGCGGCCACCAGTGCGATCCAGCCGAGCACGCGCAGCGTCAACGGGAACGGCGTGGCGTCGGCGCCGGCCACGAAGACGCCGCCCATCAACACTCGCACACCTACGGCCACGCCGTAGCGCGTACGAGGATTCCAGCCCCGGAGCAGCGCCTTGAAGTCCTCTGGGCGGACCACGCCGTAGCCGGCCAGGCACAGGATCAGGGCTCCGAACGCGAAGATGGCTGCGCCCACGGGCTCAAGCCTCGCCCGTCGGCGCCTCCCCGTCCACGGCGAAATTGGGGTTCCAGGCGACCTCCCACAGGTGGCCGTCCGGATCGGCGAAATAGCCCGAGTAGCCGCCCCAGAAGACGTCCTGGGCGGGCTTCACCAGGCTGGCGCCGGCGGCCAGCGCCTCGGCCATCACCGCGTCCGCCTCTTCTCGGCTGCGCACGTTGTGGGCCAGGGTGATGCCCGAGAAGCCGCTGCCCTCGGCGGGTACCGTGGCGTCCTCCGCCAGCGCCTCGCGGGGGTAGAGGGAAAGCCAGGCTCCGCCGCGCAGGTCGAAGAAGGCGATGCTGGGCGGGCCGTCGCGCTGCGGCAGGCCCAGGCCGTCGCGGTAGAACGCGATCGAGCGCTCCAGGTCCGAGACGCCCAGGGTGATCAGCGAGATGCGCGGCTCCATTACGGTGGCCTCCTAGTCGTTCACGCAGGCGTAGGCGCGGTACTCGACGGCATTCGGGAGCAGGCGTCCCTCGGCGACCGCGACCACCGAGTTGAGCCACGTGTAGCGCTCGTCACCCGTCTCGAAGCGAGGCTGGGTCATGAAGTGGGTGTCGCCGAAGGCGAGCTCGCCACCCGTCGCCAGGGCCGTCTGCACTTTCTCGTTCATCACCAGCACGCCCGGGTACTGCACGTAGACCACGGCGCCGTCGTTGGTCTGGAAGCTCCCGCGCACGTCCAGGCGTCCCACGCCCTGGTCGTCCAGCAGCATCCAGTCGGCGCCGCCGGTCAGGAGCTGGCCGCGCAGGCGGGGGCCCTCGAAGCTGCCGCCGATCACCTCGAAGATCATGCGGTGGCCGAACGGTCCGCTCCCCGCGTCCACGGGTGGCTTCAGGTCGGCGCGATACGTCATCAGGGGGTCGAGCTTCATGGCTCCTCCGGTACGGGATCAGGATGTCAGCTGGCGCAGGATGGTGGCCGAGTCGAAGTAGACGCGCTCGCACACCAAGTCGGCGCCGTCGAACAGGAAGAAGGCCGTCATCCGGCAGCGGAAGGGCTTTCCGGTGGGCTCGATTCCCAGCAGCGGCCCCTCGTGGGTGCCCAGGAGCCAGAACTCCGCGATCACGGCGTCGTCTGCGTGACGCAGGGAGATCAGCTCGTTGCGCTGGTCCGGAAACGCGGTGCGGGTCTCGCGGAAGTAGTCGCGCACGGCGGCCTCGCCGTCGTGAATCCGATCGGTGGCGATCAGCTCGTAGCGGGGATGGCCGAAGGTATCCATGGTGGCGTCGAAGTCGTGCACGTTCTCGGACTCCATGTGGCGGCGCACGACTTCCTCGCGTTGCCGCCGCAAGTCGGGCGCGATCGGCTTGGGTGCGGTGGTGTCGTAAGGGGCCGGAAGAGGCACTCCGAAGCGCGCGTGCAGCAGGTGGACGTCGTGCAGGTCCTTCTCGTCGGGCTCGTAGCCCAGGTGGCAGGCCAGCTGGATCTCCGCCGAGATGCAGGGCACCGGGCGGCCGAGGATGGCGCCCTCGCTGAACCCCTCGGGCGGGTAGCGGAAGGCGGAGCCGTCCTGGTGGGTCTGTACGCCTCCGCCGCCGTCGTCGAACGTCACGGTGTGAAGATCGATGCGCCGCTCGACGGCGTCCGCCAGCACGAAGCGGGTCGGAAGCTCGTTCTCGACCTCGGCGAAGCCCAAGGGAGCCAGGGTGTCGCGGATCGCTGCTGCATCCGCGAGCCGCACGACCAGATCCAGATCGTCGTGCGGGCGGGTCTGCTCGCCGGCCAGGGCATCGACGCCCCAGCCGCCGTCGATCCAGGCATCGACGCCCGCGCCGCGCAAGCGGTCCAGAAGCTCGAGTACGGATTCACCCGTCATGCAGGGGGCGATCCTACCACGGCTACCGAGCGGCGGGCTTGCTGGCCGTGAGCGCAAACAGGCCCTCGGCGTCGGCCGGCGCTGCGCCGCCCAGAGGTCCGTGGGTCTGGATGTCGACGAGGCCTGCGGCGAGCAGCGCGTCGCGGTACTCCCGGTCGGTGTAGGCCTGAAGATTCGAGGCGAAGACCGAGACTTCTGCTGTTGCGACGTCGATCACGATCCAGCGCTCGACCGAGGCGCGCTCTGCGTCGGACCAGGCCGCCTCCTTCAGACACAGGTACGGTGCGTCTGAGAAAAGGCCCGAGTCGGCTGCATGCCAGGTGGGCGCCGTGGTCCCCAGCGCCTGGACGAGCGTCGAGTCGTGGACCTCCAGCAGCAGGGTGCCCCCGTCTCCCAGTGCATCCGCGGCGGCCGAGAGCAGCCGCGTTGCATCCGCTCGGCGAAAGGCGTTGAGCTCTCCGAAGAGCAGCAGGGCCAGGTCGAAGCCGCGGCCGAAGTTCCCATCGCGCAGGTCGTGCAGCCGGTAGTCACACGCCAGCCGCTCGCGTTCGGCTTCCCGCTTCGCGTAGTCGATCGAGGCCGGCGAGAAGTCGACTCCCAGACAGCGATGGCCGCGCACCGCCAGGCGGGACGTGTAGAGGCCGTGGCCGCAGCCCGGGTCGAGAACCCGGGCGGGTCGCGCACCCAGGACCGCAGCGTGGATCCACTCTACGTGCGCGTCGATACGCTCGGCGCGGCGACTTGCGGCGTCGTGGGCCTGGGACAGGTGCTCCCGTAGCATGCGCCGGCTGAACTCCGGCTCATGCCAGGGGATCTTCTCCGCATCCATCCAGGGCTGCGGTGGGGTGCGCCGCGGAAGGTCGGTCAGCTTCAAGACTGCGGGAGGGGCTTGCGGCCTGCGAGCACCGCGAACATGCCGTGGCGGAAGCGGCAGGCGACCTCTTCGAAGCCCGCCTCCGACAGCCAGGCCAGCTGCTCCGGGACCGTCGAGGGCTGGTCCTCGCTCATGCGCTCGTCGGCCAGCGACAGGTCCTCTTCCGTCGCACCCAGGGCGCGAGCTTCCTCGCGCCAGGTCCGGTGGTTGGCGGCATCCTCCTGCTCCGTCTCGCCCGCCACCTGCTCGGCGTTGACGAAAACGCCGCCCGGGCGCAGCGCATCGAAGACGCGTCGCGACAGCGCGGCCTTCTCGAACGCCGGCAGGTGATGGATCGCCAGAGCCGAGATCGCGCAGTCGACGTCGGACGGAAGCTCGACGCTGGCCAGGTCTCCCACGCGGAACGCGAAGCGCTCCGCCTGGGCGGCGAACCGTTCGTGCGCGATCTTCAGCATGCCCGGCGCCACGTCCACCAGGGTGAAGCGCGCGCGCGGGTACTCGGCGGCCACCAGCATCGAGAGCAGGCCGGTGCCCGCGCCCAGGTCCAGCACGTGCAGCGTCCGAGTGCGGTCGCCCGGCAGCACGTCGAGCGCGCTTCCGTAGAAGCCGTCGAAGCACGGCACCAGCATCCGACGCGATACGTCGTAGCTGCGCGCCGAGCGGTCGAAGGTTTCTGCAACGCCCATGGCGCCCAGGCTACCATGGCCCTCAGGAGGTTCCCCATGCACCGGAGCCGTCTGATGAGCATCCTGATCGACTGCGCCGAGGAGGACTTCGATCGCGGCGTCGAGTTCTGGAGCGGCGCCCTGGGCAAGGCCGCGATGGTGGAGCAAGGAGGCCGGTACGTTGCGATCCGCGGACGCGTGGGGGGAGACGGGGGGCCGTTCGTCGTGCTGCAGCGGGTGCCCGCCGAGGAGCGGGCGATCCACCTGGACATCGAGTCCGATGACGTGGAAGCCGAGGTGTCGCGGCTGGAGAAGCTGGGCGCCACGCTCAAGGCGCGCATCGGGCGCCATGTGGTGATGCGCGCGCCCTCGGGACACGCCTTCTGCGTCGTGCCCCAGTCGCGAACGGATTTCGAAGGCCACGCAGCGGTCTGGCAGGACGATGCCTAGGCCGGACACCGGCTTCCCGTTCGACCTGCTCGACGACCCGGCAGAGCTGGCGTCCTTCCAGGGTTGGAGCGAGCCGGTCTATCGGGATCTGATCGCGCTCCAGGCGGGGAGCCTCTCGCGCGAGGCCTTCGACGAGAAGTACCTGCGCCACAGCGCCGTCCTGGTGTTGGACCTGACCGGCTTCACCGAGACCACGATCCGCGGCGGCGCGCCCCAGAGCTTCCTGCGCATTCTGGACGCCCAGCGCGTGGGTCTGCCCGTGCTGCTCGAGCGGGGCGCCGCCTTCGTGCGCACCTTCGCCGACGACATCGTGGCGCTCTTCGACGACCCGGGTCCCGCACTCGACGCGGCGATGGACATCCACGCCCGCACCTGGGAGTACCAGAAGCTTCACCCGCGTGAGCACGATCCCGCCGAGTGCTGCATCGGGATCGGCTTCGGCGCGATCTACGCGATCGGACCCAACCATGCCATGGGGGATGAGATGAATCGCGCCAGCAAGCTGGGTTAAGACACGGCGCGCGGCGGAGAGACGCTGGTCACCGAAGGCGCGTATGCAGCGCTGGCGCAGATGCCGGCGTACGCTTCGAGCCCCAGGCCGACGACGACCTACTGTTCCCGTTCTATCGCGCGACGCGCACGGGCTGATCACCTGCCCCGCGGTGCTAGCGGGATTCGATCCGGTAGATCAGGCGATCGGCGTCGAAGCCTTGCAGCTCCGCCGGATCCTGCACCAGGACGGCGTGGGCGGGGTAGATCACGCCGCCGAAGCGCACCCGCACCCGTGGATCCTCTCGCATGTAGTCGAGCCAGCGCCGGCCCTCGGCCGGGTCCACGTAGAGCCGGCCATCCCGCACCACGTAGTTCACGGTGACGGAGTACGGATCCGCGGGTCGCGTCTCCAGATCGACGAACTTGTCCTGCGCGAAGGACCAGTCCTTCACCGGCCCGTCGGCGACCTGGCCGCGCAGGGCGCCGCCGGGGAACACCAGGAATGGACCGCCGCACGCGGCGACGCCGATCGCCAACAGAAGCGCCAGCGCAGCGCACCGCGTGCGGCTCGGGCCGTCCACTAGCTCAGCGTGCGGCGAACCTTGCGCACCGTGGCCTCGACGTCTCGCCGGGCCTTGGTGGACATGGATCGGAACTCCCTCTGGCCCTTGGCCTCGAGCCGGCCCAGCTGGTGGCTGGCGTCGCGCACCACGCGGGTCAGGCTCCGGCGAGTCGCCCGCGATGCGGTCTCGATGCGTCGCTCGATGGCGTTCAGATCGCGCCGCAGCTGGGCCGAAAGCGCCTTCAGCGACTTCGGGAGCTCCGTGCCCACGATTGCGCGCTTCGTGACCTTCTTGCGGCCGACCTTCTTCCGCGTCGCCTTCTTGCGCGTGGACTTCTTCGCCGTCTTCTTTCGGGTGGTCTTCTTGGCAGCCATGCTCCACCTCCTCTCTCCTGGGAATATCGCTGATCCAGCCGTTCACGCGAGAGGTCCGTTTCCCCCGGATGTGGCAGATGGCCCCACGGGGCTGATCGCGAAGCGCAACATCCTCTAGCATGAGGAAGAAGGAGGCATCCATGGCCGACCACGACAAGACGCGCAGGGCCTTGGAGCAACGCCTCGCCCTGCTGAGTCAGCGAACCTCGAGGATCGAGGCCCACCTGCGGGAGCCGGGAGCCCGGGACTCCGAGGAGCTGGCCGTCGAGCGCCAGAACGACGAGGTGCTGGAAGGCCTTGGTGACGCGGAGCTCCAGGAGATCGACGAGATCCGGGCGGCCCTCACGCGGATCGGGGACGGTGCCTACGGCGAGTGCGCGACCTGCGGCGAGTCCATCGCGGAGGGCCGTCTCGAGGCGCTTCCCTACACCTCCCTCTGCATCGACTGCGCCAGCCAGGCCGAATGAGCGCTCAGCGCTCTTCGCAGTCCGGCGGGTTCGCGGTCACGATGGAGCCCAAGGCCTGAAAGAGCCTGGCGCGGGTGGCCCCGTCGCGGTCCGCCAGCGCGATCGCCTCGGACCACTCCAGCTCCTTGCCTTCGGCGGACCACGCCGAGCCCCCGCTGAGCTCGCCGTGGCGGTAGACGAAGGCGCTTCGCACCTCTCCCGTCGGCCACCAGGTTCGCGACTCACCGTGGGGTTTCCCGCGGCCGTAGGCGCCCTTGAACTTGCGACGATGCGGTGACTTCGGCGCCATGTAGGGCAGGTACCAGACCTGCACCGTGCCTTCGGGAAGGCGGCCGCGGTACGGGAACTCCGCCAGCTTCAGATCCGGGCCGGAGTAGAACGTGAAGACGCCGCAGCGGACGCCGTCACAGAAGCGCCCCTCGACGCGGTCTCCACCCGGCCCCCGCGCCACGTAGCGGCCGTGAGGGCGGCCCTCCCGGCACTCGCCCTCGACCTCGTACTCGGGCGGTCCCGGCGAGGCGCAGCTTGCGCACAGGAGCAGCAGGCCTAGGAGGATCCGCACGCCGGGACGCTACCACGCCCCGACGCGCCCCGACCGGGCAGGCGGGCTAGCGTCGTTTCGTGCCCCGCAATCCGGAGGCGATCGAGACCGTTCGCCGGCGCCTGCTGCGCTGGCTGGACGAGGACGAGTACGACTTCGAGGCGCTGCGCGATGCCCTGGACCTGGGCGTGCGCGACCTGGAGCGGCACCTGCGCCACGTGGAGAAGACGCTGCGCGGTCGGGGGAGCAAGCTCCGTGTCACCGCCCCGCACTGCCGGGACTGCGGCTTCGGGTTCCCCGGGCGCACGGCGAAGCACCTTCACCCGCCGGGCCGCTGTCCCCGCTGCCGCGGCGAGCGCATCGATCCGCCCCGCTTCCGGGCGACGGCCCGCTAGCGCTCGGCGCGAAGCAGGCCGCGCAGGAACTCCGCCTCTACCGGATCGAAGGGCGTTCCGTCGGCGCGCAGCACATCGTGGAACCAGACGTCGGGCTCGGGCTGCGGCTCGTCCTGGAACCAGCTCCACCACGGGTAGATGGTCTGGGTCCGGCCGCTGACCAGGCCCCAGTGGATGGCGCCGATGCCCAGCTCGCGGAAGATCGGCAGATGGGTCTCGAAGCGGCTCTGGAGCTGCCGGGCGAGGTACTCGGTGCAGATCAGCGGTCGGCCGGTCTCGTTCCGCAGCCGCTCGCACAGCGCGCGCAGGTCGGCCGGCGCTCCGTAGTGGTGAAAGCTGATCACGTCGGAGCGCGCGCGCTGCACGGCGGCGATCTCCTCGGGAATCGGCTTCACCGGGATCCACAGGCCCGACGTCAGCGGCTGGTCCGGCGCGACGTCACGCGCCCAGTCGAACACGTCGCGCAGCAGCGGCAGGCAGACGCCGCCGACCGGCTCTGAAACGGGAGAGGGAAACCCGCCGGGCTCGTTGTAGAGATCCCAGAGCAGGACGCGCTCGTCGCGCGCGAAGTGGCCGATCACCCCGCGCACGTAGTCGCCCAGGCGTTCGTGCAGCGCGGCGTCCTCCGGATAGCGCTGCAGGGCGGGAAGCCCGGGGCTCTCCAGCCAACGGGAGTTGTGGCGCCCGGGGTGAGGCTCGGGCTGCGGGCCGAGCTGGGACTCCGGACACCAGACGTCGTCAAAGAGCACCAGCAGGGTGGCGATGCCGTGGGAAGCGGCCCGCTCCAGGTAGGCATCGACGCGTCCGAGGAATCCGTCCCGATCGTCCTCCCAGAGGAGATCGTGGAGGTAGACGCGCATGGCGTTGAAGCCCAGCTCCGCCGCCCAGCCCAGCTCGCGGTCGATGGTCTCCAGGTCGAAGGTCGCCGCCTGCCACATCTCGAGCTGGTTGCTGGCGGTGCTGGGGGTGAAGTTGGCGCCGACCGGCCAGGGCTGCGCCTCCCACCAGGCAAGGGCGCGCTCGGCGCTCCAGCGCCGCGGATCCGGGGCTTCCGTGTGCTGGTCCGTCATGAGGGCCTACGCTACCACGGCGCAGTCCAGCGAAACCCACCGGAGGACCCCATGAGTGCCATCGACGACCTTCTCGCCAACAACGCCGGCTACGCCGACGGCTTCGGCAAGGGTGAGCTGCCCGTGCCGCCGGCCAAGGGGCTGGCCATCGTGGCCTGCATGGACGCACGGCTCGAGACCGGCGCGATGCTGGGCCTCGCGGAAGGTGACGCCCACGTGATCCGCAACGCCGGGGGCGTGATCACCGAGGACGCAATCCGCTCGCTGGTGATTTCACAGCGCCTGCTGGGCACCCGGGAGATCATGCTGATCCACCACACCGACTGCGGGATGCTCAGCTTCAAGGGCTCGGACGTGAAGAGCGCGATCAAGGCGGACACCGGGCTGCGGCCGACGTTCGACATGGAGGACTTCGAAGACCTGGAGGACGATGTGCGTGAGTCCATCGCGCGCATCCAGGCCAGCCCTTTCATCCCCCACAAAGACCAGATCCGCGGCTTCGTCTACGAGTGCGAGAGCGGCCGGCTGCGCGAGGTGGACTAGGGCGTCCAGCGATTCCGGAACTCGATTTCGAATCCGTTGTCCCGCAGGAACCCGGCGAGCTCCTCGAAGATCCGCGCCTTTCCGTAGGGGCGTACGAACGGCGCCAGCATGATTCGCGCGTACTGCAAGCGCGGCGTCTGGATCAGGTTCAGGGTGTAGACGCTCTCCGTCTCGACGCTGCCGTAGTGCTCCAGGGTCAGGGCCACAAAGTCGTCGCGGTGCAGCTCCACGGGACGGCGGGAGAAGGGCCGCACGCCCGATACCAGCAGCTTGTCGCCGGCGGCGGTCAGGATCTGCTTGCGGTTGCGCTGGAGCAGTGCCAACGGAATTCCGATCACGCCGAGCCAGGCGAGCGTGCACCAGAACAGCAGGAACAGCAGCGGCCCGTCGTTGAAGAGCAGGATTGTGGCGAACACCGTGATGGGGAACCAGACGATCCAGAATCCGATCAGGCAGCCCAGGTAGACCTTGTCCCGGCCGTAGCGGCGGGGGTTGATCTCGAAGACGGTGGGCGAGAGGCGCATGCCGCTACCAGAGGTCGCTCCCGTCGCCGACCCTGGCGCCCTTGCCGAGCGTTGCGTGCTGCGCGCCGCGCAGCTCGTCCTGCAGCGAGGCCACGTACGCCACGAAGTCCGGACTGTAGAACGCGCGTGCTTCTTCCCACCAGCGCACGATGCCGGGCTGGCTCAAGTGAAAGCGCAGCAGGTTGCGCAGTCCCGACCACTGGCTCTCCTCCAGCGTTCCCGCCCGGTACTGGTAGTAGAGGTTGTCGTAGTGGCGGAAGCGCGCCGAGTTGTAGGCGTTGAAGCGGCGCCGGTCCTCGGGCGAGAGGGCCATCAGGTCGCGCAGCCCCACCTCCATCAGCCGCGCCACCTCGGCATTCTCCACGATGGTCCGGTTCAGCTCGGCGATGTGCGAGGTGATGGACTGGTGGGCGCCTGCTCGCAGGGAGCGGGTGTTCTGGCGGATCTGCACTGCCAGGTAGAGGAGCGAGATCACCACCGCCAGCCCGCTCACGAACTCGCCCAGGTTTCCCAGGTCGCTGAGGCTCATAGGCGCGAGATTATCGCACGGCGGCGCGGCCCCCGGGTGCATCGGCTTCGCTAGCCTCTCGGGCTCCATGGCTGATTCCGACGACATCGAGGCCCGGGTTCGCGCCGACATCGCCGAGCACGGCTGGCACGTGGTCAAGGTGATGGGGGACGACAACGCGCCGGCCTGGGCCTACACCATCGGCCTGCACGAGACCGCCGGGCATCCGGAGCTGGCCATGTTCGGGATGCCCCTGGACGATCTGCACGCGGCCCTGAACCACATGGGCGCCCTGATCCGCGCCGGCCGCGTCTTCGAGCCGGGCGAGCACGACGGCGTCTTCGAGGGGCTCCCTTGCGCGTTGCGGCCCGTGGAACAGCGCTGGATGGACGTCTTCTTCGGCAACGCCGCCTGGCACTACATGGATGTGGAGGTGCCGCTGCTCCAGTGCTTCTGGCCCGACGCAGCCGGACACTTTCCGTGGCAGGATGGGTTCGACGCGAGCTGGCGTGACGACCAGCCGCAGCTCTTCTGCGACGCGGTGGAAGAGGCCTTGAGCGATACGCTGGCGGAAACGCTGCGAAGGGAAGGTGCGCTGTGACCGCTACCGAGAATCCGCTGCTGGCGAGCGAGGGGCTGCCCCGCTTCGACGAGATCGGCCCCGAACACGTGGAGCCGGGCATGGGCGCGTTGCTGGAAGAGTTGGAGGCTGCGTTCGAGCGCTTCGAAGCCGAGATCCAGCCGACCTGGCAGAGTGCCGTCGAGCCCCTGGAGCTCCTGGGCGACCGGCTCGGGCGCGCCTGGGGTGTGGTGGGCCACCTGATGGGCGTGAAGAACAGCGATGCCCTGCGCGAGGCGCACGAAGCCGTCCAGCCCCGGGTGGTCACGCTGGGGATCCGCATGGGCCAGAGCCGGCCCCTCTACGACGCCCTGCGCACGCTGCGCGAAGGCTCGGGCTGGAACGCGCTGGATCCCGCGCAGCACCGCATCGTGGAGTCGTTGCTGCGCGACGCGCGGCTGTCGGGTGTGGGCTTGGAAGGCGAGGCGCGTGAGCGCTTCAACGCCATCCAGCTCGAGCTGGCGGAGCTGGCGACCCACTTCAACAACCACGTGCTCGACGCCACCAAGGCCTTCGCGCTCACGCTGCGCAGCGCCGACGAGGTGGAGGGTCTGCCGGAGAGTCTGCTGCAGCTGGCCGCCCAGCTGGCGCGCGAGGCCGGCGAGGAGCAGGCCAGCGCCGAGGCCGGGCCCTGGCGCATCGGTCTGGACGCGCCCTGCTTCATCCCCTTCATGGAGCACGCGCGGCGCCGCGACCTGCGCGAGACGCTCTACCGCGCATACGTAAGCCGTGCGTCGTCGGGCGAGCTGGACAACGTCCCCATCATCCGGAAGATCCTGACGCTGCGCCGCGAGGAGGCGCAGCTGCTCGGCTTCGTCGACTTCGCAGAAGTCTCGCTGTCCACCAAGATGGCTCCGGATGTCCCTGCGGTGGAGAGACTGCTGGAAGAGCTGCGCGGAGCGTCGCTGGAGCCGGCGCGTGCCGAGCTGGAAGAGCTGCGCTCCCTGGCGCGCGAGCAGGGTGCGCCGGAGGCGGAGGACCTGGCGCTCTGGGACGTGGCCTTCTGGTCCGAGCGCCTGCGCGAGAGCCGCTACGCCTACAGCGACGAGGATCTGCGCCCCTGGTTCCCATTCCCCAAGGTGCTGGAGGGGCTCTTCTCGCTGGCGCAGCGGCTCTTCGACGTGACCATCACGGCGGCCGACGGAGACGCGCCAATCTGGCACGCCGACGTGCGCTACTTCCGAGTCTGCGACGCCGACGGCGAGCCCATCGCCGCCTTCTTCCTCGATCCCTACAGCCGTCCGGGCGAGAAGCGAGGTGGCGCGTGGATGGACGAGTGCCTGGGGCGCAGCCGCCTGCTGGCCCCGACTCCCGGCGGCGTGCGGCTTCCGGTGGCCTACCTGGTGTGCAACCAGGCCCCGCCCACGGACGGCAAGCCCTCGCTGATGAGCTTCGGGGAGGCGGAGACCCTCTTCCACGAGTTCGGCCACGGTCTCCAGCACATGCTCACCCGCGTGGAGCACGGACTGGCCGCCGGCATCCGCAACGTGGAATGGGACGCCGTCGAGCTCCCCAGCCAGTTCATGGAGAACTGGTTGTACGAGCGAGACGTGGTGCGCGGCATCTCCGGGCACGTGGAGACCGGCGAGCCTCTTCCCGAGGCGCTCTTCGAGAAGATCTGCGCGGCGCGCAATCACATGGCGGGGAGCACCATGCTGCGGCAGCTCTACTTTGCGCTGACGGACCTGACGCTGCATGGCGGGTACGATCCGCAGGGCGGCGAGTCGCCCTTCGACGTGCAGCGCCGCGTGGCAGAGCGCACCACGGTGATTCCGCCGCTGCCCGAGGACCGCTTCCTGTGCAGCTTCGGCCACATCTTCGGCGGCGGCTACGCGGCCGGCTACTACAGCTACAAGTGGGCCGAGGTGCTCTCGGCGGACGCCTTCGCGGCCTTCGAGGAGGCCGGCCTCGAAGAAGACGAGGCTCTGCGCGAGACGGGCCGGCGCTACCGGGAGACCGTCCTGGCCCTCGGCGGCAGCCGTTCGCCCATGGAAGTGTTTACGGCCTTCCGGGGTCGCGAGCCCACCACAGAGGCTCTGCTGCGTCACTCGGGGCTTCTGGAAGCGGGAGGCTGAGCGTGTCGGAGCATCGCTGCGCGGTGGCCTGGCAGCGCGAGACGCCGGGCTTCGGCTACGAGGAGTACGACCGCACCCACACCTGGAC
>CAMYOO010000007.1 GCA_947260035.1 uncultured delta proteobacterium
CTGGCTGGGCGAGGCCCACATGCGCGGGCTGCCCGAGGGAAACCCCCTGGACCGGCTCCTGGGGACCCGCGCGGCACGAGGCCTGCTGCTGCCGAAGCGGCTGGGCCGGGACCTGCTGATGCACTGCGCCGAGGAGATGAACCACCTGGCGAGCTTCCTGCCCGAGCTGTACGCGCAGGAGTCCGGCGCGTGACGCGCAGGCCGTGATAGCGCTGGTGCCAGACCCTGGACGGGACCGAGCTTCCCTGCCCTGACTACATCGAAGCGGACTAGAGTGGGCCCTTGCCGCTGCGCAGCAGGCGGTCCAGCAGGGCGTCGCGCCAGCGGTCGGGGAGCCAGCGGGCCAGCGCCGCCTGGATGCGCGCGTCCACGCCCACCAGGTAGCGGGTCTTGGGCCGCCGCGCGGCCAGGGCGTGCTCGATGGCGCGCGCGCAGCCCTCGGGTGAGGAGGCGGATCGGGAGCTCTTCTCCAAGCGCTCCCGGACACGCGGAATCAGGTCGCCGTAGTAGCGCTTGCCGTCCTCGGGCATGCGCGCCTCCAGCTCGTCGGCGTAGCGTTGGGTCTTGTCCCAGATGAGACTCTCCACGTCGCCGGGCTCGATCAGCGCGACGTGAATGCCGAAGGGGCGCAACTCGATGCGGAGCGCGTCGCACAGGGCTTCGACCGCGAACTTGCTGGCGGCGTACGGCCCGGCAAAGGGTGCGGAGAGCCGCCCCGAGCTGCTGCTCACGACCACCATGCGCCCGCGAGCCCGACGCACCAGGGGGGCAAAGGCCTGCAACGTGGCGACGACGCCGACGGCGTTCACCTCCAACACGCTGCGAAGCTCGTCCAAGGGGACGAACTCGATGGGCCCGCCGACGCCGATCCCCGCGTTGGCCACCACACCGGCCAGTCCGGCGTCACCGACAGCGGCCCCTACCTCCTTGGCCGCGGCCGCCAGGCTTGCGGCGTCGGTCACGTCCAGGATGAGGGTGCGCAGACGCGGGCTGGCCTCGCCGCGCAGCGAGGTAGCGTCCGGTTCGCGGCGCACCGAAGCGAAGACGTGAAAGCCCCGCGCGTCCAGGTGCAGCGCGGCGGCGCGCCCGATCCCGGACGAGGCGCCGGTTACGACGACGGCACGGCTCACTGTCCCACCTCCTTCGCGCCTTCCATCCCCTCTCGGCGAACGATCCGGACTGCGTTGCACATGGGCTCTCCTCAGGCCCCACTGGGGGCGAGGCTGACGACCAGGTTCTTGTACGCGGGCGTCTGGCTCCGCTCGGCCACCCGCTCCACGGGGACGAGCGGGTTGGCCTCGGGAAAGTAGGCGGCCGCGCAGCGGCGCGGCAGGTCGTAGGCGCGAAGGCCGAAGCCTCGAACCGTGCGCGTCTGACCCTCGTGGTGGCTCGTCACATCCACCCGCTGCCCCTCGCGCAGGCCCGCTTCGGCCAGATCGTCGCCATTCAGGAGGATCACGCGACGGTCGCCGCGAACGCCGCGGTAACGATCGTCGGAACTGTAGACCGTGGTGTTGAACTGATCGTGGCTGCGGATGGTCATGAGCAGGAACTGGCCGTCCTGCAGCGGATCGGGCGGAACCGGATGGATCGTGAACAGGGCCTTCCCCGACGGCGTATCGAAGCTCCGGGTGCGCGCCCCGCTGGGCAGCACGAAGCCGCCCGGCTGACGCAGGCGCCGGTTCATGTCCTGGCAACCGGGCACCACGGCCGCGATGCGCTCACGGATGCGGTCGTAGTCCTCCACCAGCTCCTCCCACGGGACACGGCTGTCCCGGCCCAGCACCGCGCGCGCCAGGCCGGCCACGATGGCGGGCTCGCTGTGCAGGTGCACAGACGCCGGCTCGCGGCTTCCCCGCGATGGATGCACCACGCTCATGCTGTTCTCCACGGACACCGTCTGCAAGCCGAGCGCCTGCTCGTCGCGTTCGGTGCGACCGAGGCAGGGCAATAGAAGCGCCTCTTCCCCGCAGACCAGGTGGGAACGGTTCAAGGTGGTGGAGATCTGGACGGTCAGTGCGCAGCGGCGCAGAGCCGCGTGGGTCAGCTCCGCGTCCGGCGTGGCGACGGCGAAGTTGCCCCCCATGGACAGGAAGGCCCGGACGCGACCGTCGGACATGGCGCGAATCGCGTCCACGGCGTCCAAGCCCGGGCGCCGCGGCGGCTCGAAGCCGAACTCGCGACCCAACCGCTCCAGGAACGCCGGGGCCGGCCTGGACGTGATCCCCATGGTGCGATCGCCCTGGACGTTGCTGTGACCGCGCACGGGGCAGACGCCGGCGCCCGGCACCCCGATGTTGCCGCGCAGCAGGACCAGGTTGACGATCTGCTGCACGTTGGCCACCGCGTTGGGGTGCTGCGTCAGCCCCATGCACCAGCACACGATGACGCGGCGGGCCTCGGCGTAGAGGCGCGCCATGGCGCGAACGTCGTCCCGCGACGCACCCGAGGCCTGCAACAGATCGCCCCAGGAGCTCGCGCTCACGTCGTCGCACAGCGCCTCGAAGCCCTCGGTGTGGCGCCGAACGAAGCTCCAGTCGACCACCGACCCGGGCGCGCGCCCCTCCATCTCCAGCAGCTCTTTCAGCAGCGCCTTGAGAAGGGCCACGTCGCCGCCGACGCGGACCTGGACGTAGAGGTCCGTGATGGACGTGCCGCCCCGCAGCATGGACAACGGGTCCTTGGGATGGCTGAAGCGCAGCAGCGCGCGCTCGCGCAGGGGATTGATGCTCACCACCTTGCAGCCGCGCCGCTTGGCTTCGAGCAGGGTGGTGAACATGCGCGGGTGGTTGGTCCCCGGGTTCTGCCCGATCACGAAGATCGCATCGGCCTTGCCGAAGTCCTCGAGGCCGACGGTCCCCTTGCCGACTCCGATGGCTTCCTTCAACGCGATGCTGGTGGACTCGTGACACAGGTTGGAGCAGTCCGGAAGGTTGTTGGTGCCCAGCTCGCGCACGAACAGCTGCCACAGGAAGGCGGCCTCGTTGCTGGTCCGGCCGGAGGCATAGAAGACCGCCTGCTCGGGCGTGTCGAGGGCACGCAGGTGCCTCGCAATGTGGGCGAAAGCATCCTGCCAGGCAATCGGCTCGTAACGGTCGGAGCCGGCTCGGCGCAGCATCGGCTCGGTGAGCCGCCCCTGGGCCTCCAGCCAGGCATCGCTCTGATCGAGGAGCCGCTTCAGCGTCCACTCGGTGAAGAACGCCGGCGTGACGCGCTTCCGGGTCGCTTCGTGAGCTACGTGCTTGGCGCCGTTCTCGCAGAACTCCAGCGAGGTACGCGGCCTCGGATCCGGCCAGGCGCAGCCCGGGCAATCGAAGCCCTCGGCCTGGTTCACGTGGCGCAGCAGATCAAGCGCGCCCACGGGGCCGACCCGCTCGACGGCGAAGCGCAGCGCCGAAACGGCTGCGCCCATCCCGCCCGCGGCGGAGCCGTCCGAGCTCCCGGCCATCGATCCTCCTGTGCTCCTCGGACGATTCTACCCCAGCGAGGCAAGTGATATGCTTCTTGTCGGGCACCGAGACCGCTCCGAAAGGAGGCATTCGTGCGCCTGAACCGTGTCGAGTACGCGATGATGAACAACTCCCTGCGCGCCTCGATCCAGCGCCACTTCGAAGCACGCCGGCTGCTGCGCATGGGAGGCGCTCTGGAAGGAGGCTCGGCCCTCGAGATCGGCTGCGGCCGCGGCGTGGGAACGCAGCTCATCTTCGAGGTCTTCGGGGCCGACCGGGTGGACGCCTTCGATCTGGATCCGCGCATGGTCGAGCAGGCCCGACGCCGCGTGGCCGGCTACGGCGACCGGGCGCACATCTGGGTGGGCGACGCGACGGCGATCGCCGCGCCGGATGCATGCTACGACGCGGTCTTCGACTTCGGCATCATCCACCACATTCCCCACTGGCGGGATGCGCTGGCGGAAGTGCGCAGAGTGCTCAAGCCGGGCGGGCACTTTTATGCCGAGGAAATCCTCTCCGACTTCATCCACAACCCGCTGGTCCGGCGTCTGCTCGACCACCCGCTCGAGGACCGCTTCGACGCGGCGACCTTCTCGTCGGCGTTGGCCGACCACGGGCTGATCCCGCTCGACTCGACCGAGTTCGGAAGCTGGGTCACCTGGGTGGTGGCGACGAAGGCGGTCGCAGCCCCCCTAGCGGGCTAGCGGGCTAGCCTTCCACGCGCTCCCGGTCCCCGTAGACATTGAAGCCATCACCGCGCAGAAACCCCACCAGCGCCATGTTCGCTTCGGCGGCCAGCTCGACCGCCAACGACGAAGGCGCAGACACGGCCGCCACCAGGGGGATGCGCGCGGCCAGCGCCTTCTGGACGATCTCGTAGGAGATGCGGCCGGAAACCATGAGCAGGTGGCCGCGCAGGGGAAGTCGGCCCGCGCGCGCGGCCCAGCCCACCACCTTGTCCACCGCGTTGTGGCGACCCACATCCTCGCGCACCGCCAGCAGGCTTCCATCCGCTGCAAACAGGGCCGCGGCGTGCAGCCCGCCGGTGGCGTCGAAGACGCGCTGGGCGGAGCGCACTCGCCCGGGCAGCTCGGCGAAGAGCGCAGCGGAGAAGCGGGACCGGTCGTCCAGGGGCGGAGCCATGCGCAGCGCGTTCTCGATGGTCGCCTTGCCGCAGATTCCACAGCTGGCATTGGCGAAGAGGTTGCGACGCAGCGCCTCGAAATCGACATCCACGCCTTCGGCCAGGACGGCGCGGATCACGTTGTCCGCTCCCTCGGGATCGGGTGCGATGGTGCAGTGGCGGACCGAGAGCACTTCGTCGGGGGAGGCGACCACCCGTTCCGTGAGCAGGAACCCCAGGGCCAGCTCTTCGTCGGCCCCCGGCGTGCGCATCACCACGCCCAGCGGCGCACTGCCGATCTGGATCTCCAGGGGCTCCTCCCGAGCCACCTGGTCCTCGGAGGACTCGGCCGAGCCGGACGCGAAGCGCACCCGCCCGACGTTGCGGACCGCGTCCTCGTCGACTCCCGCCATCAGTCCGGGACGAGGCCCAGCGTGAGCCGCTGGCCGTCGATCTGCACCTCGCGCACATGGGCGCCGGCGGCCGGCGCCTGGCCCAGCGCCACGGCCACCGCCAGGGTCTCTCGCGCCAGATCGGCTTCGCGCGGGCGCACCGCGTCCAGCAGGGCCCCGGCCCCGTCCAGGGTGAGCCGGATGCGCCCGGTGTACTCGAGGTCCAGCTCCTTGCGGAAGGTCTGCACCCGGTTCAGCACTTCGCGATAGAGGCCTTCGTCCACCAGCTCCGGCGTCAGCGCCGTGCGCAGGACCACCACGCCGTCGGCGCCCGAGGCGGCCGCGAAGCCTTCGCGCGCCTCCAGCGAGACGGCGATCTCTTCGGGGCCCAGCTCGACGGCTTCGCCGCCCGCGTCGATGCTCACCCGGCCGTCGGTCTCCAACGCGCGCAACAGCGTTGCCCCGTCGACATCGGCCAACGCCGCCTTCACGGCGGGCATGCGCTTGCCCACCCGCGGCCCCAGGGCGCGGAAATTGGGCTTCACCACGTAGCGCACGTACTCGTCCGCCTTCGGCACGAAGTGGAGCGCCTTGACGTTGAGCTCCTCGCGAACCAGGTCCTCGTGGCGGGCCAGGGCGGACTCCAGCTCGGGATCGGCCAGCACCACCTCGGCCGCCTCCAGAGGCTGCCGCACCCGCAGCCGCTCGGCGGTGCGCACCTGCATCCCCATGGAGACCAGGCTGCGCACCACGGCCATCACCCGCGACAGCTCTTCGTTCACGGCCTCGACGTCCGGCTCCGGGTAGTCGCACAGGTGCACCGACAGCTCGTCCGAGTCCGGGAAGGGCCGCCGGGACAGGTTCTGCCAGATCTCCTCGGTGGCGAAGGGCAGGAAGGGCGCCAGCAGCCGCGCGACGTGGACCAGGCACTCGTAGAGCGTCCAGTGGGCGTCCAGCTTGTCGGGCTCGAGCCCGGGCGCCCAGAAGCGGTCGCGGCTGCGGCGCACGTACCAGTTGGAGAGCGCATCCACGAAGTCCGTGAGCACGCCGGTGGCTTCGTAGACGCGATACGCGTCCATCCACTCGGTGACCTTGCGCGTGGTCAGCGCCAGCTCCGAGAGAATCCAGCGGTCCAGCAGCGCGCGTTCCGCAGGCTGCCGGCGCCCGGTCTCGTCCGAGGGATCGAAGCCGTCGATATTGGCGTAGATGGTGAAGAACGCGTAGACGTTGCGCAGCTTCAGCGGAAGCTCGCGCTGCAACGCTCGCACGGCGCCCAGCGAGAGCCGGGTGTTGTTCCAGGGTGGGTTCGCCGCGAAGAAGAACCAGCGGAAGGCATCGGCGCCGGGCGCCGCCGCCGCCGGATCTTCGATCCAGACCTTGTGGTCGTGTGGCAGATCGGCCACTTCGCGCGGCAAGGTTCCCCGGCCGTGAGGCGCGAACTCGACGCCCAGCGCCGCCCGGTCCCGTTCGGAGAGCTCCACCAGCCGTCGCGGCAGGCGCGCGGGGCGCAGCAGCACGTCGACGCCCCGGGCCTCGTCATCGCCGCGGTACAGGCGCACGGCCGTGGACTCACCGCTGAAATCCAGGCTCTCGTACTCCTCGCGCGCGATGCGCGCCTCGCCGTGGGGCGGCGGATCGGCTTCGGCCGCCGTGGGGCGGCGGATCGGCTTCGGCGTCGATGGGCGCGCACTCCAGTCGGACCCGCTCCAGGATCACGTCCGGCGTCACGTAGTTGCCCTTGCTCTTGCTCTCCTTGCGGCCCTCACGGTCGCAGATCAGGCCCAGAACCATGCAGGTCTTGTACGGCTGGGGATCCGGCGCGTCGGGGAAGAGCAGCGTGGAGACCCAGAGCAGGGAGTTGAACCAGCCGCGGGTCTGGTCGACGGCCTCGCTGATGAAGTCCGCGCAGCGCGCCTCGGCATACTCGGCGTCGCCGGTGTGCGGCCAGCCCCACTGGGCGAAGGGCATGGACCCCGAGTCGAACCAGACGTCGATGACCTCGGGAACCCGGCGGTAGATGCCAGGCTCGCCGGGCTTCGTCCAGGTTACCTGGTCGATCCAGGGCTTGTGCACCATAAGGTGCTCGGAGAGCCCGGGGTCGGCCGCCTTGGCGTCGTCGAAGCCCGAGAAGGCATCCGGGTTGCGCTGGCGGATCTCCTCGGCCGACGTCGGCACGTCGATGGCACCGGTCTCCTCGTTGATCCAGACGTTGAGCGGCGTGCCCCAGTAGCGCTCGCGCGAGAGCGCCCAGTCCACGTTGTTGCGCAGGAAGTCGCCGAAGCGACCCTCCTGGCTCCGGCAGCCACTGGATCTGGCGGTTGTTCTCCAGCGCCTGCTCCACCTTCTCGGTGGTGCGGATGTACCAGGCCGGGCGCGCGTACTGGATCAGCGCGTCGTCGGGCGAGCGCTCGCAGAACGGGTACTCGTGGCGGTAGGTCTCGGCGTGCCAGAGCAGGCCGCGCTCGCGCAGCTCGCGGATCAGATCGCGGTCGCAATCCTTGACCCAGCGGCCGGCGTAGGGAGCCGGCGCCCGCTCGGGATCGAAGCCGCCGTCGGGGCGCACGGCGCACAGCAGCGGCAGCTCCGGGTCGCGAGCCTGCTCTTGCTTCAGCAAGTCGAAGTCCACTTCGCCGAAGGCCGGAGCCGCGTGCACGATCCCGGTGCCGGCGTCCAGCTCCACGAAGTCCGCCGCCACCACACGCCACAGCCCATCGAGGGCGGGGTCGCCGGCGTACCAGTCGAAGGGCGGCGCGTAGCGGCGGCCCACCAGCTCTGCGCCGGGCAGGATCCGCTCCACCGGGAGCTCGCGCCCCACCTTCTCCGCCAGGGCGGGCAACAGCGCTTCGGCCACCACCAGCTTCCCGGTTTCGTCGCGCACCACTGCGTAGGAAACATCCGCCTTCACGGCGGCGAACATGTTGGAGGAAAGGGTCCACGGCGTGGTGGTCCAGACCAGCAGCGACGTCTCCGGATCGTCGACCAACGGAAAGCGCACGTAGACCGAGGGGTCGTCCACCGTCTTGTAGCCCTGCCCCACCTCCGCCGCGGAAAGCGCAGTCCCGCCCTGGGCCCACCACCACACCACTTTGTGCCCGCGATACAGGAGCCCGCGTTCGTGAAGCTGGGCCAGTGCCCACCAGACGCTCTCCACGTAGGGCTTGTGATAGGTGACGTAGGCATCCTCCATGTCCACCCAGAAGCCGAGCTGCTCGGTGAATCGCGTCCACTCTTCGGTGTAGCGGAAGACGCTCTCCTGGCAGCGGCGCACGAAGCGCTCGACGCCGTACGCCTCGATCGCCGCCTTGCCCTTGATGCGGAGCTCCTTCTCCACCTCGGTCTCGACGGGCAACCCGTGGGTGTCCCAGCCGGCTTTCCGGGGCACGTGGAAGCCGCGCATGGTCTTGTAGCGGGGGAAGACATCCTTCATCACGCGCGTGAGCGCGTGACCGTTGTGGGGCAGGCCGTTGGCCGTCGGCGGGCCCTCGTAGAAGACGAAGCGGGGCGCACCTTCGCGACGCCACAAGGTGCGGTGGAAGACGTCCTGTTGCTTCCAGAAGGCGCGGATGCGCGCCTCGACTTCGGGAAAGTCGACCAGGGGGGCAACGGCCTGGAAGCGGGGCTCCGGCATGGTGCGGGAAGCTACCACGCGTCCCCGGGGGCGGCCGCTCGCGAGTCGCGAGGCAGCGACTACCTTCCCGCCGAGGAGTTCTGCCGGTGAACGACGAGATCCGCAGGGGCATGGAGCGCCAGCTCGAGAGCTGGCGGCGCGAGGTCGGCGACGGCGGCCGGCGGGTGGGCTGGAAGATCGGCTTCAACGATCCACGCGCCCAGGCGCGCTTCGGCCTCCAAGCGACTCTGGTCGGCCACCTGCGCGAGCGCTCCGAGATCGAGCCGGGGCGATCCGTGGCGCTGGAGAGCGGCATGGACGCCCGGGCCGAGGTGGAGATCGCCATCGAGCTGTCGGCGGACGTGCCGCCCGGCGGCGATCTCGACGCCGCCCGAGCGGCCATCGGTCGCATCCTTCCGGCGCTGGAGTTCGTGGACTTCGCCCGCTCCTTCGATGGCGTGGAGACCATCCTGGCCCACGACATCTTCCACCACGCAGTCGTGTTCGGGAGCGATGAAACCGGCCGCGAGGGGCCGAGCCTGGAGGGCGTGACCGCCAGAGCCTGGAAGAACGACGAGGAAGTCGTCCACGGCGACATGAACCTGGTGCCGGCCGACCTGGCGGAGGTGGTGCGCCACGTGGCCGACACCCTGGGCAGCTTCGGCGAACGGCTCGTCGCAGGCGAACGCATCATCGCCGGCTCCCTGGTAATGCCGATCTCCGTGCGCACCGGCGACCGCATCCGAGCCGACCTCGGCCCCCTCGGCGAGATCTCCGCAGAGCTCAGCGGAGACGTGCACAGAGGGACTGCATAGAGGGACGTTCCTGCATAACTGCACAAAGGGTCAGTCCTGGTTCAGGAGTGGTACCGCGTGCAGTTATGCAGGAACGTCCCTGAATGCAGGAGTGGTACTGGGTGCAGGTCAGGTGAGGCCGGGGAGGACGTAGGTTCGGGTCAGCTCTTTCATGCGCCGGCAGAAGCGCAGGATGGAGTCGGCTCGCGCGGGGTGGGCGCGGCCGCGGAGCCGGCGGGCGAGGCGCTGGCGGCCCGACTCGGGGTAGAGGCGCGGTACCTGGCTGTGGCGGTACAGATCCACCTCCCGCAGCGGATCGAGCACAACCGCTTTCTTGTCGCGACGGAAGAACGTCTTGGCGTGGTAGGCGGCCGTCTCTTCGTAGCTCAGGACGCCCGCCGCGTAGAGCAGGTCGAAGCCGTGCAGCGGGTAGGGAAGCGATACCAACGGCACGCCGTCGTCGCGCAGCAGCGCAACCGCCACCGACAGGCTGGGCTGGTCGTTGCGCACGATGTGATCGTGCTGCTCGTCGACTCCCGTGTAGCGCTCGTCCAGCAGGCGCGCGACGCGCTCCCAGTGCTCGCGCAGCCGGCAGTCGGACGGGACCAGCAGCACGCCCGTGTTGTAGTGAGCCGGAATCGCCTCGCGGAAGGGCTCGCGCATGACGCTGGGCGGAAGCGCATCCTCCAGCTGGGCGATCAGCGGAAGCACACGCGCCTCGGGCGGTTCGGTGCCGGCCAGTTCGTAGAGCTCTTCCCAGAGCGCGCACGGGATGCGGTTGGTGGCGGCATCCAGGGCGGCGAAGCCCTTCAGGTTCGCGCACGCCGGCGCCAGATCATTCAGCACCACGGTATCGGCGTCCAGCAGCAGGATGCGCCCGGTGGCGCTCTCCACCTCGAGTCCGCGCAGCTTGTTGAGGTAGCGCTGGCCACGCAGGGTGAGCTCGAGGCGGGTCGAGACCTGCGCGCCACAGCGCTCGGCCAGGGCGGCCACCCCGGCGGGGGGATCGCCGATGCAGACCAGATGCAGCGGCCAATCGCGCGAGGCGCCCCGGTGCTCGAGCCAGGATCCCAGGAAGAGCAGCGTGCGCGCCTCGAAGATGCGACGGCCCGAGCCGGCGAAGTCCGGAACCACCACCACATCGACGGCCGCGCCGCTCAACGCATCGCCCCCAGGAACCGGCGCCGGACGCGCTCCGCGCGCCAGGCCAGCCGGCCCGACAACGCCGTGGGGGCGCGGCCCAGCAGCACCAGCCCGCGCCGGCGCGGGTCCTCGCCCAGCCGGGAGGCCAGGGCGGCCAGCTCGGCTCGCGGCACCGGCAGGGCGCCGTCCGCCGCGCAGCCCTCCAGCCAGCGCGCCAGGGCTGCGATGGCCGGCTGGTTCTCCTCGGGCGGCGGCGGCGTCCCCGGAACGCCCAGCCACAGGCGCAGGTCCTCCCTGGTCAACCCGGGCGCCGTTTCCAGGGCCGCATCGACGGCCTGGGCCAGGCGCGCGCGATAGACCCCGCGCCCATCCTGGTCCCCCGTCGTCGCGCCGGGCACGTGCAGGCGCAGCAGCAGCAGGGGCAGGCGGCCCGAGCGTCCGTCGACGGGCTCCTGGCCGAGCTCTCCGACGCGCTCCAGCAGACGCTCGCGCAGCTCGGCCAGACGCGGATCCTCCGAAGTCTCGATCCAACCCCAGCGATCGCGCCCCTGCATCCTCACCAGAAGGGGCCCCGCATAGGGCCAGCGCTCCGGCTGTTCCAGCAGCCGGAGCAGCGTGGTCATGAACAGGATCGGACCCAGGGGCGTTTCGTGGGTGGTGAGGCTGCCCTCGCGGAAACGCCGCGTTCCCAGCTCCGCATCCAGCGCGATCACCCGCGTGCCGCGCAGGCCCAGCCGGAACCAGTAGAGCGCATCCGACGCGTCCGAGTGGGGGATCGAGAAGTCCTCATCCCAGGGACCCGTCTCCAGCAGGATCCAGCGCGGAACCAGGACCGTGCTGGTCTGGAAGGGGTAGCGGCGCACCCAGGTGGCGAGCAGGTCGCGGGTGGGGCACAGGCCGTCACCCAGACGCGTGCCGCGCGGCGCCTCGTCGCCGGGCGCTTCTCCGCCCTGCGCGCGGTAGCGACTGACGCACAACTCGGCTTCGGGGACCGCGCGCAGCGCAGCCAGCTTGCGTTCCACGGAGTCGGTATCCATGGCGTCGTCGGCATCCAGGAAGTGCACGAACGCGCCCCGAGCCTCCCCGATGCCGGTGTTGCGCGCCCCCGCGGCGCCGCGGTTCTCCTGGCGCACGATGCGAACTCGTCCGCCCGCCAACGCGTCCGCCAGCGCCGCTTCGGGCTCGTCGGACGAGCCGTCGTCGACGACCACCACCTCCAGCGCGGGCCAGGTCTGCGCCAGGGCGCTGGCCACCGCCTCACCCACCAGATGCGCGGCGTTGTAGACGGGGACCACGACCGTCACCAGCGGAAAGCGGGAAACATCGTCCGGCTCCAGCAGATGCAACAACCAGGTGGCGAGGAAACGCGCGCGGGCGCGAGCGATCGGATCGTCGAGCGCCAGCGCCTCTTCCAGGCCGCCCAGGTGCACCGCGACGGGATCGCGCCGCGACGGCGCCGCCAGCAGCTCCGCGGGCTCGGGAAAAGGCGGCCGAGCGCGCAGCGCCTCGGCAACCGCACGGGCCGCGTCCGGGTCCGGCGCGGCCGTCTCGGGCGCGCGCGCAACCGCTTCGAGCCAGGGGACGGGATCCATTCCGCGTGGATGGTACCGAACGCCGCCGCCGCGCCGGGCCCCGCAGCACGCTGCGGCTAGGCCCCGTCGCCTCCGGCCTTTTCGCGCGACTCCCGAGCCGCGGCGTTGAAGACGCCCTTGCTCATCAGGGCCCGGGACTTCCCGGCACGCGCCTCGTAGATCTCCGCCCGAACGGCATGGGCCTCGTCGTTGCCGGGCTCCGCACGGACGGCCCAGTCGGCCAGATGCGCCGCGAGGCGCAGCTCGCCCGACCGGCCCAACGCGCGGGCACGCGCCGCCAGCGCATCGACGCCGCCGGCCAGGCGTGCCACCTCCCGGCCGAGGTCCGACTCCTGCGCCGGCCGCAAGTGCGACGGGCTGCCGTCGTACCAGCCGCCGTAGAGGCGCCAGATGTTGCGCACCACGAACTCGGGATCGTCGTAGACCGGCTGCAGATAGGGCCGCTCGGCCAGGTGGGCCGGTGGACGCACCTCGTGCAGGATCGCGTCCAGCTCGGCGCCGGCGTTCATGCGTTCCAAGGTCTCACTCACCAGGTGCTCGAGCCACTCGGCCGTCTCGCACAGCGCCTGCGCGACGCGATCCGCGCCCAGGACGGGCGGGCCGTGGCCGGGCACCAGGACCTCCGGATCCAGGGATGCCATCTCTCGCAGGGACGCCGCCCATTCGTCCGGGTAGCGCTGCGCCTTCTGGGGATTGCCCGCATTGGGCGTGACCCAGACGAACTGGTCGCCGGTGAAGACCACCTTGTGCTCGGGCCACCAGGCCCAGGTGTGATCGTCGGTCTCGCCCCGGGCGTGGCGCAGCTCGAGGCGGGTAGAGCCGGCCTCCAGCGTCATCTCGGCATCGTAGGTGACGTCGGGATACTCGTAGCGCTCGGGCCACTCGAGCTCGCGCGGCAGCGAGAACTGGCGCTGGTTGATGCAGGCGTTGTAGCCCCGCGTCTTGCGGTAGCGATCGAAACGCCCCACCAGGTTGCGGTGCCCCACGATCCGGGGGCGCGGTGCGCCCTGCTCCCGGGCCTCCTCCAGGAAGGGCGGTAGACCGAAAGCGTGATCCACGTGGCCATGGGTGTACACGGCAGCGTGCAGGCGCGCCGTTTCGACCCGCCGGATGGCCTCGAAGCTGCGGGCTGCGGTGAGATAGGCGCCCGTATCCACCAGGACCAGCCCGGCGTCGCTGCGCAGGGCGCTCACGTTGGCAAAGCCCTGCAGAAACACCAGCCCCGGAGCGATCTCCTCCGTCTCGAAGCTGGGACGCATCAGGCCTGTCGCCCGGCCGACGAAGTCGCCCTGCCAGCTTCGTTCGGCAAGATCGATGATCGCTCCCATTATTTCCTCCGCTCGACTCCCGGCAGGCCGACTCTATCACGCTACCTTCCGGGCTGTGACGGCGCGGCGACGTACAGGCAGACAGCGGCAGAGGCGGACGGACGACGCACCGATCCTGGTGATGAGCAACCGGCTGCCGTTCACCGTGCACCGTTCGCGCGGCAAGCTGGACCTCAAGCCTTCCTCGGGCGGCCTGATCTCCGCGCTCGGCCCCGCGCTCCGAGCGCGAGGCGGCACCTGGATCGGCTGGCCCGGAATCGAGCTGCGCAAGGGCGAGAAGCTACCCGCCGGAGACGAGCCCTACGCCATCGCCCCGGTCTCCCTCAGCGACAGCGAGGTGAACCGCTACTACCACGGCTTCTCCAACCGGGCCCTCTGGCCCCTGTGCCACTCGCTGCCGGCTCGGGCGGTCTTCGACCGACGCGACTGGCAGACCTACGAGCGGGTCAACAAGCGCTTCGCCGCGGCGGCGCTCCCCTCGGCGGGAGGCGGCCTGGTGTGGGTGCACGACTACCACCTGATGCTGGTGCCCGAGTTCCTGCGCCGCGAGGCTCCCGACGCACGCCTGGCGTTCTTCCTGCACATCCCGTTCCCTCCCTGGGACATCTTCCGGCTCCTGCCCTGGTCGCGCGATGTGCTGGGCGGCATCCTGGCCTGCGACCTGATCGGTTTCCACGTCGACGGCTACGTGCAGAACTTCCTCGACTGCGTCGAGAAGCGACTGGGCGCTCGGGTGGACCGGACGGAGGGTCTGATCGACTATGCGGGGCGCGTCGTACGCGTGGAATCCTTCCCGCTGGGCATCGACTTCGACCTATTCGACGAGCGCTCCCGCGAAGCCCCCCCGGCGCGCGAGGGCCGCGACGGCGAGCGCGTGGTACTGGGCGTAGACCGGCTCGACTACACCAAGGGCATCCCGGACCGCATCAAGGCCTTCGAGCGCCTGCTGGAACTCCACCCCGACCACCGCGGCAAGGTGGTGCTGTTGCAGCTCGCGGTGCCCAGCCGCTCTCAGGTGGCCGACTACCGCGACCTCAAGCGCGAGATCGACGAGTTGGTGGGCCGGGTGAACGGGCGCTTCGCCACCGCCACCTGGTCTCCGATCCGCTATCTGTACCGCGCCGTCCCGCAGGAGCGGCTGGCGGCCATGTACCGCGACGCCGACGTAGCGCTGGTGACTCCGCTACGCGACGGCATGAACCTGGTGGCCAAGGAGTACGTGGCGTGCCAGGTGGAAGATCCCGGCGTCCTGGTGCTCTCGGAGCTGGCGGGCGCTGCCGCCACCATGCGCGAGGCGATCCAGGTCAACCCCTACAACCTGGACGAGACCGCCGAGGCCATCCACCGGGCGCTCACCATGGAAGAGCCGGAGCGGCGCTCGCGCATCGCCTCGCTGCGCCGCCGCGAGCGGCGTGACAACGTGGAGGCCTGGGTCAGCTTGTTCCTGGATGAGGCGGCGGCGGGGGCTGCAGAGCTGACGCCCCTGACCGACGAGGAGGTGGCCAGCTGGCTGGAACCGTTCCTGAGGGACTATCGCCTGGCGCTCTTCCTGGACTACGACGGAACGTTGACGCCCCTGGTGGATCACCCGGACGCCGCCGTGCTGTCGCCGCAGGTTCGCAAGCTGCTGCGCACCCTGGTGGACCGCAAGGACACCGAGGTGGGCATCGTCAGCGGGCGTTCCATCGACAACGTCGAGAACATGGTCGGGTTGAAGGACGTCACCTACGCGGGCAATCACGGCCTGGAGGTGCGCGCGCCGGGCCTTCCCGACTTCCAGCACGAGGACGTGGAGCACTACCGGGGCCGCATCGCCGACCTGGGCGAGGCGCTGGAAGAGGTCTGCTCCGACGGAGCCTGGGTCGAGCAGAAGGGCCACACCTTGACCTGGCACTACCGGCCGGTGACCGGCGATCCGATGCCGCTGGCGGAGCGGGCGCGCGAGATCATCATCGAGGCGGGATTCCAGGCGCGCGACGCCCACCTGGCGGTAGAGGCGCGACCTCCCATCGGCTGGGACAAGGGCCGTGCGGTGCTGCACGTGCTGCGCTCGCGCTACGGACCCTCCTGGCCCGATCACGTGCGGGTGATCTACATCGGCGACGACCAGACCGATGAGGACGCGTTCCGGATCTTCCACGGCATGGCCGCCACCTTCCGCGTAGGCCCGACCGGCACCGACACGGATGCGGACCGCCGGCTGCCGAACGTGGACGCAGTCATCGCCATCCTGCGCTGGCTCTCCCAGCGCAAGCCGAGCACCTAGAGCAGGGACGGGGGTTCAGTCCAGGGTCCAGAGGGGCGCGGTCTGGGCCGCCGGCACGTTGAACATCTCGTACAGCGCCGGGATGTGGCTCAGCATCAGGACCAGGCACACGGCCGCGCAGAGCAGCGCGTACACCAGAAAGCCGCGTTCGCGGTGCAATCTCTCCGGGTTCTGCACGGGGCTGTCCGCCTGCAGGCCGATCTTCATGTAGTAGGCGAAGAAACCGCCCACCAGAGGCAGAGCCAGGATCAGCTCCAGCTTGTAGCGAACGATGAACACGCCGGTGAAGAGTCCCGCCATCACCGCGTAGAAGAAGAGGCTCACCATGAGTCGCTCTTCGTTGTAGTGGCGGAAGGAGCGGCGGTACGCGACGGCGACCTCCTTGTCGTCGATGCGCCGATACTCGGCCAGTCGCTTGATGGCCATGAAGAACGCGCCGGCCATCCAATAGGCGATGAAGAGCGACACCGGCGGCACCGAGCTCTGGTCAACGGCAAACCAGCCCAGCAGCAGGCGAATCGGGTTGTTGATCGACTCCGACAGGACGTCCAGGTAGGGAAGCTCCTTGGTGCGGAGCGGCGGGACGTTGTAGACGACGCCGGCAATGAAGAACGCGAGAGCCGTAGCCGCCACGGTGGGATGCGCGAGCCAGCCGGCTCCGATGCCGGCGGTCGCCAGCAGCAGCCATTCGGCCAGCGCGATGGGAGTCTTGATCAGACCCGCGGCCGCGGGACGAGTGCGCTTGACGGGATGCAGGCGGTCCTGGGGCGCATCCAGCAACTCGTTGATCACGTAGTTGCTGGACGCCACCAGACAGGCGGCCAGCAGGGCGAGCAACACCTTGGGCAGGGCCGCGAAGGTGACGTTGGCGGGGTCGAGGAAGTAGGCGACCGCTACGCCCAGGAGCATGAAGACGTTCTTGAACCAATGATCGACCCGCGCGATCTGGACGTAGGGCCAGATGCGGCCCGACTCAGGCACGGCGGCGGTCGATTCCATGGAGCAGCTCCGAGAGGGAGGACACGCGGACGGGATCCCCGGTCGCGCGGATCGCAGCGGCCCCCCGGCGGAGGAGAGTAGGGCTGCGTTCGAGGATCGCGCAAGGCATGCCGGCTCGCGCCGCACCCGCTCCGTCGATCTCGACGCGGTCGCCCACGTAGAGGACCTGGGCGGGTTCCAGGCCCCAGAGTTCGCAGGCGCGCTGGAAACCGCGAGGGTGCGGCTTGAAGGCGTCGATCTCGTCGTCGGTGGCGCAGAGCTGGGGCTCCATGGCGTCGGAGACGCCCAGCGCCTGCAGCTTGGACCGCACCGGATGATCGGAGAAGACACCCGCGCGCAGGCCGCGGTCGCGAAGGCTGTCCAACAGGTCCACCAGGCCGCGTCGCCGGCAGCGATGCAGATGCTTGAGCGGGCGTTCCTCGATCCACTCATGCGCCCAGCCTTCGAGCTCGGCGACCGGGACTCCCGCCCGCTGCGCCGCGGCCTCATACTGGAGGCGCTCCAACGGCGTGTCTCGCTCGACGCCGCGCAGCTCCTCGCGCACGCTGCGAAAGGCCGAAAGGCCGCGAAGCGTGCGCTGCGCCGCAGCCGGCGAGCCGCGCAGGAAGAGGGTCGCCAGCTCCAGCACCATCAACGCGCGCAGAGGCGGCTGGTGATACAGGGTTCCGTCCAGGTCGAAGAGAACGGCGCGCAGCGGAGGGTGATCGCTCACGGTTGCAGCCGGTAGACCTGCACGTCGGAGCTGTCGGCCTCCTCGGGCACCGGGAGCGTGGCGACGTGCTGGAAGCCGGGCACCACAGCGCCGTCGCGGAACGCCTCGGCCAGCGCGACCCCCAGGCGCCGGTGGTAGTACGCCGCCGAGCGATTGGTCACGTCGCCGCGGTGGGTCCACACCACCAGCTCGTATCCGTCATCGCGCATGTAGGCCGCCAGCCCCGCCGGGTCCTCGGCCTTCACCTTGGCGAAGGAGCCGAGCCGATCCTTGGGAAGATCCACCAGGTGGAGGATGTGCTTGCGCGACAGCACGATGATTCGCTCGTCGGGCCCCAGATTCTCTTCCAGCCAGTGCGCCAGCGTCCAGGACGCGTAGTTCGCATGATAGACCTCGTGAAGCTCCAGCTTCTTGCGCGCGACTCCCGACACCATCGCGCTGCTGAGGAACGCCAGCGCGATGAATGCGGCCGTGCGGCGCAGAACGGTGGGTGGCGATGCGTTGCGCAGCAGCGCCCAGACCGCGATGCCCACGCAGGCCAGAACGTAGCCGGCATCCAGCGCGGGAAGCGCCAGGCTCGGCCGCCCGCCGAGCACCGACATCCAGAACGCCAGGACGCCCGCCCACACCAGGCAGGCGGCGCCCAGCAGCGCGGGCCCCGCGCTCTCGGGCAGGCGCCGGGCCAGCTGCTGCGTCGCACCGTCGCAGAGCCGCACCAGGCCGTGGGCGCAGAAGAGCAGTGGAATCCAAAGGACTGGATAGGCGTAGCGAGCCTTGTTGACGCCAAAGGCCGCCACCACCGCGGTCGCCACGCCGAAGAAGCACAGCATCAGGAGCGCGTCGCGGCGGAAGCGGCGCAGACCGCTGGCCACGCCGAAGGCGATGGGCACGCCCACCAGCAGCAGACCGAGCGCCAGCAGGAGCGGGGAGGAGACGTTGAGGAAGGCGAACGACTCGCGCAGCGCGCGCAACGCAAAGGCGGGCTCGGGACGCCAGCCCATGCCCTCCATCAGCTCCAGGTAGAAGCTCTGGCCCTTGCCCAGGAAGGCACCCAGCGCCGTCCACGCCAGCAGCCCCGTCGAAGCCAGGGCGCCGAGGATCGCGTGGCGCCAGAAGCGCCCGTCCTCGCGCCAGTTCAGGAAGAACAAGATCGGCGCCAGGGTGGCCGCCTCCGCGCGACCCAGGCCCACGACGAAGGCCGCCGCGTACTGCCAGGGCGAACGGCGCTGGTGCAGCACGAAGGTCAGCACCACGAAGAAGCCCAGGCTCGGCTCCACCAGCGGCTGGAGCCCCATGACGTGGAACTGCACCGTGGTTGCGAACAGCAGAGGCACCAGGATGGCGCCCTCGCCCATGGCACGGCGGGCGTACACGAAGAGCAGCGCCAGGGTCGCCAGCGCGAAGCCGGCGTTGGTCACCAGCGCCGCGTGCAGCTCGCGATGCGGCTCCGGCATGAGCGGCGAGGCCAGCGCCATCACGGCCGGGAACGCCGGCAGCCGCTTGTACTCACCGGGCAGCTCGAACGCCGCCAGGCTCCGGGCCAGGCGTTCGAAGGAGTAGTAGTCGTTGTTGGGAAGCAGAAAGGGGTGGTACTGGACGACCCAGGCCGCCAGGGTCAGGGCGCACAGGAAGAGCAGCGCAAAGCGCTCTCCGCGCAGCGCGGCACCCGCCTCGCGGACGCCTGCCCCCCGGTTCGTGCCCTCGGCCATGACCGCGAAGGATACCCCTCAGCTCCCGCCGCCGACGGCCTCGGCCACCATGCCTCGCAGCTCGGCGGGGCGCTCGGCGAAGGTGCGGCGCGCGCGCTGGAAGAGCGTGAACCGACGCTCGAGGAACTGCTGCCGCTCTTCCTCGGAGACGACCCCCGGGGTGCGGGGCATGGCCCAGGTCCGCTCCAGGCTCTCCAGCTCGTCCAGCAGCGCGAGCCAGCGGGGCTCGGCCACGACGGCGAGGAAGCGTTCCGCCGCAGCGGCATACCAGCTCGCGAAGTCGGCGTCCGCACGCAGGAGCTGGTCGAGGGCCTTCTCCGCCAGGAAGCGGGGAAACCAGCCTCGGGTGCCCAGGAACGCGCGCTGTCGCGCCAGTGTCGGCTCGCCCTGGGTGCGGAAGCCCTTGTCCAGGTCCCATGCCACCAGATGCACAAAGCCCGGTGTACGCCGGCGGTCGACGGCCACGTAGCCCTGGAGCGCATCGTCCTCGAAGGCCCCGCCCTGGGGCGCGTCGATGAAGATCCCGGTGAAGTGGAGCGCGACAATGCCGTCCAGATCCAGCTCCGCCTCCACATCCGCCAGGCTCATCTCACCGGACTCCAGCCGCGCGGCCAGGGCGTCCAGCCGCTGAAGGTCCCCCTTCTTCACCTTGAAGGGCTTGCCCTTGATCAGGTCGAAGTCGGCGTGCCCGAAACGGCTGGTCAAGAAATCATCGTCCACGTCTTCGAAAGCGATAATGCGGTTGTGGAGGACGCCGTTGACCAGGAGCACTGCGGGCCGGCTGCGCGCGGCAAGCCCGCCGGCCGCGCGCACCAGGTCGTACGCCACCTTGTCGACCCAGGCGACCGGAGTCGCGTCCAGAATCAGCCGGTCGGGCGCGGGCGCCAGTACCGGTTCGAACGGATCCAGGGGCAGACGCTCCGCCCCCAGCGAAGGACGCAGGCGCAGCTGGAAGGAGTTCTCGCGACCCCTGTCGGCCCCGGTGCCGGCGTGAGAGCGCAGGCCGGCATCTCCATCGAACGTGATGCCGCCAGCATCGAGAATCAAGGCCCGCGCGGGACGCTCCCACGCCGCCCCGCGCCCCGCGTTGTTGGGCACGATCCCGAACTCGGGATCGTGGAGGACGCGCGGATCGACGCCGAGCATCACCATGAGCTGGGTGGGAGGAGCGCCCACGTACACGATCCGGCTCGACACCGGCGTGACCGCGCGACCGCCGCGAAACCCGCGCACGCGCAGCACCGTGGGCTCCTCGATCCGCAGAGGACCGTCGAGCCGCGCGGAGTCCGCGTCGGGGAGCGAACCGTCCAGGGTGTGGCGCAGCTCGTCGACCCCCGGCGGCGGCTCGACGCCGAACAGCAGCGGATCGCGCGACACGCTCGGAAACCCCGAGAGATCCGGCGCGGGCGCCAGCGCCCGCCCCAGCGGTGTGGGCGGCGCGTAACGGATCTCGGAGCCACCGTCGGGAACGCGCTGCCAGGTGCGACCGGGCACGAAGCGCTCGGGTGTCGCGTAGTCCGCCGCCCGGCCGGCGGGGTCCAGCAGTACCAGGGTCTCGCCGCTGCGGCGCATCCGGAAGCCGGTGTGCAGGTGCAATCCGTGCCGCCCATCGTCGCGGCCGGCACGCGCCAGCGACACGCGCTCCAGCTCCACGGCTCCGTCCCGCACTTCGAAGCGAATCTCCCACTTCCCCGGCCCCTCGATCCCGCTTGCCACGCGCAGGTGCCGGCGCCTGCGCGACGGCTGCAGCGCCGCTTCGAGCGGCGGACCCGCGTCCAACGTTACGCGCAGCCGACTCGGGGCCGGACCCGGCGCGCGGGCGCCGACCCAGAGGTCGTAGGGGCCGGCGTCGGGCGCCTCCAGCACCACGCGCACCAGCCCCACCGCCGCGGTCTCCGCCTTCGGATCCACCACGAGCCGCGGCGGATCGAGCAGGAGCCGCTCGCCATCCGCTTTCGGGTCCAGGATCGCCCCGACCGTGCGCGCCAGCGCGCTGCCGGCGCGATCCTTGCCGGACGCGAAAACCAGCAGGTGCTCTCCGGGCCCCAGGGTCACGTCGGGCAGGATCCAGCGCCGGCTCGACCTGCGGCCATCCGCCAGGCTCCAGCCCGCCAGCGCCACACTCGCCTCGGCGCGGTTGAAGAGCTCGATCCAGTCCGACGGCGCCAGGTCTTCGTCGAAGACGGCGTCGCGGTTCACGGTGGCGATCTCGTTGAGGACCAGCGGCGAACGCGGCGACCCCGGGCCGAGCGCCTCGAGACGGGCCAGGCTGCGCGCCGTACGCGTGGCCCGCGCCGTGGGTGCGGTATCGGATGCGCGGCTCTCGCCCGGACGCGGCAGCTGCCAGCGCTGCTGGATCCAGGCGGCGACGCCGATCGCGGCCAGTGCGAGCACAAGGCCCGCTAGCGCGCGGCGCCGATTGCGGTTGGGCGGGGCCACCCGTCCCTAGACGCCGCCCTGCCGCGAGAAGAGCACCGAGACGTCCTCGGGCGCGCAGTGCTCTGCGATCGCCGCACGCGTCGCACTCCAGTCGATGCCCGGACGGCCGCGGAAGGCGTAGTTGAGGTGCGTGCGACCGTCTCGTGCCGACAGGTGCTCCAGCCGCACGCGGCCCAGGCGCGCGGCCAGGAAACCCTCGAGAGCGCCCCCGTGACGGGCGAAGGCCTCGTCGTCCAGGGTGAGCATGAGCATGCCCCCGTGACGCCCGCGGCCTCCCAGGCGATCTCCCAGGAAGCGGCGCCCGGCCAGGACCAGCAGCACGATGGCGAAGAGCATCCCCAGCAGCCCGTAGCTGGCGGTGGCGCAGGCGATGGACGAGGCGATCACGATCATCAGGAAGCCCACCTCTTCGGGCTCCTTGATGGGAACGCGGAATCGCACGATGGAGAGAGCGCCGAGCAGGCCCAGCGAGAGGGGCAAGGAGAGCTGGACCGTGATGAAGAGCAGAGTCACCGACGGCCCCACCAACATGAACGAGCGCTGGATCTGGGAGCCGGTTTCCACGTGATCGTAGAAGGTCTCGTACAGAAGCTGGGCCGCCAGCGCCGCCGCGGTGGAGACCAGCAGGGCCAGCGCCATTCCCGCGGCGCCCAGCTCGCTCCCGGGCGGGGATGCCGCCACCAAGCGATCCAGAAGGGTCTGCATCAGGCGCATCCTCCTCGGACATGGTCGACACACAGGCCGTACTTGGAGAGCGCGGTCTTGCGCGCGTAGCGCCCGATCAGCCGCGACAGCCAGGGCGCGGGCTGCGCGTGGTCGCCCTTCACTTCGACGACGAAGAAGGGAAGCCGGCCCGGCGGGCGCCGCTGCGCCAGTGTCGACGCCGCCCAGCGCACCGAGACGTCCCGATCCAATGCGATGCGCGCGCTGCCGTCGGGAGCGATGCGTCGCAGCCGGCGGTAGCTGAGCCACAGCACCGGCCGCAGAGAAACGCTCAGGTGCTCGCGCACCAGCGCGGCCAGCGCCACCTCATCCGGGCGTTCGAGCGGAGCGAAGGCGATGCGCTTGCGCCGCTTGCCACCGAGCGCACCGACCCGGAACTTGGACTCGAGCCAGGCGTGGCCGTCCCCCGGCTCGTACCAACGCAGGCGAAGCTTCTCCTTGACGTACTGCCCGTCGGCCTTGTCCCGATAGGCCACCAATCGCGGCGTGTCGTAGTAGACCGAGTGCACCACGTTCTCCGCAAAGTCGGGGTCCGGAGGGCAGTGAGCGACCAGCAGCGCCTCCATGGCACCCACGCGCGAGGCCGGCCCGACGTACTTGAGCTCGTGGCGTGCGGCAGACGTCTGCCAGCCCGGCGCCAGGACGCCGGCCTGCGAGGCCGCTTCGCTTCCGGACGCGGAGATCACGGCCCGGGACAGGATTTGGGCCAACCGCCCAGGAAGGATGCCTTTCCCCAGCCGGAGGCCTCGCCGAAATTCAGCACGTAGATCGGGTTCGGGTGGTTGCCCTCCACGACGAAGAACTCGGAGCGCCCGTAGGCCAAGCCCTTGGCCATGTTCAAGCCGATGCTGGTCAGATCGTGACGGGCTTTCTCCTGCCGTGTCTTCCAATCCAACTGGACGAGCATGCGGTCCTGGGTGAGCACCCAGAGACTGCCGCCCTGCCGAGCCATGCCGACGATGCCGCCGTACTCGGAGACCCAAAGCGCCTCGGGCTCCTCGCCTTCGGCCCCGACGAAGCGGTTCTCAGCGTAATCGTAGACGTAGACCGCCGCTCCCAGGGCTACCAGGAGATCGCTGCCCACGATCTCGATGGGCCCGTACTTGTGACCCTCTTCCAGCGCCTTCCACTCCACGAACTTGAGGTTCTCGCCCTTCGCCGGGCTCTGGAGCATGAAGATCGCCGGCTTGTCCACCGCCGGCGTCTCCTTCAGCTTGTTCACGGTGTTGACCACGTACAGCGTCCGCTTCGCGCGGTCGTAGGCCAGCGATTCGAACTCAGCGGTGTAGGAGCAGTCCACGTCCGCGGATCCGTTGTCGCAGGCCTTGGCGTCCGGAAACGCCGCCGTGAAGTCGCGCTGGCGCAGACGCGCGCGGTAGGCGCCCGTCTCGCTGTCCACGATGTAGATCTGGTTCGAGTTGTCGTCGCCCACCCAGAGCTGGTCGCTGCCCTTCTCGAAGGTCAGGTCCTCGAGGTCGGCCGCCACGACCCGCGAGCCCTCGAAGGGCTTGCTGCGGATGGTGCGGGCCACGCACAGGCCCTCCACCGGCGTCGAGCGATGCACGCAGGCCGACGCGAAGACGACGACCCAGGCGAAGGCCAGCATGAGGCGGACGGCGCGCATCCCTGAGAATCCCCTCCCGGGTGGCATACCCGCGCGGAATCCTAGGGATTCCGCCCCGTTGCCACCAGCGCGGCTGGCCCCTTCCGGCGCGGGCCCGTAGACTGCGGCCGACCCGGAGGTCCCGTGCCCCGTCGCATCGAACGCGTCCTCCAGCGACTGCTCCCCGGGGCGGCTGCCCGCCTTCCCCTGCCGGACTTCCTGGGCATCGGCGCCCAGAAGGCGGGCACCACCTGGCTGGCGGCCAATCTGCGTCGACACCCGGACGTGTTCATGCCGGAGCGCAAGGAGCTGCACTTCTTCGACAACAAGTGGGACCGCCCGCTGCGCGAGTACGCGCGGCACTTCGAGGGGGGCGCAGGCCGGATCAAGGGCGAGATCACTCCCGCCTACGGGATCCTGCCCCCGGAGCGAATCCGCTACCTGCGCCGGGTGATGCCGCGCGTGCGGTTGCTGCTGCTGCTGCGCAACCCGATCGAACGCGCCTGGTCCCATGCGCTGATGGACCTGGCCTCCCGGCGCGGACGCGACCCCGAGCAGATCCCGTTCGACGAAGCGATCGCGTTCCTGGAGTCCGACCTGGCCGTGCGACGCAGCGACTACGGAGCCATGCTCGACGCCTGGCTGGCGGTGTTCCCGCGCGAGCAGCTCTACGTGGGCTTCTTCGAGTGGATTCGCGAGCGACCCCGCGAGCTGTTGTCCGAGGTCTTCCGCCACATCGGCGTCTCCCCGGAGGTAGACTGGGCGGACTTCCCACTGGAGAAGGTGATCGTGCCCGGCGTCGCTCCCGGACGAAAGGGACACACCACCGAGTGCCTGGAGCGTGCCGAGGGCTCCGACGAGAGCGGCCGGCACTCCTGCCCCGAGCCGGTGCGCCGCTGGCTGGAGCAGCGCTATGCAGACGACCTGGAGCGGCTGGCCCAACGGCTGGGCGGCCCGGCCGAACGCTGGCGCGTCTCATGAGCGGCGCGGATCGAGGCCGGCGTTCTCTGCTCGAACGGCTGCGGTCCTGGGCCGACCGGCCGCCGACCGGACCGCGGCCTCCCAACGTGCTGCTGATCCTGTCCGACGAGCACAACGCGGGGGTCGCCGGCTTCGCCGGAAACCGCGTGGCCCGGACGCCGAACCTGGACGATCTGGCGGCGCGCGGCGTGGTCTTCGACGCGGCCTACTGCAACTCGCCTCTCTGCGGGCCCTCGCGCATGTCCCTCACGGCGGTGCGCCATCCGTCGCGGGTGAGCGCCTGGGGCAACGCCTCGTGGCTCCCCAGCGACGACGTGCCGTCGATCGCCCGGGCCATGAACGCCGCCGGCTACGAGTCCCTGCTGTGCGGCAAGCAGCACTACGACGCCACGCGCCGCTACGGCTTCCGCGAGCTCGGCTCGTGGCGCACGAACCAGTATCGCAAGACGGGAATCGTGCGCCGACGAGACCCCGACGACTGGACGCCCCCGGAGCAGATCTCCAAGCGCTTCTCCAACTTCCGGCCGGGCGATGACTCGCCGGTGATGCGCCACGACCGCGCCGTCACCGAGACCGCGGGTTCCTTCCTGCGGCGTCGCAGCCGCAAGGACGCTCCCTTCTTCCTGCTGGTGGGCTACCTGGCGCCCCACTTTCCGCTGATCGTGCCCGAAGCGTACTGGAACCGGTATCGCGGCCGGGTGCCGCTGCCGGAGATACCGCCCGGCCACCTGGAGAGCCAGCCGCGAAACTACCGGCACCTGCGCCTGGGCTTTGCCATGCAGGATGTCCCCGAGGAAACCGTGCTGAAGGGGCGCGAGCTCTACTACGGGCTCAGCGAGTGGATGGACGACCAGGTCGGCCGGCTGCTGGGTGCGCTCCAGCGCAGCCGGGTCGCCGACGACACCGTCGTCATCTACGCCAGCGACCACGGGGAGAGCCTTGGCGAGCACGGCTTGTGGTGGAAGAACTGCGCCTACGAAGGCGCCAGCCGGGTTCCCCTGGTGGTGAGCTGGCCCGAGCGCTGGAAGGGCGGCCAGCGCCGCAACGGAGCGTGCTCCCTCGTGGACCTGATGCAGAGCATCGCCGAGCTGGGCGGCGCCGAGCCCGACGCCGCCTGGGACGGCGACTCCCTGTGCAGCTGGCTCGACGCGGCCGAGACCCCGTGGAAGGACCGTGCGCTCTCCGAGTACTACGGTCACAACGTGACCTCGGCCTTCAGCATGCTGCGCAGTGGATCCTGGAAGTACGTCTACCACACGCCGCCGGACGCTCGGCACCCGGCGGAGCGGGAGCTCTACGACCTGGCGGCCGACCCGGGCGAGTTCGACAATCGGGCCGAGGACCCGGAGCAGGCCCAGCGCGTCGAGGCGCTGCACCGGGAGCTGGTGGACACGGTGGGCGAGGATCCCGACGCCGTGGACGCGCGCTGCCGGGCGGAAGTGACGACGGGCTACCAGCGGAGCGACGAACCGTCATGAAGACCGTCCTTTTCGAGCGGCGCTTCAAGAAGTTCCAGGGCGGCCACCTCAAGGCCTACCACTACTTCACCCACGTGCTCGCTTCGCCGAACTGGACCGCGAAGGTCCGCTTCAGCGAGGACTCGGTCTGGGACGAAAGCAATCCCTGGATGGCTCATCCGGACAATGTCCTGGCGCCCGACGAGTCCTGCGCCCACGACGTGCACTTCCTGGGCGGCCGCGACTGGGAACGGATCCCGGAGAGCCAGCGCGAGAACCCGCCCGTGCCCCGGATCAACCTGATCCAGCACACCCGGCACGGTTTCCCCGACGACCCGCGCCGGCCCTTCCTGCGCTACCGGGCGGTGCGGATCTGCTGCAGCGAGGAGGTGGCGGATTCGATCCGGGCCGCCGGCGCCAACGGACCCGTCTTCACCAACCCCTACGGCCTGGATCCGGGCGAGCTTCCCGAGCCGATCCCCTTCGACGCCAAGCCGCTCGACCTGCTGATCGTGGCCATCAAGGGGCCGCGCTTGGGCCGGCGGCTGCGCTGGCGGCTGTGGCGCCCCCGCCGCCGCATCGGGCTCCTGACGCAGCCCATCCTGCGCAGCGACTTCCTCAACCTGGTCAACCGCGCGCGGGTCACGCTCTTCCTGCCCCACGTGGACGAGGGGTTCTACATCCCGGCTCTGGAGGGAATGGGGCTGGACACGATCGTGGTGTGCCCGGACTGCGTGGGCAACCGCTCGTTCTGCATCCCCGAACAGACCTGCCTGCGGCCGCCCTTCGAGTTCCGCGCCATCCGCAGCGCCGCCGAGGATGCGTTGCGCCTGTCGGCGGCGCAGGCCGAGCCCATGCTGAAGGCCGCCCGCGAGATGTTCGGGAGCCACACACTGGTGCGCGAACGCGAACGCTTCCTGTCGATCCTGGACGACCTGGACGGAATCTGGTGAGCCGCGCGGCGGCAGGGCTCGCGCTGGTCATCGCAGCGCTGGCTCCCGTGCTGCTCTTCGACCGCTTCGGGTACGACTTCCTCTTCCACCAGGACCGGGCGCTGATGAAGCGACTGGCCTGGGCCGCGCTGGCGATCCCCCTGCTCAGCCTGCCGCCGGCGCTCCTGTTGGGCTGGCATCGCGGCGCCGCGGACATCGCCGAACGCGTGGCGCGCCTCGGACTCCGCGCGCCGGCGCGGCGGAGGGCGCTGGCGCTGCTGGCCGTATTCGCGACAGGGGTGCTGGTCTCCTCGGGGGTCCTGCTCCACTTCCCCAACTCGGCGGATGAGTTCGCCTACCTCTTCCAGGCGGAGACCTACGCGAGCGGACGCCTCTGGATCGACGAGCATCCGGTCCAGGCGTTCGTTCAGTTCATGCACTCGAAGGTGCTGGACGGCCGCTGGGTGAGCCGCTTCCCACCGGGCTGGCCGGCCTTCCTCGCCCCGTTCCTGGCCCTGGGGCTGCCCGCCTGGCTGGTGAATCCCATGGTGGCGGCGGCCTGCGTGGCCCTGCTCTACGTCCTGGGGCGGCGCTGCTTCGGCGAACGCGCGGGTCTCCTGGCGGCCGCGCTCTTCGCCCTGTCGCCCTTCCTGATCCTGAACGCCGGCGCCGAATACAGCCACCTGTTCGCCGCACTGCTCTCGCTGATCTTCGCGCTGGCGGGCACGCGCTACCTGGAGCGACCCTCGGCGGGCGCGGCCCTGGTGGCGGGCCTGGCCCTGGGCTGGCTGGGCCTGGCGCGCACCATGAACCCGGTGCTCCTGGGCGCACCGTTCGCCGTCGCGCTGCTGGCGCGGCGCTCGTGGCCTCACCTGCTGCGCGGCTGGCCGCTGGCGCTGGGAGGCGGCGCATTCCTCGCGCTGCTGTTGGCCTACAACGGCGTGCTCACCGGGGATCCCACCCTGCCGCCCACGCTGGTGGACGATCCCAAGCAGACCATCGGCTTCGTGGGCGGCCACACGCCGGCGCGGGCCTGGAAGTTCATCCAGCACCGTCTGCTGCTGCTGCCGCGCTACACGTCCGGGCTCTTCCTCTTCGTCTACGGGCTCGCGCTGGCGCGCGGCGCCCAGCGCCGTGACCTGCGCTGGTGGGACGCGTACTTCTTGCTCGAGGTGCTGGGCTACTCCCTCTACCACAACAGCTCCCACGACACCTACGGGCCGCGCTACCTGTTCGAAGCCTTCCCGTTCGCGGCGCTGCGCATCGCGGCGGCGTGCGCGCCGCGCGCCGAGGGCCGGCCCTGGGCGCCGGTCTTCAGCTGGCTCGTGGCCCTGCACCTGGCCACGGCCGTGACCGGCATCGTCTCCACGGCGTGGCTCCACGGGCGCGTGATTCGCGAGCGACGCGATCCGGTCCGGGCCGTGGAGGAGGCGGGGCTCCGGAACGCGGTGGTCTTCGTGGCCTCGGACACCAGCCCGACGAGCCGCATGCCCAAGTTCGACCTGGTCCGGAACCCGCCCGACGTGGACGACCAGCCGGTGGTCTGGGCGCACTTCCGCAAGCAGGAGCTGGAACGAATCGAGGCCTACTACCCGGAGCGGACGTTCTGGGTCTACCAGCGCCCGCCCGACCAGGTGAGGGGACGCCTGGTCCCCCTGGACGCGTGGCGAGCCTCTCGAGCCGCCGGAGAGGCCGCCGCAGGCGCCGATCCGGGCGTTTGACAGCCTCGGGGACGTAGGGGACATTCGGCCGCCATGCACCGCGAGAAGACGACGGTCCTGCCGAGCTTCCGCGTCGCGACGGCCCCGCTGCGCATGCTCCCGGCCTTCTCGATCATCTCCGTCGAGCGCGCCGGCACCACGTCGTTGTATCGCTACCTGTGCCAGCACCCGCGGATCGGCGAGGCCTTCCGCAAGGAAGTGCACTACTTCGACATGAACCACGGGCGCGGTGTCGGCTGGTACCGCGCTCACTTCCCCAGCCGCGCCTGGTCGCGCTGGTCGGCGCTACGCCAGGGAGGTGCCGGGATCACCGGCGAGGCCAGCCCCTACTACCTCTACCACCCCCACGTTCCGGTTCGCATGGCCGAGCTGCTCCCGGACGTGAAGCTGGTGGCGCTGGTTCGCAACCCCGTGGAACGCGCCTACTCGCACTACCACCTGAACGTGCGCCAGGAGAAGGAGACGCTGTCCTTCGAGGATGCCCTGGATCGCGAGGAAGAGCGTCTTGCCGGCGAGTGGGAGAAGCTGGTGGCCGATCCGGACTATTGGAGCCACGCCCACTACACGTTCGCCTACCGGGCCCGCGGCCTCTACGCCCAGCGCCTGGAGGAGTGGCACAAGCACTTCGCACCGGAGCGGATCCTGGTGGTGCGCAGCGAGGACCTCTACGCCGATCCCGCCTCGGTGGTGACCCGGGTCTTCCAGCACCTGGAGCTTCCGGACTTTCGGCCCGAGGGCTTCAAAGCCTACAACCAGAAGCCCTACCCCGGGCTGTCGGCGGAGACGCGACGCGGCCTGGCGCAGTTCTTCGAGCCTCACAACCAGCGTCTGTACGAGCTTCTGGGTCGCGACCTCGGCTGGACGTGAGCGAACCGGCACCGCCGACACGAACCCAGGGGCCCCTGCGCCGCGCCGCGCCCGCCCTCTTCGCCCTTCTGGTCTTCCTCAGCACGGGCCTGGCCGGCGAGCGTTGGATCAGCCTGGCGCCGGAAACCGGCGGCAGCCTGCACAACCTGAGCCTGTCCTGGAACCTGTGGCGCTGGGGCATCGCCTCCACACGCCGCGCCACGCCTCCGGAGCTGCAGCCGGAAAACCGGCGCGAGCCGCTCTACTCGATGCTGCTGGCGGGCGTGCTGGCGGTGAGCGCCGACCGCGAGACCACCAGCCGCGCCTGCGTCTTCCGGCGCGAACCCGCCTGCGAGAAGCTGGCGCTGCGTTTGAAGCGCACCAACGTCTGGATCCTGGCGGCCACCTGCGCCGCCACGTTCCTGGCCGCGCGCAGCGTTCTGGGTCCGGGCCCGGCCGCCTATCTCGCGTGCCTGATCTTCGCGATGACGGGTCCCCTGTGGCGGGTCCTCGACCGCGCCAAGAGCGAGACCCTGGCGACGCTGCTTGTGTTGCTCGCATGCTGGGGTCTCTACGCCGCCGTGAGCCGCGCTCGCTGGCGCGTCCCAGCCGTCGCGGGAGGCGTCGCCCTGGGGCTCCTGATGCTGACCAAGGCGGTCTTCTTCTTCGCCGGCCCGGTGCTGCTGGCGGCCGCGCTCTTGCCCGTGAAGGAACGCCGGCCCTGGAAGCCGATCGGGGCCGCCCTGGCCGTCGCCTACCTGGTGACGGCGCCGTGGGTCGCGCGCAACCTGCATCACGACCTGGGCTTTGGAATCTCCCGCGACCGCGAGGTGCTGGCGATCCGCGCGGAGCACACCACCATGAGCTGGCGCGAGTGGTCCGCGTCGTGGCTCTACTTCGCCGGCGAGGGTTCCGGACTGGCGCGCGGGCTCCTCGAGCGGAGCTTCGCACCCGAAGACTGGGCGCGACTCATGGAGAGCAACCCGGACGGCTACTACCTGCGCGCCAAGAAGAACCGGGGCGCGGTGGCGGCCCGGGTGCGGGACGGCCCTGTCACCGAGGACGCCACCTACGAGGCTGCCAAGGCGGTGATCCTGGAGCACTGGCCCATGCAGATCGCCGTCACCGGCCCGTTCGCCGTGCGCGGCATCTTCGTGGGGCAGAACCTGTACCGTTGGCCGCGGGCAAAGCGGGTGGCTCGCACCCTGGCCAACCTGATGATTCCGGCGCTGGCGATCTGGATCGGCCTGCTCGCCCTGCGCGCCGACACGGCGCGCCTGTGGTTCGTCGTGCTGCCGGTATTCAGCTACGCCTTCCACGCGGGCATCACCCAGAACATCGACCGCTTCACGTGGCCGATCCTCCCCGAGGCCGCGGTCGCCTTCGCCGCGCTCTGCACGTTGGCGGCTGCCGGCGTGGCCACAAGAACCCGGAGCCGTCCGGCAGCCTGACCCCGGGGTGGCCTATCATGCTTGCACCGTGACTGCCCAGCAGAGCCAGCCGCGCGCCCGTCCCATCGTGGTCATCGGGATGCACCGGTCGGGGACGTCCCTGGTCGCCCGCATCCTGGCCGCGGCGGGAGTCCAGATGGGGGCGGACCGCAACCTCCACGACGAGTCCGACTTCTTCCGCGAGCTCAACAAAGAGATCTTCCGCGCAGCTCACGCAGACTGGGACTGGCCGCTGGCCACCATCCCGGCCCTGGAGGACAAGACCCTCTGCGACAACCTGGCCGCGCACCTGACCGAGCGCTGCGCCTCGAAGAACGCCCGGGCCTACCTGGGGCGACGGTTCGGCAAGGCGGACCTGGCCGCCCAGACGGACCGCTGGGGTTGGAAGGACCCCCGCAACACCTGCACGCTGCCGCTCTGGCTGCGGGTCTTTCCCGAAGCCCGGGTGGTCAACGTGTACCGCGACGGCGTGGACGTGGCCGCCAGCCTGGTCACGCGGGAGCGCAAGCGCGCGGGGCGATTGGAGAACGCGATCCGTTCCTCGCGCTGCCTGGACCCGGACCGGGCGTTCGGCTTGTGGACGGAGTACGTGGAGCGGAGCCTCGACGTAACCGCCGAGCTCCCGCCCGCCCGGGTTCGCGACATTCGCTACGAGCGGCTGATGGCGAAGCCCTATGAGGCGGTGCGCGAGCTGCTGGCGTTCCTCGAGCTGGGCCGGGACGAAGCCGAGGTGGCTGCGCTGATGCGCATGGTCGACCCGGAACGCGGCCAGGCCGCGCGCAAGGATCCCGAGTGGGAGACGCTGCGACGCGCCAAGACCTTCCACCCGCTCATGCGGCGCCTCGACTACGGCGACGGCCCGTGACCCCGCGCGTCGACGTGATCCTGCCCCTCCACGGCGGCGAGCGCTGGGTGGAGGAGGCGGTGCAGAGCGTGCTGGCGCAGAGCTTCGACGACTGGCAGCTCTGGGCGGTGGACGATGCCTCGCCCGACGCCAGCGCCGACCGCGTGGAGGCGCTCGCCGAGCTGCGTCCCGACCGCATCGAGGTCCTGCGCCTGGAGCGGCCGCTGCGGGCGGCCGGCGCGCGCATGCACGCGATCGGCCGGGGCCGCGGCGAGCTGCTCGCCTTCCTGGACCAGGACGACCGCTGGCGCCCGGAGAAGCTGGAGCGACAGGTGGCGCGCTTCGACGCCGACGCGGAGCTGGGCGCCGTGCACGGTGACGCCGCCATCATCGACGAAGGCGGTGCCGTGGTGCCCGGCGCCGCAGACCGCGAGAACGCCCTACGCGCGCGGCTCGCCTGGGGGACCGGGGCGGCGCTGTCGGCCACGCTCTTCGAGAAGAACGCGATCCGGCTGGGCTCGGCGATGCTGCGGCGCAGCGCCTTCGAGGCCGCGGGAGGCTTCGACACCTCGCTCTTCGGCGGCGAGGACTGGGAGTTCTGGGTGCGCTTCGCCGAGCGCTTCTCGATCGCCCACCTGCCCCGGGTGCTGCTGGAGCGTCGCGTACACGGTGAGAACGTCTCGCGGGTGCATGCCGCGGCGCGCGCGGAAGGCAAGCTGCGCGCCGTGGAGAAGGCGGTGCGCGCGCAACCCCAGCTGGGACCGCTGGCCGCCCGGCGGCGGCGCGCAATCCGCAGCGCCGCCGGGATTCCCGAACCGCCTCAGGCCACGGCGACCCGTCTTTTCGCAAGCCTGGACCAGGCCGGCGTCCGCTACTGCCATTGGAAGAGCAACGAACACGTGGCCGCGGCGCTGGCCGGCCGCACCGACTTCGATCTGCTGGTGGACCCCACGGACCGCGAGCCCTTCGAGGCCGTGCTGGCGACGCTGGACTTCAAGGAAGTGGAGGCGCCGCCGGAGAAGCGCTTTCCCGGCATGCGTGACCGGCTGGGCTTCGACCCCGAGAGCGGCGGACTGCTGCACCTGCATGTTCACGAGCAGCTGATCCTCGGCGCCGCCGGCGTCAAGAACCACCGGATTCCCATCGAAGCGCTGCTCCTGGACGATGGACGCCGGATCGACGGCGTGCGGGCGCCGGCCCCGGAGCTGGAGCTTCTGCTCCTGGCGATCCGCGCGCCGCTCAAGGTCTCGCTGAAGCGCATCCTGCAGCGCTGGCGCAAGGACGGAACCAAGACGCTCCAGAGCGCCCTGGTCCGGGAGATGGCCTTCCTGCTCCCCGATGTGGATGAGGCCCACTTCGGCGAAGCCGTGGCCAAGACGGGCCTGGCCCTGGACGCCGACACGATCCTGACCTTCGTGCGGAGCGCACGCGACGCGACGCTGACGACACCGGAGCTCCACCGCTTCCGGCGGGCCGTGCTGCAGGCGCTGCGCCCCTACCGGCGGGACTCCGCGGCGGGCGCCGCGGCGCGCGCCGTGAGAGCGCGGGCGCTTTCCTCCCGTGCGGGTCTCGTCCTGTTCGGCCCGCGCGGGCGGCGACTGCCGGGCGAGGGGCGGCTGATCGCCCTGGTGGGCGCCGACGGCTCGGGCAAGTCCACCCTGGCAGCGGAGCTGCGCACCTGGCTGGGCTGGAAGCTCGACGTGCGCGACGCCTACTTCGGGATTCCCAAGAGCTCGCGCGGCTACCGGCTGCTTCAGCGCATGCGCGGCGGGCGCCGCGGCGGCTGGATGGACGCAGAGCGCTGGCTCTTCGCCGCGCGCCACCGGCTGAGCCAGTACCGGCGGGCGCGGCGCCACACCCGCCGCGGCGGCATCGTGATCGCCGACCGCTACCCGCTTCCCGAGCTCTGGGCGCCCCCCGAGCCCATGGATGGGCCGCGCCTGTCCGGCCAGGGCATGGCCGGGCGCGAACGCAACCTCTACGCGCGCATCGGCCCGCCGGACCGAGCCTTCGTCCTGCGCACCGACCTGGAGCTGCTGCGGCGCCGCGAGCCCCGGGTGGAGCCCGGCATTCACGCGCGCAAGGCCCAGGTGGTGAACGCCCTCGGCGACTCGGAGGTGCGCAGCGTGGTGGACGGAAACCGGCCCTACGAGGAAGTGCTGCTCGACCTCAAGCGCCGGATCTGGGCGCTGCTCTGACCGCTCCGGCGAGATCCCGGGCCAGCTCTTCGCAGACCGGAGCCGCGCGCAGGGCATCGGCCGACGCGTAGCGGTTGGCGACCACAAAGACCGGAATCCTCCGCCGGCGCGCCTCGTCGGCGATCGCCTGGGCCACCCGCTCGCCACGCTGGACGAAGACCCGGACCTGCGCGGGATCGCGCCCGGCCAGGCGCTCGGGCAGGCCTCGCGCGGCCAGGCGCGCGCAGCATTCGTCCAGCTCGGCCTGTACGTGGACCAGCACGTCGGGGAATACCCAGACGCGCAGGAAGCGCTGCAGAGCCGGCTCGTCCAGCGCCGACTCCGGATCGGCGAACAGGTTCAGCGCGCGATGCGCGATGCCCTCCTCCCACAGGAAGAGGTCCATGCGCCGCGCCTGGGAGCGCAACATCAGCCAGGTCAGGATGCTGCGCTCGACCCAGCGCTCCAGGGTCTCGGCGGTCGCGGTGTCACGCTCGCGAATCGCCGCCAGCGCCTCGCGATAGCGACGCCAACCCGCGCGCTGGAAGGTGCGAAAGCGCCACAGGAGAAAGGGCGTCTCCACGTCCTTGAAGTACTCCAGGCGTTGGCCCGCGACCTCCCGCTCGCGCACCTGGGCGCCGGCCAGCTTGCCGACCCAGCCGTGGCGCATGTAGAGATCGCGGATCGCATCCCGGGGCGGCACGCGCAGCCGGCGCTCGCGCAGCAGCTCCGTGCAGCGCTCGGCCAGGGTGCTCTTCCCGCTTCCGGGCGCTCCCGTGAACTCGACGATACGCCCGCGCCGCGGCATCCGCGCCACGGTAGCCCAGGGCGAACGTCCGGCTCTCCCCGCGCCGTGCCCGCGAATGAGGGCTAGCCTTGATCCGCCGATGCCTGTCCGAACCGCCGTATTTCCGAGAGTGCGTCGCTTGCGCGCCGCCTTGGCCGTACTCCTGCTCGCGCCGTTCCTTGCGGTCGCCGCCCCGGTACGCGCCCAGCCCGACGCCGTGCCGCTGGAGGACGACCTCCAGATCGTGGTGCTGCCCCAACGCCTGCTGGCCATCGGCTCGCGCGGCGGCGGGCAGCGCGAGTTGGCGCTGGAGCTGGGCGAGCGGGTGTTGTGGCAGGGGGTGCGGGGCCGCGTGGGCATGGTGCTCACCGACCGGCGGGTCCTGGCCGTGACCACCGAGAGCGGCTCCTGGCAGACCGAACGCTACCGGCGCACCGAGACGGTGCCGGAACCTCCGCTGCTGGGCGGCCGCGTGGGGATCCTGGTGCTGCGGACCCGCTTCCTCGGCTTCGACGGCGGCAGCGGCAACCTGGTAGAGAGCAGCATCGGCCCCTCGGAGAAGGTGATCGACTGGGGAGTGAGCCAGAACGTGGCCGTCGCCGTGACCAACCGCCGCGTGCTCGGCCTCTCACCGTTCCGGGGCGGCTTCTTCGAGAGATCGGTCACCCCCGCAGAGCGCTACCAGGGGCTCACCACCGTCGCCAACTCCGCCACCGTAACCACGTCCCGGCGACTGCTGATCTTCCGGGCCCCGAGCGGGACCTGGGAGGAGCGAAACCTGGACCTGCGCGACCGGCGCTAGGAGCCGGACCCGAGATGGAGACACGCCGCGCACGGATCGCCGCAGCGGCGCTCCTGGTCGCCAGCGCGATCCCGATCTGGAGCGTGCGCTTCTTCCCCAGCCAGGACGGCCCCTCCCACCTGTACAACGCCCGCCTGCTGACGGCGCTGCTCGATCCCGCGAACGCGCGCCTGCGCGAGTTCTTCGAGTTCAATCCCGGCCTGCACCCGAACCTGCTGGCCCACGGCCTGCTGGCGGGCCTTCAGGCCGTGGTGTCACCGCTGCCGGCGGAGAAGATCCTGCTCACGGCGCTGGTCGTGCTGCTGCCGCTCTCGCTGCTGTGTCTGCTCCGAGCGGTCGAGCGCGGGCGCGACGTGTATGCGCTGGCGGCGCTTCCGTTCGCCTACCACCACCTGCTGCACCTGGGCTTCTACTCGTTCTCGCTGGGGCTCTCGCTCTGCTTCTTCACCCTGGCGTTCTTCTGGCCGCGCCGAACGCGCGTCACGCTGGGCGGCGTGCTGGGCGTGAACGCCCTGCTGCTGCTGACCTACCTGGCGCACTTCGGGCCCTTCGCCATGAGCCTGCTGGGCATGGCCATCGGCCTGGCCGCCGTTCCGCTGGCCGCGGGGGAAGGCTCGCGCGGCGAGCGCTTGCGGCGCGCCGTCCTGGGCGGCCTGCCCATGGTACCCGCGGGCCTGCTGGGGCTGGCGTACCTGATGGCGGGAAGCGATGGCTTCACCAAGTACGTCAGCGCCGAGAAGCTGCGCACGATCTTCTTCGAGCGCATGCTGCTGACCTCCTACACCACCTGGCAGCAGATGCTGGCGCCGTGGCTGCTGGGCTGCCTGGCGGTGGCGCTGATCTTCACCGCGCTCGACCGGGCGCGACGCCCGGTCGGCTTTCTGCCCCGAGACGCCTTCCTGGTCTTTTCGGCACTGCTGGCAGCGTTCTTCTTCACACTGCCGCGTTGGATGAACGACGGCGGCTTCGTCAATGACCGCGTGTTCCTGCTCTTCTTCCTGCTGGCGTGGGTGGGGATGGCTCCCCCGCCCCGGCGGCTGGCTGTGGCACTGGGAGTCGTGCTGCTGGCCTGCGCGGGCGCCCACCTGGGCCGGCTCTCCTGGGAGTACGCGCGCCTGCAGCCGGAGCTGCGCGCCGTCACGGCCGCCGTCGAGCAGATCGAGCCCCACTCCACCGTGGCCTACCGGCGGCTCGCCCGGCAGTCCGAGGCCTTCGAGCGCTACCCGCGCTACGTGGACCCGTTCGCCCATGTGGATTCCTATTATGGGCTGGGCGAGGACGTGGTCCTCTTCGACAACTACGAGACCCGCTTCGACTACTTCCCACTGCGCGCGACGGCCGCGGAGCGCGTAGACCCCGACTACGTCGTCGTCTGGCCCCTGCCCCCCGACGAGCCCCTCCCCGACGACCTGCGCGACCACACCATCCTGCACCACGCCGACGGCCTCGCCCTCCTCCGCCGAAACTAACCGCGCCGGCAACTAAAGGGACTGTCCCTTTAGTTGCCA
>CAMYOO010000008.1 GCA_947260035.1 uncultured delta proteobacterium
GAAGGACCTGCTGCCCGTGCTGGAGCAGGTGGCCCGCCAGGGCAAGCCGCTGCTGATCGTGGCCGAGGACATCGAGGGCGAGGCGCTGGCCACCCTGGTTGTCAACAAGATCCGCGGCACGCTCAACGTGGCGGCGGTGAAGGCCCCGGGCTTCGGCGATCGCCGCAAGGCGATGCTCCAGGACATGGCCATCCTCACGGGCGGCCAGGTCATCGCCGAGGAGCTGGGTCTCAAGCTCGAGAACGTGACCGTCAAGGATCTGGGCAAGGCCAAGCGGGTCGTGATCGACAAGGACAACACGACGATCATCGACGGCGCCGGCTCGAAGAAGGACATCGAGGGCCGCTGCAGCGAGATCCGCAACCAGATCGAGCAGACCACGTCGGACTACGACAGCGAGAAGCTCCAGGAGCGTCTCGCCAAGCTCGTGGGCGGCGTGGCCGTGGTCAAGGTGGGTGCCGCCACCGAAGTCGAGATGAAGGAGAAGAAGGCGCGCGTCGAGGACGCGCTGCATGCGACTCGCGCGGCCGTCGAGGAGGGCATCGTCCCCGGCGGTGGCGTGGCGCTGCTGCGCTCCCAGAGCACGCTGGCAGGCCTGAAGCTCGACGAGGAGCAGGCGGCCGGAGCCAAGATCGTGCTCCGGGCGCTCGAGTACCCGCTGCGCAAGATCGCGAGCAACGCGGGCGTCGAGGGCTCCATCGTGGTGGACAAGGTCAAGCACGGCAAGGGCGCCTTCGGCTTCAACGCCCTGAGCGAGGAGTACGAAGACCTGCTCAAGGCCGGCGTGATCGACCCCACCAAGGTCGTTCGCACGGCGCTGCAGAACGCGGCCAGCGTGGCCTCGCTGCTGCTGACCACCGAGGCGATGGTGGCCGACCAGCCCGAGGAGAAGGGCGGCGCCGACGCCGCGGCGGCCGCAGCCATGGCCGGCGGCATGGGCGGCGGCATGCCGGGCATGATGTAGCCGAGAGGCTCCATCGGACCGTCAACGGCCCCGGGGCGCTAAGCGCCTCGGGGCCGTTTCTTTGCGCGGCTATTCTCAGGCGGCCGAGCCCCTTCGCTCGCCTGCGGCTCGCTGCGCGCGCGGCAGCAGGCTCCTGCGCACGTCCGGGCCCCGAGGGCCGCGCTTGCGGGCCTCAGGCTCCGGGGACGTATCCGCTTTCCGGCGGGGCTTAGGGCCGGCTTCAGCGCGTTTCCTGGGGAACCAGCGGGACAGTCACGCCGGCTCCCGGCAGCTAGCGAGGCTGTCCCGCAGGTTTCCGCGCCCCTCGGCCCCCCTCCCCGGGACCTCTCAAGCCGCGCCAGGCGGCTGCCGAAACGCTCTCTGGGCTCGTTTGCCTTTGTTTTCCAGGGAGTTGCGCATGGATGGGGGCGATGGTGGCCGGCAGGTGGACGCGTTTCGGCGGCGTCTGGAGGCCATGGAGCTGGACTGCCGCGACGGCCCCGGGGGCCGTTCGCTGCTGGTTCGCCTGACGGCGCGCGGCGGGCCGCTGCCCACGCCTGCGGGCGATCTAGCCGTGCCCCAGTTCGTGTTCGCCACCGTCGGGGCCAACCGCATCAAGTGCATGGTGCCGCGAGCGCTCTTCTTCCTGCCGCTGATCGGAATCGCCGATTGCGACAGCCCCGGCGCCATCGAGGCCCGCATCCGCCAGGCCTGGCGCGAGCGCCAGAACGAGCTGGGTCAGACCCGGCAGTGGCTGGAGAAGCTGGGCTGCGACGTGAAGCAGCACGCCGAGGTTCCCGTGGCCTTCGTGGAGATCGGCGCTGCGGACCGGCGCTCCGAGCTGGCCGCCGTGGAGCCCGGCGCCGTGATGCTGCCCAGCGCCGGCCCGCTCTCGGAGTTGACCCTGGAGCGGGCGGAGGATCGCATCTTCCGGCCCGAGGCCGACCTGGACACCGCCGTCGATCTGGAGATCGCGGCGGGCACGCGCATGGAGGAGTTGGTGCGGCTGCACGACCGACTCGAGCGCCAGGCCCGCGTGCGCGCCTATGCGGCCGAGCCGGAGAGCGAGCCGGCGTCACGCCACCACCGCATCCTGCTGGTGGGCCGGAGGCTGCTGGGCGACACGGGGCTGATCGAATCCCTGCGCATGCGCGGCTACCGGATCGCCGCCGTGCGCGGCGCGGCCGAGGCCCTGGGCGCCTTCGAGCGGCGCTCCTTCGACCTGGTCCTCACCGAATCGGAGCTCGATCGCTTCGAAGGCATCGAGATGGTGCCGACATTGCGGGCGCTGCCCGGTATCGAGGAGATGCCCATCGTCGTGGTGGACACGCACCTGCGGCCGGAGCTCCGCGAGACGGCACGCCAGGTGGGCGCCGCCGGCTACGTGACCCACCCCATCGACGTGCCCCTGATCGAGGAAGGCCTGGCGCGCCTGCTCGACTCACCGGGGCGGCGCCGTTTCCGACGCTACGCGCAGCGCATCGGCGTGCGCGCGGTGGGCGCGTCACGTCCGGAGATCGTGCAGCAGATCAGCCGGGGCGGAATGCTGGTGGTCAGCGATCGCGAGGTCTCACCGCGCACGCTGCAACGCTTCGCCATCACCCTTCCGGACGGCGCGGGGGCGATCCGCGCCGACGGTGAGGTGGTCTACCGGCTGCGCTCGAACGGCGCCGGCACCAAGCCGCGCATCGGCGTCCGCTTCGAGCGGTTTCCGGACGACGACGAGCAGCGCCTGATCGCATTCCTGCGGACGCTCGACCCGACTTCCTGACCACGCCACGAGGCGGCGCCCGGCGGCGCCGGCTGGATCAGCCTACCTGCCCCCGGGCGGCGTCGATGTCGCCGTCCATGATGGTCTTGCGCTTTTCGCTGGCCGCAGAATCCTGGGCCGCGCGGGCCAGCCGTGCGATGTAGTCCTCTACCGCTTGGACGGCCTTGTCCACCGCAGGCCCGGAGACCCGGAGCCCACCGCCATGCTTCGCAAGCAGGCGCTTCACCACCGCGTTCGGAAGGTCGGCCATTCATCATCTCCCACCCCCCGGTCGAACGCCGCCGAACCCATACGACGGGCCGCTGCCGAGGACGCGACCATCCTAGGAGGGCCTGAAAGGCGTTGTCAATCGGCCTCGCGCAACGCCGCTCGGGCCGCGTCCTCGGCCGCCCGGACCACCCGGCGCAGGGGAACCCCATGCTGGCCGGCGGAACGCTTGCAATCGTCGTATTCGGCCGAGACCTCGACGCCGCCATCCGGGTCCCGGGAGAGCTTCACGCCGATCCGGCCGTAGGGGGTGGCCACCTTGCGGGAGGCCCTGGGCACGACCAGGCGGTCCCATTCGGCGATCCGCACACCCAGGGCGCTGGACTCGGAGAAGAGGATTTCCGCCAGGGCCTCGCGATCGGAGGGCCGGCCCAGCGCCCGCACCAGGAAGCCCGGCCGGTTCTTCTTGCCCTGGCTGTGTTGAAGCGAGACGTCCAGGGCGCCGGCCTCGAAGAGCCGTTCCATGAGGTGGTCGAAGTGCTCCGGCACCAGATCGTCCAGGTTGGTCTCGAGCATCAGGATGCGGTCCCAGGTGGGGCCGCCGTCGCGCCCCAGGACCGCCCGCAGCAGGTTGGGCATGGGCCCCTTGCGGTCGTTGCCGGCACCGTGCCCGATGGCCTCCACGGTCATGGCGGGAAGGGGACGGAAGGCGTCGACGATCGTCTTCACGATGGCGGCGCCGGTGGGGGTCACGGTCTCCCAGGCCACGTCCGCGGGCAGCGTCGGAATGCCGCGCAGCAGCTCCAGGGTGGCCGGCGCCGGGAGCGGCAGCCTTCCGTGGTCGGTGTCCACGCTGCCGTGGCCCAGCGCGATGGGGGAGCAGGTCACCCGCTCGATCCCCAGGCGCTCCAGGGCGATGGCGGCCGCGGTGACGTCGACGATGGCGTCCACGGCTCCCACCTCGTGGAAGTGCACCTTCTCCAGCGGAATGCCGTGCACCCGGGACTCGGCGCGACCCAGGGCCTGGAAGATCGCCAGGGCCCGCTCGCGCACCGCCGGCGCCAGGCGGGCCGACTCGAGCACCCCGACCACGTCGCGGTAATGGCGCCCGTGGTGATGATGATGGTGGTGGCCCGCCTTCTTGCGGCGGCGCGGGGCGCTCGGCACCTCGACCCGCACGTAGCGCGCGGCCAGCGCGCCCCGGCGCACCTTCGACACGCGCAGCTTGTGCGCGACCTTCAGGCCGGCCAGGTCCGCCTCCAGCTCCTTGCGGGACAGACCCGCGTCCAGAAGCGCCCCCATGAACATGTTGCCGGCCACGCCGGAGAAGCAGTCCAGGTGCAGAACCCGCCCCCCGCGCAGCCCGGTCCGACGCGCGGCCACGGCTAGAGGCGGTTGATCAGGGTCGCCACGTAGGCGGCCCCGAACCCGTTGTCGATGTTGACCACCGAGACGTTGGAGGCACAGCTGGTCAGCATGCCCAGCAGCGCCGCGACACCGCCGAAGGCGGCGCCGTAGCCGACGCTGGTGGGAACGGCGATCACCGGCTTGTCCACCAGCCCGCCCACCACCGTCGGCAGCGCGCCCTCCATCCCGGCCACCGCGATCAGCACCCGCGCCTCGCGCAGCACGTGGCTGGAGGCCAGCAGGCGGTGCAGCCCGGCAACGCCCACGTCCGCCAGCTCCTCCACCTTGTTGCCGAAGCGGCGCGCGACACCGGCGGCCTCGCAGGCGACCGGTCGGTCCGAGGTTCCGGCCGACACCACGGCGATGGCTCCCTTGCCGACCACGGGCGTCTCCGCGGGGCCGTACCAGAGCAGGCGTGAAGTGGGGTCGTAGTCGCCACCCGCCTGCAGCCCCAGCACGCGCTCCGCCGCGTCGGCCTCGACGCGCGTGGCCAGGACCGATTGGCCCTCCGCCCGCAGCACCCCCACCGCCTCTCCGATCTGCTCCGGGGTCTTGCCCGGGCCGTACACCACCTCCGGGAGTCCCTGGCGCAGCGCGCGGTGGGTATCGATGCGCGCGTGGGGCGTGTCCACGAACGGCAGCCGCGCCAGAGCCTCCAGCGCCTGCTCGGGCTGGGTCTCCCCGCGCTGCACCGCCTCCAGAAGCTCCCTGAGCCGATCGCGATCCATGGGCGGGGAGTGTAGCGAGGGTTGCTCCGGCTCCAGGACCGCGGCCTCGGGGCCGGTCGGATGGCCTCCGACTCGTCAATCCGTCCGGACGAGCCGTCAATCGCCGGCGGCGGCCCCCGTCACGGGATACGTGTAGAGGGCGGTCCGCTCGGCGTGCTCCGGCCCTTCCGGGAACTCGCGGTAGTTCCAGCGCCAGCGCTCGACCTGGTATTCGACGACGCGCTCGTCCGGCGGCAGGCCCTGATTCGCACGCAGCGCGCAGACCTCGAAGAATTCCTGGACCAGCTCCTGCTTCTCCGGCTTCCGGGCCTGGCGGAGCATCTTGCGATAGCGGCTGCCCTTCATCACGCCGATCGCCTCACCGAGCCGGGCTTCGCGGCGCTCGCCGGAGGCGTTCACGCTGTAGACCTGGGGGTAGGTCACGTCCCCGCCGCGCCGGGCGTCCGAGTACATGCTCATGCGGGTGACCGGGTAGTAGTCGATCCAGAAGACCCAGCAGAAGATGAACACGCAGGCCACGGCCCAGGTCAGCCGCCGCAGGCTCCGGGCGGGATCCAACGCCATCCCCGCGCCGGCTGGCAGGGCCTCCGGGGCCGGACTCGCCTCCGCACGGACCGGAACGCCCCCGAGCCCGGGCAGGCGGAGACCCAGCGCCTTCAGCACCCGGTCCCACGGCACGAAGATGAACTGCAGCAGGATCAGATCGAAGAAGAGCACGTTCTGCAGCAGCAGGATCCCGATGTGCATCGTGAACATGGCCGCTGGAAACACCACCCGCGCGTAGCGGTGGAAGAGCACCAGCCCGTAGGCCACCTCGCCGCCCGCCCCGCAGATGGCCAGGAACGTGAAGAGCGCGTCCGGGGCGCCCACACTGGCCAACCACAGGGACACCTCGAAGTCGAACTCCATGGGGTTCAGCGTGTCCCGGTACAGCCAGTAGCGGAAGCTCTCCGCCGAGAACCAGTCCAGTCCTCCAACGCGCAGCTTGCTCAGTCCGGCGGCCACGTAAGGCAGGGCCAGCGTGCACCAGCACAGGTAGCGACCCCACGCGTACACCTCCGGGCGGCGGAGCGGCACCGGCGCGCGACCACGCAGCGAGCGCAGCACGTGGTCCAGGCTCCAGCGATCGCCGCAGGGCGTGAACGACAGCACCAGCAGCATCAGGCAGGGAATCAGGCCGGTGTGATAGAACCAGCTGTACTGCCGGACCATGGCGCCGAGGATCAGGTACCCCAGCGCGGCGGCCGGCACCGTCCAGCGCGTCCTCCAGCCCAGGCAGGCCAGGAGCAGGAGGACGACCACGCTCGTCTGGAAGACGGCCAGGGCCGTTGCGCTCGTCACGAGCCAGTCGAATCCCGGCAACGCGTAGAGAATCGCGATCAGACCGCGCGCCTTGACCATGCCGCGAGGCAGGTCGGCGCTGGTGGGGAGCTCCTCCCAGAGCGCGCTCACGAGCAGGATGCCGGCCGTCAGCATGCGCATGGCGCCCAGCGATTCGGGCCGGCCGCCCGCCACGAAGCGCGGGTAGAAGCCGGGCCAGGCCAGCAGCCGCGCCAGCCCCCAGGCGGTCATCGCGAACCCGAAGCCCAGCAGCGCGAATTGCCTGCACGGATCCAGGTAGTGGGCCAGCTCGTGTCGCTCCGGACTGATCGCCTTGTGGAGGAAGCCGAGGAAGCGCCGTTCGTAGATGCCCTGCACCAGGTACGGCAGCACCACCAGCGAGAGCACCAGCCACGCCGCGGCGCCGACGACGGGCCACACCCAGCGGTGCGGGCGAACCGGCGTGGCGTCCAGCGGATCCGGCACTCTACTCCTCCCGCCCGCCTCCGGGGGTCGCGCTTGCACCCCCGGTTGTCAGCCGCACCGGAGCCGCGTCGCCCCCCTCGGCTGCATCTCCGTTCACGTGCGGCGCAATCAGCTCCACCCAGCGGGCGTAGCCGGCCTCATTCAAATGCACCCCATCAATATCGTACTCCTCGCGCAGCGATCCGTCCGCGGTTGCGAACTCCGGGTAGAGATCTGTCTGCGGGAGCTGCTCGACGGCGGCGGCTTCGCGTATGGCGTCGTTCAGCGTCAGCACGATCTCGTTGCGGTGGGGGCCGCAGGGGGGCAGCGTCATCAGATGGATGCGGGCATCGGGCAGCATCTCCCGCAGCCGTCGGACCAGGAACAGGTAGCGGCCGGCCAGCTCGCGGCCGGGCAGCTGGTCGCGCGCGTCGTTGGTTCCGATCAACAGGAAGAGCTTCACCACGTGCAGGCCCGGGTCGGCAAGCTCATCGAGGCGGGCGAATACGTCCATCACCCGGTCTCCGCCCACCCCCAGGTTGAGCACCTCCACGTTCGGGAACGCTTCCTTCCAGGGGCCATCGTCGACCAGGCTGTCGCCCAGGAACACGACGACGTCCCGCGGCGGCTCGGGCGCGGATGCGCCGCACGCCAGCCCCACCAGAAGCAGGAGGGCGGCGCCGAGCGCGGTTCGCAGCGAGGTCTGCGAGATCATGGGCGTTAGCGATAGCAACTTCGAGCGGCCTTCGGGGCCCGCGAACGTCGCAGCATGGCAGCTCCCCCGGGGACCTCAGGCTCAGAGTGCCGCAGGCGCACGGGAGATGGCCACCCGGCAGGAGCTGCGGCCGGGCTCTACTCCAGGACCAGGACCAGGTAGCCCTGGACTTCGCGGGTGCCGTCGTAGATGGGAGACTCCAGCAGCAGCCGCTCGGGCTCGCCGGCGCGCCACGAGACCACCGAGCCCAGCGCGGCGGGCACGGCCTCCTCGGTGAGCACCGGGATCGAGGGCAGCACCACCGCGCCCAATGTGTCGGCAATGGCCGACGCATAGTGCGAGACCAGCATGTTGCCCGCCTCGCGCACCGCCGACTCCACGGCGGACTCCAGCTCGTAGGCCTCGGCGCCCATCATCTCGGTCACGATCACTTCCAGCGACGCGCGGGAGAAGACCACGGCCATCATGCCGCCCACGCCGCCCTGGAGCTCGAAGAAGATCGCCGTGCCGTCCTCGGCCAGAGCCGCGGCGCGCGGAACGGTTTCGGCGTCGACAGGCTGCGCTCGAGGCGCGTCCATCCAGATGGTCCGGTTGATCAGGCGCGCGAGCGCGCCGGCCGCATGACCCGCTCCGATGCTGGCCAGCTCTCGCGCGCGGTCGAGCCGGGGCGGCTGCACTTCCGGCGAGAGCTCGCTCATACCAGCTGCCCCACGTCCAGCAGGAAGACCGGCCGGCCGTCGCCCAGCACCGTGAGGCCGGCCAGCGTGCGCAGCCCTGCAAAGAGCGGCGGTACCGGCTTCACGTAGATTTCCTGCTGGCCGTCGAAGCCGTCGGTGCGCAGCGCCACCCGTTGACCCCGCAGCTCGACGATGGCCAGGGCCGCCAGGGCGGGCCGCTCACCGCGCCGGGCCCAGCCCAGGCAGTCCGCCAGGTCCAGCACCAGCAGCGGCTCGTCGTCCACCATCACGAAGGCCTCCTGTCCGGCCTCCTCGATTTCCGATTCGGGCACCTCGACGAGCCGCTCCACCTTGGAAACGGAAAGCGCCACCGCTTCACCCGCCGCCTCGACCAGCAGCACGCGCTGCACCGCGGCGGTCACCGGCACCACCAGCGCGGTCGAAGTCCCGTGACCGGGCTCGCTGGCGATCTCGATGTGCCCGCCGAGACTTTCGATGGTGGTCTTCACCGCATCCATGCCGACGCCGCGGCCGGAGATTTCGGAAACACGACCCGCCGTGGAGAGACCCGGCCGGAACACCATGGCCGCGATCTCTTCCGGCGGCAGGTCGTCGGCCAGGTCCGGATGGATGATGCCGGCCGTGACGGCCCGGGCGCGCACGCCGTCCAGGTCGATCCCGCGCCCGTCGTCCGACACGGCGATGCGGATCGAATCGCGTTCGCGGCGCGCGGCGATCTCGATGCGCCCGATCTCCGGCTTCCCCGAAGCGCGCCGATCCTCGGGCGACTCGATTCCATGATCCACGGCGTTGCGGACCAGATGGCCCAGGGGATCAGCCAGACGGTCCAGGATCGAGCGGTCCAGCTCCAGCTCGGCCCCGCTGATCTCCACCTCGACCTGACGGCCGCAGCGCTGCGCCACGTCTCGAGCGACCCGCGGCAGCGTGTCGATCACCCGCAGCAAGGGTGTGGTGCGAAGCGCCATGGCGCGCCGCTGCAGCTCGCCCACCACGCGCTCCATGCGGTCGAAGCCGGTGGTCAGCGCTCCGCGCCGCGGACTCTCCTGGGTGGCCGCGGTCGTGCGCAGCTGATTGGTGCTGAGGATCACTTCGCCGACGGCGGAGAGGAAGCGATCGAGGGTATCGGTGCGCACCCGTACCTGCGGCGGCGGGACCGGGGCCGTCGGACTCTCGGAGGCGCCGGCGTCCGACGTCGGCGCGGCGGCCCGCGCGGGCGGCTCTGCGCCGCCTAGATCAGAGCTTTTTTTTCGGTGTCGTCCGCTTCGGAAGGAGACTCGAGGGCCGCCAGGAGCGCGGCGTCTCCGTCCGGCGCGTCTCCGGTTTCCGCCACGCTGGCCAGCATGGCTTCGAGCACTTCGAGGCCGCGGAAGAGCAAGGGCAGGTCGTCGGCGCTGCCGATGCGGCCGGCCGTGCGGACCGATTCCATGCGGTCCTCCAGGCGGTGCGCGAGCAGCGAGATCGACTCGTACTCCAGCGAGGCCGCCATGCTCTTCATGGAGTGGACCATGCGGAACACGGTCTCGATGGACGGGCGGGACGCCGGATCCTTCTCCAGCTCCAGCAGTGAGCGGCTCATCTCGGCGAGGTTCTCGATGCCCTCTTCCAGGAAGAGCGCCCGATACTTCGTCATGTCCACGAGATCAGTCCTGCTTCTCGAGCGCCTTGCGAAGCGTGACGACCACGGCGTCCGGCTTGAACGGCTTCACGATGAAGTCCGACGCACCGGCCTTGAGCGCTTCCATGACCAGGGCTTCCTGGCCGAGTGCGCTGCACATGACGATCTTTGCGCCCGGGTCGAGCTGGATGATCTGCTTGACCGCCTCGATGCCCGACATCTTCGGCATCACGATGTCCATCGTGACGATGTCCGGACTGTGTTCCTTGAACGCCGTCACCGCGTCGGTGCCGTCGCCGGCCTCCGCAATCACATCGAAGCCCTCGGGCTCGATGATCTCGCGGATCATCTCACGCATGAACGATGCGTCGTCCGCCACCAAGGTTCTCGCCTTCATGTCGCCTCCCCCCACTGTTCGGATTCGTTGAAACCAGGCTCGGCCGAGCGGGCCACCAGCGCCGCCGCTCGATCGCACAGGTACTGCGCATCCAGGATCCCGATGACGCGCCCGTCGATGGGAAGCCGCGCCGTCACCGGCTCCGGCTGCCGGCTGGCCGGCGGCGGTGCGTTCACCAGGCCCAGCACGCGACCCACCGGAAGTCCAAGGCGCGGCGTATCGCCACCGTCGGCCGCCACCACCACCACGTGCTCGGGCAGCGCGCCCTCTTCAGCAGCCACGTCCAGCAACGCTGACGGGGAGACGATGGGCAGGGCGTCGCCGTGGTAGTGCATGACGCCGCCCAGTGAGCGCGGCAGGCTGGGCACCGGCCCGATGCGCCCCACCTCGGTCACCTCGAACACGTCGAGGATCGGCAGGGCGAACGGGGAGCCACTCACCTCGAAGGTCAGCCAGCGCTCGTCGCGAGGTTCGGACGCGCTCACGGCGTCTCCTCCGAGCCGCCGGTCCGGAAGCTCTGCAGCACGCCGCGCAGCTCGTCGGACAGACCGGTCACGCTCTGGGTCGAGCTCACCAGCTCTTCCATGGCAGCGAGCTGCTCGCCGGTGGTCTCCACCACTTCCTCGGTGGCCTTGGCGTTCCCCGCCGCCACACGCGCGATCTCGTCCATGGAGGACACCATCCGCGACGCGTCCCGGGTCTGGGTATCCGCCTTCAAGAAGATCTCCTCGGCGCGGTCCGACGCCTCACCGACGGCCGAGGCAATGTGCTCCAGGGACGACGCGATGGTGTTCACGTCGTCGCGGCCCTCGTTGATCACCTGGCCGGACATGCGCATCTCGTCGGCCACTTCCTGGGTGTCGGTCTGGATCTCGTGGATGAGCTTCGAGATCTCCTCACCACTGCGAGTCGCGTTCTCGGCCAGCTTGCGGATCTCGTCGGCCACCACGGAGAAGCCGCGCCCGGCCTCTCCGGCGCGAGCCGCTTCGATGGAGGCATTGAGCGAGAGCAGGTTCGTGCGCTGGGCGACGCCGGTGATGATCTCCAGGATCTGGTGCACCTGACCGGTCTTCTCTTCCAGCGTGAAGACCTTGGCGCCCGACTGCTCGACCCGTTCGAATACGGTGCGCATCTTCTCCAGCGCCAGCCGCGAGACGTTGACGCCGGTGTTTGCCTTCTGGTTGGCTTCAGCCGCAAAGCCGAAGGCCTCGCGCGCCCGCGAAGCGTTCTCCTCGATGGCGCGGGCGATCTCGCCGATCAGGCCGCTGGCCTCCAGGAGCATCGCCTGCTCCTGGGACACGCTGCTCGCCAAGCCGGACACGGTGCTGGAGATTCCCTCGTTGTTGGACGAGAGCTCCTGTGCGGAACGAGCCAGATCCTGGGCGGCCGTGGAGGCGCGATCCGCGGTGGTCTGCACGTGGCCCACCAGCTCGCGCAGTCGCGCGGCCATGGCCTGGATGCTGCGCGCCAGGTCGTGGGTCTCGTCTTCGAAGCGGCCCGAACGCACGTCGACGCGCGCAGTCAGGTCGCCGCCGGAGATGCGATCGGTGGCACTGCGCAGCGACTGGAAGTTGTCTGTCAGCTCGCGGGACAGGAAGAAGCCCATCACCCCGCCCAGGCCGAGCGCGGCGAAGAACGAAACCCACGGCGCCACGGGAATTCCGAAGGCACCCACCAGACCCGGGAAGCCGATGGCGGCGGCGGCCAGGCACGTGGAGCCCAGCACGAACTTGTACGTGAGCGAGAGACGCACCCCGGGCTCATCGGCAGCCGATCTGCCCATCTTGACGAAATTACCCAGGAATTCCGGGTGTCTGGAGCTCCGGTCAAAGCCTCAGAAGTGCCGCCAGCCGGGGGCCGCAGGGGCCTGCCGGCCCGGCCGGCGCCGCGTCACGCGGCCGATCTCCGTCACCGGAACGCCCAGACGCCGGGTCAGCTCCGGGGCCGCGGGAGCCGCCGTGCGCAGCGTGAAGAGCAGCTCGTAGTCCTCCCCACCCTGGAGGGCCAGGCGCTCGGGATCCAGCCCAGCGCGGCGGCAGGCCCCCTTGAACCCCCTGGGGAGGGGGATCCGGGCCGGCTCCAGCTCGGCAGCCAGCGGGCCCCGGTTGGATGCCGCCAGCAGGTGGCCCAGATCGGCCCCCAGGCCGTCGGAGACATCGATGCAGCCCCCCACGCCGGGCATTCGGGCCAAGGCGCGCCCAGCCTCGATACGGGGCCGGGGCACGCGCCGCACCGGTCCGCCCCGGGCTACCTGCAGGGCGATGGCGCCGAGGCTGCCGGTCACCAGGATACGGTCGCCAACCCGGACGCCGGAGCGGGTCAGGATGCGACCAGGCCGAGCCGCGCCCAGCACCGTGAGCGTCAGCGAGGTGCCCCGCGCCCGGGTGACGTTTCCGCCCACCAGCGGGCAGCCGTAGCGACGGGCTTCGGCGATCAGGCCGCGGGCTACGCCGTCCAGCGTCGCCACCGGCAAGGAAGGCGGGGCGGCCAGGGCCAGCACGAAGCCCAGGGGTCGCCCTCCCATGGCGGCCAGGTCCGAGAGGTTGGCCGTCAGGGCGCGGCGCCCCACGGTGACCGGTGCCTGGGTCGCCCAGCGGAAGTGCACGTTCTCCACCAACGCATCGGTGCTCACCAGCAGGCGCTCGCCCGGGGGAGGCCGCAGCACGGCGGCATCGTCGCCGATGCCGAGTTCGACCGACCTCCCCTGCACACGCTCAGCGATGCGCTCGATCCGCGCAATCACCCCGAACTCACCGATCTCCGCCAGCGTGCGCGGCATTGGGGGACGTTCCTGCATAACTGCACGCAGTGCCAGACCTGCACGGGGGGACGTTCGCGTTGGGGGGCAGTCCTACGCGCTAGGAGTGGTACTGAGTGCAGTTACGCAGGAACGTCCCCGAACGCAGGAGTGGTACTGGGTGCGGGGTTAGCTGGCGGTGCGGGGGACTTTGGGCGGGGCCTGGGTGGTTGCGCGGCGCAGCTTGCGCGGAGAGGTGCGGGGGCCCGGGGTTTCCTCGAGGGCGGCCTCGAGCACCTGGTCCATGTGCGAGACGCCGATGAAGCGGATCTTGCGCCGCAGCTCGCGGGGGATTTCATCCAGATCCTGGAGGTTGGCCTCGGGAAGGATCATGCGGGCGATGCCGGCGCGCAGCGCCGCCAGCGCCTTCTCGCGCACACCGCCCACCGGAAGCACGCGTCCGCGCAGGGTCACCTCTCCGGTCATGGCGACGTCGCCCTGCACGGGAATCCCGCTGGCCAGTGACGCCAGCGCCGTGGCCAGGGCGATGCCGGCCGACGGGCCGTCTTTGGGAATGGCTCCGGCGGGGACGTGGACGTGCACCTGGTTGCGAACCAGGGCGGTCTCGTCGATGCCGAGGTCCGCCGAGCGCCAGCGTACGAACGAGAGAGCCGCGTGGGCCGACTCCTTCATCACGTCGCCCAGCTGGCCGGTCAGCACCAGGCCGCGCCCCCGGGTGAGGGTCGCCTCGACGCCCAGAACTTCGCCGCCGGACTCGGTCCAGGCCAGACCGTTGGTCACGCCCACCTGGCCACCGGCGGCCGGCGGATCGGGTCGCACGGGCGCCGGGCCCAGCAGCTTGCCGAGATGGGTGCGCGATACGGAAACGGGCCGTTCGTCGCCCTCGGCGGCACGCCGGGCCACCTTGCGACACACCGCCGCCAGCTTCCGCTCCAGGTTCCGGACGCCGGCCTCCTGGGTGTACTCGCACGCCAGACGCATGAGCGCCGCTTCCGAGAGCCGCAGCCGATCCTCGGGCAGGCCGTGGCCCTCTATCTGCCGGGGCAGCAGGTGCCGCTGGGCGATATCGAGCTTCTCCTCGGGCGTGTAGCCGGAGAGCTGGATGATCTCCATGCGGTCGCGCAGAGGCGCCGGAATGGGATCGAGCTGGTTCGCCGTAGCGATGAAGAGCACCCGCGACAGGTCGAAGGGCAGGTTCAGGTAGTGGTCACTGAAGCGTGCATTCTGCTCCGGGTCCAGCACCTCGAGCAGCGCGGCCGCCGGGTCGCCGCGGAAGTCCGCGCCGAGCTTGTCCACCTCGTCGAGCATGAAAACCGGGTTGTTGGTGCCCGCCTGCTTGATTCCCTGAAGGATGCGGCCGGGAAGCGCACCGACGTAGGTGCGCCGGTGACCGCGGATCTCGGCCTCGTCGCGGACACCGCCCAGGGAGAGGCGCACGAACTCGCGACCCATGGCCCGCGCGATCGAGCGACCGAGCGAGGTCTTTCCCACGCCCGGCGGCCCTGAGAAACAGAGGATCGGACCGCGCGCGTCACGGCGCAGCTTGTAGACGGCCAGCAGTTCGAGGATGCGCTCCTTGACGCTGCTCAGGTGACTGTGGTCCTCGTCCAGGATCTCGCGCGCCCGCACCAGGTCCAGCGGCTCGGTGGAGCCCCGCGACCACGGAAGGTCGACGAGCCAGTCCAGGTAGATCCGCACCACCTGCGCCTCGGCGCCGTCGGGGTGCATGCGTTCCAGACGCCGGAGCTGCCGCTGGGCCTCGGCCAGCGACTCCTCGGGCATGCCGGCTTCCTCGACCTTCTGACGGTACTCCTCGATCTCCTCGATGCGGCTGTCGCCCTCGCCCAATTCCAGCTGGATCGCGCGCAGCTGCTCGCGCAGGAAGTGCTCGCGCTGGCCGCGGGACATCTCCTCGCGCGCGATGGACTGGATCTCGGCCTGGACCGAGGTGACCTCCAGCTCGCGACGCAGGAAGACGTCGATCCGTCGCAGCCGCGCCAGGGGATCCACCACCTCGAGGATCTCCTGGGACTCCTCCACGCGCAGCGGTACGTTGGACGCCACCAGGTCCGCCAGCCGCCCGGGCTCCTGCACGTCGGCGGTGACCGACAGCACCTCGGGCGGCAGGTTCTTCAGCGGAAGCAGCTCTTCGACCCGAGCGCGCACCGTGCGCATCAGCGCCTCCGCCTCGACCGACCAGTCCGCCTGGACGTCCGCGGGCACCGGGGTAGCCCGGACCCACAGGGCCGGCTCCTGCTCCTGGAAGCGGTCCACGCGCGCGCGCGCGAGCCCCTGCACCAGCGTCTTCACGCGGCCGTCCGGCAGGCGCAGGATGCGCATCACCATGGCCACGGTTCCCACCGCGTGCAGGTCGTCGGGCGCCGGCTCTTCCAGGATGCCGTCGCGCTGGGTCACCAGCAGCAGCAGCCGGTCGCCGGCCAGTGCGTCCTCCACGGCCGCGATGGACCGCTCGCGGGCGACGAAGATCGGCAGGACCATGTAGGGAAAGACGACCAGCTCCCGGAGCGGGAGAACGGGGAGTTCTTCGGGGATCTCGAAGCGCGAAGTCGGGTCACTCACGTAACGATTCTTCGACGAGAATCGCCGGCAACTTGAGACGGCGAGGTCAGTCCAGCGACACGATCTCGCCGTCCTGCACCGACAACAAGAAAGGCCGTTTCACGGCATTCCCGTCGGGTCCGATGCTGGTGATCCCGGAGACGCCCGGGTACCCGCGTACGCTGAGCAGGCCTTCGCGCATCTCGGTCCGCGTCGTCAGACCCCGCGCCAGCTGCACCAACACCAGGTTGGTGGCGTCGAAGGTCTGCGCGGCCAACACGTCGGGCGCCTCGCCGAAGGCGGCGATGTAACGCTCGCGGAACTCGCGCACGAAGGGGAAACGACTCTCGCCAAAGAAGCTCTCGGCGAAGATCGCTCCTTCCAGGTGGTAGCCACCCACGGAGAGCAGGTCCGGGTGGTTCCAGCCGCTGGGCCCGAGAATCCGTACCTCTCGCACGTCGTGGAAGGCAAGCTGGGGCGCGATCAACGCGACCTTCTCGTGGGCGTCGGCGATGAAGAGCGCGTCGAAGTCGACGATGGGCGGCAACGGCTCCTCGTCCGGCCCGGTGAGCGCCGCGGCCTCCTCGCGCAGCAGCGCCGCTTCCTCGCGTCCGACCCGCTTGGCCCGATTCTCGAGCTTCTTGCGCTCGCGCAGCGCTTCCTTCTGCTCGTCGTCGAGGAGCATGTAGCCGGCCAGGCGGCGAATCGGCTCCCGGAAGTCCGTGGCTTCGGGGGCGTAGCGAGCCACGCCCACCACCTGACCGCCTCGGGCTTCGACCGCGTCCCAGAAGAGATCCTTCAGTCCGCGCCCATAGGCATCGCGCGGGTGCAGGATCGCGAACCGCGCGGCACCCAGGTGCCCCACGGCGTGACCCGCGACCACTTCCACCTCGGCCCGGGGCGTCAACGCCAGGCGGAAGGCGTAGCTTCGCTCCGCCGCGACGCGCTCGCGCGGCGTCAGCGCCAGAAGCGGCACGCCTACGGCCTCGGCCGCATCGGCCGCTGCCTCGGACGGATCCGAGAGCAGCGGGCCCACCACCGCCACCACCTCGGGGTCGGCGGCGAGTTCGGCCACCGCCCGCGCCGCGGTCTCCGGGTTGCCTCCGGAGTCGCGCACCTGCAGGCGCAGCCCGCCCTGGCCGGCGCCGAAGATGTCGGCAGCCAGCATGGCGCCGCGCAGACAGGCATCGCCGTAGCGCGCGAACGGACCCGACAGCGGGAGCACCAGGCCCAAAGTTCCGCGCGCGCCGGCGATCTCCGGCGCCTGCAACCGCGCGACCTCGGAGAACTCGGGAAGCGGCCCCAGCGACGGGCCGGACTCGCGTTGCGCGCGCACCCGCGCCTCCAGTGCCTCACCCGCGGGATCGGCCTTGCGGGACCGAGTCAGGTCCCGGGCGCGAGCCAGCGCTTCTTCTGCCCCGGCCACGTCCCCGCCGGCCAGCCGGCGCTCGGCCAGACGCAACCAGACGCGGTCCGCGGGCGGCGTCTTGCCCAGGCGGTCGGTCAGGTCCACGAGCCCCGGGGTGGTGATACCCGCGAGGACGGCATCGATCTCGCGCAGGGCCGCCTCGCGCTGGACGCCGGAGCGCGCGCCCGCCGCCAGCTGGCCGAGCCAGCGCAGCTGCCCCGCCCGGTCGTCCCGAGCCCCGGCGGACTCAGCCAGGAGCCGGTATGCCGCGGCTCGCTCCTCCTGCGGCAGCCGGCTGGGCCGGATCGCAGACGCAACGCGGTAGGCGTCATCCATGCGCCCGGCGTCCCGCTCCAGCCGAGCCAGCGCCAGCCGGATCGAGTCGACCCGCGGCCCGCGCGGCTGATCCCGCAGGGCCGTCTGGAGCGCCCGGGCCGCGCCCTTCGCGTTGCCGCGCTCGACGCGCAGCCGCGCCAGCTCCAGCGCGGCATCGCCCAGACGCTCGGCGTCCGGATGGGCGCGCAGGTAGGCAACCAGCGCGGCCTCACCGGCCGCCGGGTCGTTGGCGGCCAGCGCGACGGCGTTGTCATAGGCCGCGTCCTTCGGCGCCGGGGCGCGTCCCGAGGGCGCTGCGCAGGCCAGGACGAGCGCAAGCAACGCGACGGCGGCGAGGCCGCCCCTACCCGAAGAGATCGCGGAGCTTCTCCATGAAGCCCCTCGACACCGGCGACACCTCGGCACCGCATTCCTCCGCGAACTCTTCGAGCAACTGGCGCGCCCGAGGCGAGAGCTTGGTGGGAACCTCGACGAAGATCTGCACGAACTGGTCCCCGCGGCCACTCTGGTGGACGCTGGGAAGCCCCTTGCCGCGCAGCCGCAGCACCTTGCCGCTCTGGGTTCCCTCGGGCACGCGCAGCTGGACCTTGCCCTCGAGGGTGGGCACCTCCACCTCGCCGCCGAACACGGCGCTGCTGAAGGGGATGGGAACCTCGCAGTGGATCTCCTGGCCGTCGCGCTCGAAGAGCGTGTGACGCGCGATGGAGATCACCACGTACAGGTCGCCGGGCGGGCCGCCCGCGATGCCCGCCTCGCCTTCGCCGGCGACACGCAACCGCATGCCTTCTTCGACGCCCGGCGGAACCCGGACGCTGATCTTCTGCTCACCTTCCACACGGCCGGCGCCGCGGCAGTCGGAGCAGCGGTTGCGCACGATCTCGCCCTGCCCGCCGCAGGCCTCGCACGGCCGGCTGATGCGGAAGAAGCCCTGCTGCAGGATGACCTGCCCGCTGCCGGCGCAGGTTCCGCAACGCTCGGGTTGGGTTCCCGGCTCGGCGCCGTTTCCGTCGCAGGTTGCGCAGGGCCGCGTCTTCGGCAGCTTGAGCTGCGCCTCCATGCCCTCGAGAACGTCCTCGAGTCGGATCTCCAGGTTGTAACGGAGGTCGGCGCCGCGCTGGCCGCGCCCGCGGCGGCGCCCGCCGCGCGGCCCGCGTCCGCCGAAGAGATCGCCGAACAGGTCGTTGAAGACGTCGGAGAACCCGCCGATATCGCCGAAGTCGAAGCCGCCCGGGCCGGCGCCGTCGCCCCCCAGCCCGGCGAAGCCGAAGCGATCGTAGGCCTGGCGCTTCTCCGGATCGGAGAGCACCGCATAGGCCTCGGACGCCTCCTTGAAGCGCTCCTCGGCATTGGGATCGTCGGGGTTGCGGTCCGGGTGGTACTGAAGGGCCAGCTTCCGGTAGGCCTTCTTCAGCTGCTCCTCGGGCGCTCCCCGCTCCACGCCGAGGACTTCGTAGTAGTCCCGTTTCGACACGGACGGGAGGGTAGCGGGCGCAGCAGCGAGCGGGGAGCCCGCGGCCAGGGGCGCTGCGGGCTACTCGCCGCCGTCGGCCCCGAGGGTCTCGTACATCTTTTCGGTCATCTTGTACGAGAGGTCCGACAGGTCCTCGATGGCGCCGCGCAGGGCCTCGACGTCGTCGCCCTGGAGGGCGCCCTCGGCCGCCACCAGCGCGCTCTCGAGGTCGTCGCGCTCTTCTTCGGAGAGGTGGTCGCCGAACTCCGCCAGCGTGCGGCGGGTGGAGTAGACCAGCCCGCTGCCGTTGTTGCACAGCTCCACCAGCTCGGCGCGATCCTGGTCTTCGGCCGCGTGGGCCTCGGCGTCCTTGAGGAGATCGTCGACCTGAGCCTCGCTGAGTCCGCTGGAGGCCGACACACCGATCTCCTGCTTCTTGCCGGTGCCCAGGTCCTTGGCCGAGACGTTCACCACGCCGTCGGTGTCGATGTCGAAGGTCACTTCGATCTGGGGCACGCCCCGCGGCGCCGGCGGGATGTCCACCAGCTCGAACCGGCCGAGCGTCATGTTGTCCTCGGCCATGGTGCGCTCGCCCTGGAGCACGTGGATGCGCACCACGCTCTGGTTGTCCTCGGAGGTCGAGAACACCTGGCCCTTCTTGGTGGGGATCGTGGTGTTCTTCTCGATGATCTTTGTGAAGACGCCGCCCAGGGTCTCCACACCCAGCGACAGGGGCGTCACGTCGAGCAGCAGCACGTCCTGGACGTCGCCCTTGAGAACGCCGCCCTGGATCGCCGCGCCGATGGCAACCACCTCGTCGGGATTCACGCCCCTGCGCGGCGCCTGCCCGAAGATCTCGGCCACCTTCTCCTGGATTCGCGGCATGCGCGTCATGCCGCCGACCAGGACCACCTCGTCCACCTGATCCCGGGACAGCCCGGCGTCGGTGATTGCGGTTTCGCAGGGCTCCACGAGCTGACCGATCAGGTCCGCCACCAGGGACTCGAAGGTCTCCCGGGTCAGGCTCAAGTGCAGGTGCTTGGGGCCTTCGGCGTCGGCCGCCAGGAACGGAAGATTGATGTCGGTGGTGGTGGCGGACGAGAGTTCGTGCTTGGCGCGCTCGGCCGCCTCCTTGAGGCGCTGCAGCGCCATGTTGTCGCCGGCCACGTCGATTCCGGTGTCGTCCAGGAACGCCTTCATCAGGTGCTCGACCAGACGCTGATCGAAGTCCTCGCCGCCCAGGTAGGTATTGCCGTTGGTGCTCTTGACCTCGAAGACGCCGTCGCCCATCTCGAGGATCGAGATATCGAACGTGCCTCCGCCCAGGTCGAAGACGGCCACCTTCTTCTGCGACGAGTCCTCCAGCCCGTAGGCCAGGGCGGCGGCGGTGGGCTCGTTGATGATGCGAAGCACGTTGAGGCCGGCGATCTTGCCCGCCTCCTTGGTCGCCTGGCGCTGCGCGTCGTTGAAGTAGGCCGGAACGGTGATCACCGCCTCGGTGACGGGCTCGCCCAGGAAGTCCGAGGCCGTCTCCCGCATCTTCTGCAGGATCACCGACGAGATCTCCTGGGGAGACGCCAGGCGATCGCGCACCCGCACCCAGGCGTCGCCGTTTTCGGACGCTTCCACGGGGAAGGGCGCGATCCCGATGAAGCGTGAGACCTCTTCGCTCTCGAGCTTGCGCCCGATCAGGCGCTTGACGGCGAAGAGCGTGTGCTCGGGGTTCGTGACGGCCTGACGCTTGGCGATCTGCCCGACGAGCTTCTCGCCCGACTCGGTGAAAGCCACCATGGAGGGCGTGGTGCGCGCACCCTCGGCGTTGGCGATAACCTCGGGGTTTCCCCCCTCGATCACGGCCACGCACGAGTTGGTGGTTCCGAGATCGATCCCGATGACCTTGCCCATACCGTCGCCGGCCCCCCATCCGGGCCGCCGTGCGACCCGGGACTAGCCGTCCTCGCTCTTCTCCTCCCCGGAGCCCTCGCCGGGACCTCCGGAGACCACCACCCGGGCCGGCCTCAGCAGCCGGTCCCGAAGCCGGTAACCCTTCTGAAACACCTGCAACACGGTGTTCACGGGCGCCGACTCATGAGACTGTTGCGTCATCGCCTCGTGGAACTCCGGATCGAAGTCCTTGCCTTCCGCCTCGATGGGTGCCAGTCCGTACTGTTCGAGAGCCCCGAGAAGCTCTCGCAGTACGAGTTCGACACCCTGCAGAAGTCCTTCCAAGTCCCCGGTCTGGCTACCCCGAGCATGCTCGATGGCGCGCTCCAGGTTATCGACCGTCGGCAGCAGGTCCTTGACGATATTCTGGTGGCCGTAGCGGAACGCCTCCTCCTTTTCCCGGAGGGTCCGCTTGCGGAAGTTCTCGAAGTCGGCCTGGAGGCGCAGGAGCCGATCGTTCAGCTCGGCGGTTTCGCCCTCGCCTGCCGGCCCGCGACGCTCGTCCTCGCGGGCCTCGACCGCCTCCATGGCCTCGCGCATGGCCTCTTCCAGCTCGGCGTTGGGCGCCAGGGAGCCTCCTTCGGCCTCCTCGGACAGGGACTCCCAGCCTTCCGTGCCTTCTGCGCCTTCCAGATCCGTTTTTTTCTCGCTCACGCCACCATTTTCTCCGCAACCAGCTCCGAGAGGAGCTCGACCAGGGGAACCACCCGCGGGTAATCCATTCGGCTGGGGCCCAGAACCCCCACCAGCCCAAGAGACTCCGCACCCGCCGCGCAGGGCGCCGTCACCACCGCGAAATCGCGAAGCTCCGGAAGTCCCACCTCACCGCCGAAGGTCACAGCCACACCGGGCTGCTCCAGCACGCGGTCCAGGAAGGTCAGTAGCGCCTCTCGCGCCTCCACCGCCACCAGCAGCCCGCGCAGGCGCTCGGGGTCGTGGAACTCCGGCTGCTCCAACACCGGCGTGCGCGACGAGAGCAGCACGTCACCGCGCGCGCGCGCCTCGCCGCTCAGCGCGCGCACCGCCGCCAGCAGGGTTCGGTGCTGCAGCGCGGACGCGCGGCCGCGCAGCCGCTCGCGCTCGAACTCGAGCAGCTCGCGCAGCTCGAGCAGCGAGTGCCCGCCCAGGCGTTGATTGAACTCGGCCTCGATGCGCTCCAGCTCGGCTTGTGCCCCGGACCGATCGTCATTCAGGATGCGCTGGTAGGTGGCGCCCGAGAGCGACACCAGCACGACGAGCACACGTTCGCGGGACAGGCGGATCAGGCTCACGTGACGCAACGCAACCCGGTCCAGACGGGGCAGTACCGCAAAGCCGAGCTGACGGGTGCGCTCCGCCAGCAGCGTCGAGGCCGCCTCGAGGGGATCGTCGAAAGCGAGCTCACCCAGCTGCATGGAGATCGTGCGACGCTCCCAACCGACGACGTCGTGCGCGCGCATCAACTCGTCCACGAACACGCGCAGGCCCTGCTCGGTGGGAAGCCGACCCGCCGACGCATGAGGCTGTTCGATCAGACCCAGCTCCGCCAGCTCCGCCATGGTGTTGCGAATCGACGCGGAGGAGAGCTTCACCGACAGCGTGTGAGACAGCGTCGTCGATCCGACCGGGGCCGCCGCGCCTACGTAGGCGCGCACCAGAGCCCGCAGCACGGTCTGCTGTCGCTCGGACAGGTGAGGACGAGATTCCTGCACAGAAAACCCCGCGAAATCGACAGGTTATGGAGTACCACCGGTTCGGCTGCGCGTCAATCGGAAGGCCCTGGGGAAGTCTCCACGAAGGCTTCGAATACGCTGTCGGAGACGAGCCGGCCCCGCGCCGTGAGCCGGAGATCGCCGCCGGGGCCCTCCTCCAGCAGGCCGGCGCCGGCGGCGCGTGTGATGGCGTCGGCGAAGAAGCGTCTCGGGGGGGCTCCGAATTCCTCGGCGAAACGGGCGGCATCCAGGCCGCGGCGGGTGCGCAGCGCCAGGAAGGCGGCCTCACCCCGCGCCGTCCCGGGCTCGAGGACCTCGGTTTCGCCTTCGCGGGCCTCCCCGCCGGCAGCCGCGCGTTCCAGGTAGGCGGCCAGGCTGCGCAGGTTGCGGCGCCGGGCGCCGTGGGGCGCTCCCGGGCTGCGCGGCTCGATCGACCACGCCCCCATTCCCAGGCCGAGCACCGGCGAGCGCTCCCAGTAGCGGCGGTTGTGCTGCGACTCGAAGCCCGGGCGCGCGTAGCTGGAGATCTCGTAGGGCTCGAGGCCCGCGCCGGCCAGGCGCCGCGGCAGCGTCTCCAGCATGCGGACGCAGGCCTCTTCGGAGGGGAGCCGCAGCACGCCGCGCTCGACGCCGCGGGCGTAGGGCGTCCCCGGCTCCACCGTCAGCGCGTAGGCGGACACGTGCTCCGGCCCGAAGCGCAGCGCTTCCTCCAGGTCGGCCTCCACCTGGGCTTGCGATTGATCCGGCGCCGCCACGATCAGGTCGAGAGAGATGTTGTCGAACCCGGCTTCGCGCGCGGCGGCCAGCGTGGCGCGGCCGGCGTCGGCCCGGTGCGCGCGGCCCAGGCGCTTGAGCACCGCATCGTCGAAGGACTGGATACCGATGGAGAGCCGGTTGATGCCGGCGGCGCGAAAGCCCGGCAGGCGTTCGCGCTCCACGGTGGAGGGATTGACTTCGAGGGTCACCTCTGCGGGCCGGCCGTCGAACGCGGCGCGCACGGCGGCAACGAGCTTCGAGACGGACTCCACCTGCAACAGCGCCGGAGTTCCTCCGCCCAGGTACACGCTCTCCAGGTGCAGCCCGGCGAAGTCCGCCCGACGTCGTTCCAGCTCGGACAGCAGCGCGTCCACGTACGGGTCCTCGCGCTCGGGCTCGAGGGGCCGCGCCGCCACCACGGGAAAGTCGCAGTACGGACAGACCCGCTCGCAGAACGGAACGTGGACATAGACGCCGACGGAGGTGTCGCGCACCCACGAAGAATAGCCCCCGGCGGGGTCCGGCCGTGTCGGGTACCTTCGTCCGGCTTTGACGGCATCCTCCGCCCATTGCGAGCGGCTCCCCAACGGTCTCGTCCTCCTCACCCACCCGTCGCGGACGGCGCCGGTGGCGGCGGTCCAGGTCTTTGCACGGGTGGGCTCCGCCGACGAACGCCCCGGCGAAGAGGGCCTGGCCCACTTCCACGAGCACATGCTCTTCAAGGGCACGGAGCGCCGCGGCGTGGGCGACGTGGCGGGCGAGGTGGAGAACGCGGGCGGCCGGATCAACGCCTACACAAGCTTTGACGTCACCTCCTACCACGCCACGGTTCCCAGCGAGGCGCTCGACCTGGCGGTGGACGTGTTGGCCGACGCGGTGTGCCGTTCGCGCTTCGACCCGGACGAGATCGCCCGCGAGCGCGAGGTGGTGCTGGAGGAAATCCGCCGCTCGGAGGACTCTCCCGGCCGCGTGTTGTCCAACGCGGTCTTCGCGGCCGCCTACCGGACGCACCCCTACCGTGCTCCCATCCTGGGAACGCCGGAGAGCGTCGCCGCGTTCGACCGCCAACGGGTCACCGCGTTCTTCCGGCGCTGGTACGGCACGGAGAATCTGCTGGTGGTGGCTGCGGGCGACTTCGACCCGCTGCAGCTGCGGGACGCGGTGACCAAGGCCTTCGAGGGCGCGTCACGCGAGACCGCTCGACGCGCGCGCCCCAGCGAGCCCGAGCCCGACGGCGCGCGCACGGTGGTCGTACGGCGCCCCTTCGAACGCACCTCCGTAGAGCTGGCCTGGCACACCGTTCCCTTCGCGCATCCCGACACGCCGTACCTGGATCTACTGGCCTTGATCCTGGGCCAGGGTGATTCGAGCCGCCTGGTGCGCCGGGTGAAAGAGCGCGACGGCCTGGCCGACGGGATCGATGCCTACTCCTACACGCCGCTCGATGCGGGCCTCTTCGGCTCCACGCTGGAACTCGACGCGGAGCGCGTGCTGCCCGCTGTGGAGGCCGTGGCGGCCGAGGTGGAGCACGTGCTGCGCGAGCCGGTCCGACAGGAGGAGTTGGACAAGGCGCGGGCGAACTTCTTGGCCATGGAGCACTTCGAGCGCGAGAGCGTGGGCGGGATCGCCCGCAAGCTGGCGAACTTCGAGCTGATGGCGGGGGACTTCAGCGCGGAGGCTCGCTACCTGGAGGCGATCCGGGGCGCCCGCCCGGAGGACCTGCTGGAAGCAGGCCGGCGCTGGATCTCCCCTCAGCGCATCACCCTGGGCTGTGTCCTTCCCGAGGGCGCTCCGGCGGAGCTGGATGGGCCGGCGCTGGTCGAAGCCGTGTCCCGCGGGATCGAGCGCACCGCCCGGGCCTTCGCCCCGCCGAAACCCGCCCGCGCGTCGGATGACCTGCAGACCTACTCGCTTCCGGGTGGCGGAACGCTGCACGTGGTGCGGCGCGAAGACCCTCCTGTGGTGGCGGCGCGCGCGGCCTTCCTGGGCGGGCAGCTCGCCGAGACCGCGGAGACGGCGGGCATCACCAGCTTCCTCACCTCGCTCTGGCTGCGCGGCACCCGTGCCCACTCGGCGGGCGACTTCGCGCGCTGCGTCGAGTCGCTGGCTTCCGACGTCGACGGCTTCTCGGGGCGCAACAGCCTGGGCGCCACCTTCGAGTGCACGACCGGCTCCATCGAGCCGGTGCTCGATCTCTTCACCGAGATCATGCTGGAGCCCGCATTCGACCCCGACGAGCTCGAGCGCGAACGCCGCGACACCCTGGCCGCCATTGCGCGCAGGGAGGATCGCCTGGGAGAGCGGGCCTTCCTGCTCTTCGCCGAGAACCACTTCCACTCGCACCCGTACCGACTTCCGCTGGGCGGGACCGAGGACTCGGTGCGCAGCTTCACACGCGAGGCCCTGGCCGCGCACCAGGCGCGCCTGGTGCGCTCCGACAACCTGGTCATGGGAATCGCCGGCGACGTGGATCCCGACCAGGTAGCCGGCTGGATCTCGGCGCGCCTGGCGGATCTGCCGGCCGGCGACTTCGTGCGCCCGGCTCCTCCGATCGAGGAGCCTCAGCGCGAGATCCGCGTGGCCGAGCTGTCCAAGAACCGCGAGCAGGCCCACCTGGTGCTGGGCTTTCGCGGCCTTCAGGTGGACGACGCGGACCGCTTCGGACTCGAGGTCATCACCCAGATCCTGGCGGGCCAGAGCGGACGGCTCTTCCTCGAGCTTCGCGACCGCCAGAGCCTGGCCTACACGGTGACCGCGGTGAACGTGGAAGGCGTGCACCCCGGGACATTCGCCCTCTACATCGGAACCGCACCCGACAAGCTGGACGCCGCCCGCGCGGGAATGCTGACCGAGCTGGAGCGGCTGCTGCAGGACCCGCCCGGCGAAGCCGAGCTCGACGGCGCGCGCCGCAATCTGATCGGAAACTTCGCCATCGACGAGCAGCGCGCCGCCGTGCGCGCGGCCCACCTCTCCCTGGACGGGCTCTACGGCCTGGGCGCAGACGCCGACCGGCACTACGCCGACGCAATCCGCGCCGTGGGCCCCGCCGATGTCCTGCGCGTGGCCCGCCGCATCATCGACCTGAACGCCTACACCCTCGCCACCATCCGCCCCTGAGCAACTAGCGGGGGCAACTAAGGGGACAGTCCCTTTAGTTGCCGGCGAGCCAGGTCATGATCAAGAATACGGAGATCGGCAACTAAAGGGACTGTCCCCTTAGTTGCCCCCGCTAGTTGACGTTGGTTGGCTAGAAGCCCAGGGCGAGGCCGTCGCGGCGGGGGTCGTTGCCGCCGTAGCGGTGGCCGGTGGCCGGATCCACGACGACGATCTCCGCGGCGGACCAGGTGCCTCCGGCTTTCACCGAGTGGCCGCGGGCGCGCAGGCCCTCGGTCACGTCCTCCGGGACGCCATCCTCGACGAAGAGTGTGTCCGGAACCCACTGGTGATGGATGCGCGGCGTAGAGACGGCGGCCTGGGCGTCCATGCCGAATTCAAGGACGTTGACGATGGTCTGGAGCGTGGTCGAGATGATGCGCGGCCCGCCCGGGCTTCCGGTGACCATGCGCACTCGGCCGTCCTCCACCACCACCGTGGGCGTCATGCTGGAGAGCGGCCGCTTGCCGGGAGCGATCGCATTCGCGCCGCGGGTGTCCACCAGGCCGTAGAGATTGGGCTTGTCGATGTCCTTGGCGAAGTCGTCCATCTCGTTGTTGAGCAGGATGCCCGTGCCCGGAACCGTGACCCAGGACCCATAGGCCGAGTTGATCGTCTCGGTGATGGCGACAGCATTGCCCTGGGCATCCACCACCGAGAGATGGGTCGTGCCGCCGTCGTCGGGCGGCTCGCCGGGTCCCTTCACGCGGATCGCGACCTCACCGCGGCCCCAGGTCCACGGCGCGCGCTTCCAGCGCGGCGGGTTGATGCGCGCGCGCAGCCGCGCGCCGTAGGTCGGGTCGATGAGGAAGCTCACCGGTACGTCCACGAAGTCGGGATCGCCCAGCCACGCGGCGCGGTCCGCGAAGGCCAGCTTCAGGGCTTCGGCGATGCGGTGGATCGACGCCGACGATCCGGCGCCCAGGGGCTTCAGGTCGAAGCCCTCCAGGATGTTGAGCGCCTGCACCAGGGCGACGCCGCCGGACGAGGGCGGCGGAAAGCTGACCACCTGACGTCCGCGGTACTGCCCGGTGACGGCGGGGCGCACGACCGGCCGGTACGCGGCCAGGTCCTCCATGGTGATCAAACCGCCCAGGCGCTTCATCTCGTCGGCGATCGCACGGGCCACCCAGCCCCGGTAGAAGACCTCGGGCCCCTCGGCCGCGATCGCGCGCAGGCTGCGCCCCAGGTCCTTCTGCACCACGCGGAAGCCGGCGGCGAGCGCTTCCCCTTCGGGGGGATACTGGATCGCGGCAGTCGCCGGGTAGCGCTCCGGGAGCCCGTACTTCTGCATGCGGCCGAGCAGCCGCGCCTGATAGGGCCCAACGCTGTAACCGCTCTCCGCCAGGCGGATCGCGGGGCGCAGCACTTCGTCCAGGTGCTGGGTTCCGTACTCGCGCAGCGCCAGGGCGAACCCCGCGAGCAGGCCGGGCGTGCCGGCCGCCAGCGGCCCGAAGAGCGAGGCCTTGTCGTCCACGCCCTCGCGCAGATACATATCGCGGGTCGCTGCGGCCGGCGCCGTCTCGCGGCAGTCGATGGCCACGGCGGTGCCGTCGGCCAACCGGATCAGCACGAAGGCGCCGCCCCCGATTCCCGTGGACTGGGGCTGGGTCACGTTGAGGGCGAAGCCCGCCGCGATGGCCGCGTCGATGGCGTTTCCCCCGGCCCGCAGCACGGCGACGCCGGCGCGGGTCGCGTCGACCTGGGACGTCACCACCATCGCCTCGCGACCCAAGGCCGGCGCACGCGTGGCCGCACGGGCCGGCAGGGCGAGCACGAGCAGCGCCGCGGCGGCGAGCACGGGGCGGAGGCGCGTCATGGCGAGGACGCTACCACGCTTGACAGGCCGCGCGCGCGCCCGTACCCAGTCGCCTCACAGGGGGAATTCGTATGCGCAGAAGTCTCGTCATCGGCGTCGCGCTGCTGCTGGCCGTGGCAGCGAGCTGCTCGCAGCCGAGCGGGCGCGGAGCCGCCATCGGGGTGGACGGATTCGGCGTCATCGAGATCGAGTTCCTGCCCGACAAGGCGCCGAAAAGCGTGGCCAACTTCATCGAGCTGGCGCAGAAGGGCTACTACGACGGCACGACCTTCCACCGCATCATCCCCGGCTTCATGATCCAGGGCGGCGACCCCCTGACCAAGAACGACAATCCCCTGGACGACGGCATGGGCGGCCCCGGCAAGGGCATCGCCGATGAGTTCAGCGACGCGAAGCACGTGCGCGGAACCGTCTCCATGGCCAACAAGGGCTACCCCAACTCGGCCGGCAGCCAGTTCTTCATCGTGGTCGCCGACTCGACCCACCTGGATGGCAAGTACACGGCCTTCGCCCGGGTAACCCAGGGGATGGAGGTCGCCGACGCCATCGTCGCGGTCGAAGCGGACGGACGCTCCCGCCCACTCGAGAACGTGGTGGTACGCTCGGTGACCATCCTGAAGTAGGGCACGATCCCTGCTGCGGACCCGCTCGCAACCCCACATCCGGCGACTGGCCCCGACCCCGGCCCGGGGCTAGATTCCCGCCTCCGTGGCCCGGTAGCTCAGTTGGTAGAGCACGCGACTGAAAATCGCGGTGTCGACAGTTCGATTCTGTCCTGGGCCACCACGGGTTCCGCGTGCGCATTCCGGCTCCGCCGGCCGCGCCGCGCTCACAGGTCGATTACGGCCTGGAGCCCCAGCGCCACGGCGTTGCTGCGACTCCGGTGCGGGTCGAAGAAGAGCTGCAGGCTGGGCTGGAGCCGCAGCCAGTCCGTGATCCGGGCGCGGTAGGTGAGCTCCAGCGTCGTCTGCTGGTCCGTGAGATCCAGGCCCTCCCTCGCCGTAGCGTCCAGGTAATCCCTGCTGAACGTCGTGTGGACCACGGCCAGTGCGACGGCGTCGCGATCGCGGCCGGGCAACGGGCCGAACCAGGTCAGGCCGAGGTCCACGTACCAATGCTGGACGGATCGATCTTGCCGCGGGACGTAGATGACCCGGGCGAAGGCGCCGAGCAGCGTCGAGTCCTGCGCGTCGAGAACCAGGGCCTGGTCCACCATCCCGTAGAACCCGTGGTTCTCGTCGACCAGCCGCCCGGATTCCCAGAGTAGATCCTTGGACGTCGCGAAGACAGCTCCGACGCTGTAGCTGGAGGGAAGGCCGAAGGGACGACGCTCCGTGGTGATCTCGCCCAGCATGAAGGCGCCGTTGTCGAAGCCCCAGTCGAAGCCGATGTTGTCGGACTCGTCCAGGCCCGGGTCGGCCGTATAGAAGCCGAAGCGCGCGCGCCACTTCTCCCCGAACCGCGCCGACACCACCGCGCCAGGAGCCGCAACCGGATAGAAGGGAGCGAAGGGGCTGGCGCGGCCCACGGAGAAGCTGCCCAGGTTGGCGTTCCGGAACACCCCGGAGTACTCGGAAACGAAGAAGTCGCGATCGGCGAGGAGTTGGCCGACCTTGACCTGCACCCGTCCCCCGACCAGCTGCTGCTCCAGGTAGATCTCGAGGAAGCGGAACGAGCGCTCCGCCTCCAGGCCACTGACGGCGCTGGCCGGGAACTGTCCGATCAGGTCGTCCGAAGGCTGGCCGCCGTGGTAGGCCGTCCAGCTCATGCGAAAGCGCGCGCCGGTCCAGCCCCCGCATCGACCCCCCAGTACGCGAAGCCCTCGTACCGCGCTCCGGTGGCGAAGCCGCCGCGCAGGTTCGACCACACACCCGCCACGTAGCGGGCGAACGGATCCAGGCCGCGGTCGGCGAGCCGCTGGCGCGCACCGCCCCACTCGCCGCTGAGGCCGAACTCCTCGCTGCGGCTCTGGCCGGACGCATCCACCGCCGGCAGCAGGAACAGGCTGGCTGCGACCAGTGCGCGGGCCACGCGGGGGCGGATACCCGGGCCGGCCCGCTCGCGCTTCCCCATCGGCGCCCCCTTCCCCGCGCAGTCTACCCGCTCGCCCCGGCCTCGTGCCGTGGGCTATAGAGGGACTGGAGGTCCGGAGCCGAGAACCATCCTCTCGCGCCTCGCCCACGAGGAGCCATCCGCTTGCAGGACCGGGACGACCAGCGCACCGCGTGCATCGAATGCGATCTGCTCGTCTCGGTCGCCGACGTGGCCGAGGGCCAGCGGGCCGCCTGCCCTCGCTGCGGCCACGTGCTCACCTCGCTCAGCGAGGACGGCCACAACCGCTCGCTGGCGTTCGCCCTGGCGGCGGTCGTACTGCTGCTGATGTCCAACGCCTTTCCGTTCCTGGAGCTGAAGGCCAGCGGCCTCGAGAAGGTGATGACGCTGCCCAACAGCGCCGTGGAGCTGTACCGGGACGGCTACACGACGTTGGCGGTGCTGGTGCTCGGCCCGATCATTGGCATCCCCTCCCTGATGCTCGTCACGCTGATGGCCCTGCTGGTGCCCCTGCGGAAGCGACGCGCCGTTCCCTGGCTCGTCCCGGCGGGCCGGTTCTTCTTCTTCCTGAACCCCTGGAGCATGGTGGAGGTGTTCCTGATCGGCGTCCTGGTCAGCCTGGTGAAGATCGGGGCCATGGCGACGGTGGTGATCGGGATCTCGTTCTACTCCTACGTGGCGTTCGCGATCTGCTTCACCGCCGCTCTCGCCAACCTGGATCGGCTCCAGCTGTGGCGCGAGATCGAAGCGTGCAGAGCATGAGCGCCGCCTACCCCAGCGGAACCGCCGCGGCGGAGGGGCTGGCCTGCTGCCACGTCTGCTACAAGCTGGCGTCGGCCGATCTGCACGAGTGCCCGCTGTGCGGCAGCTCGCTGCACGTGCGCAAGCCCGACAGCATCCAACGCACCGTGGCGCTGCTGATCACCGCCAGCCTGCTCTACATCCCGGCCAACATCCTGCCGATCATGACCACCACCCAGCTCGGGAATCCCCTCGACAGCACGATCATCGGCGGCGTGGTCCTGCTGATCCACCACGAGTCGTACCCGATCGCGGCGGTCATCTTCATCGCCAGCGTGATGGTGCCGCTGAGCAAGCTCATCGCCATCAGCTGGCTGTGTTGGAGCGTGTCGCGCCGGCACGGAGCCTCCCACCAGCAGCGCACCCGCCTCTACCGCGCGGCGGAGCTGGTGGGGAAGTGGTCCATGACGGATGTGTTCGTGGTTGCCATACTCGTGGCCCTGATTCACCTGGGCGGCCTGCTTCGGATCACCCCCGGCGCGGCGGCCGTGGCCTTCGGCGGAGTGGTGATCGTGACGATGCTGGCGGCGGAGAGCTTCGATCCCAGGCTCATCTGGGACGAGCTGGGCGACGAGGACCAAGATGGCTGAGGCCCGGGCCGACATCAGCGAGCGCAAGCGCATCTCCGCCATCTGGATCGTTCCGATCGTGGCCCTGGTGCTCGGGGCCTGGATGATCGTCTACACCATCCAGAACCGGGGCCCCGAGATCACGATCACCTTCACCACGGCGGAGGGCATCGAGGCCGGCAAGACCAAGGTCAAGATCCGCAACGTGGAGATCGGCCTGGTGGGGAGCGTCGGCCTCGTCGAGGACCTGAAGAGCGTCGTGATGACGGCCCAGCTCGAGAAGGACGTCACGCCGCTGCTGCGCGAGGACACCCAGTTCTGGGTGGTGCGCCCCCGGGTCGGTGCGGGCGGCGTCTCCGGGCTCGGCACCCTGCTCTCCGGCGGCTACATCCAGCTGGCGCCGGGCGAAGGCGCCGAGGGGCGTCGCGACTTCGTGGGTCTGGAAGACCCGCCGGTGACGCCGGCCGGCACGCCCGGACTCCACTTCAGGCTGGTAAGCGATGAGGCCGGCTCGGTCAGCACCGGCGACCCCATCATCTACAAGGGCTTCACCGTCGGCCGCATCGAGACCGACGAGTTCGACGTGGAGAGCCAGAAGATGCACTATGGCGCCTTCATCGCTGCGCCGTACGACGACCTGGTGAACTCCGCAACGCACTTCTGGGACGCCAGCGGGGTGTCCTTGAGCGCCACCGCCGACGGGATCGAGCTGACCACCGGGTCGCTCCAGACCCTGCTGATCGGCGGCATCACCTTCGGCCTTCCGACCGGCGTGGGGCCCGGCGGGCCCGTGGAGGCGGACACGACCTTCCGCCTCTACCCGGACCGCCAGAGCATGGACGCCCAGCCCTACGAGCGCTCGCTGGAGTACGTGGTGCAGTTCGACCAGTCCGTGCGAGGCCTCAAGCCCGGCGCGCCCGTGGAGTACCGGGGCATCCTCATCGGTCGCGTGGAGCGCGTCCTGCTGCAGGAGCTGGCCGGCAACCTGCGCGGTCAGGGCAACCCGATCCCGGTCCTGATCCGCTTGGAGCCGGGGCGACTGACGCTGCCCGACTCCGAGGAAGGTGTCACCACGCTTTCGGAAGCGGTGGCCAACGCGGTGGGCATAGGGCTGCGCGCCAGCCTGGTGACCGGAAGCCTGCTGACAGGGAGCCTGTTCGTCTCCATGGACATCTACCCGAACGAGCCGCCCGCGGAGATGGGCACCTGGCACGACCGCCCCACCATCCCCACGATTGCCAGCGGCCTGGAGGGCATCCAGCACAAGATCTCAGCCCTGCTGGACAAGCTGAACGCGCTGCCGCTGGAAGACATCACCGAGTCCGCCGCAGGCGCTGTGGCCAACCTCGAGGCAATCCTGGCCAGCCAGGCCCTCCAGGAAATGCCGCTGGCGCTGGAGGCCACCGTCGAGGAGCTCCGCGACGTGCTGGACTCCGTCTCCAGCGACTCGGAGCTTCACGAGCGGCTGATGCGCACCACCACGGAGCTGAACCGCACCCTGCGCAGCATGCGCGAGCTGATGGACACCCTGGACGACCAGCCCAGCTCCGTGATCTTCGGCGGGGAGCAGCTCAAGGACCCCGCACCACCGGCAGGAACCCAATGAGAGCCATCGCCCTCGCCTCCATGCTGCTTCTGCTCGCCTGCGGCGGATCCGCGCCCGCGCGCACCCAGTACCTGCTGCGCTCCCAGGCGCCGGCGGGAACCGTCCAGGTACAGGTTCCCGCCCGGGTCGGACTGGGGCGGGTGGTGGTGGCGCCGTACCTGGACCAGACCGGCATCATGATGGAGACGGCGCCCAACGAGGTGACGCCGGCCCAGTACCACACCTGGGCCGAGCCCCTGCACGAAGGCGCCCTGGTGTTCCTGCGGGCCGAGCTTTCGGCTGCCCTCGGCGAGGACGTGAGCTTCGACCCGTCGGATCGCACCCTGTGGAAGTACGCCGTGGAGGTCTTCGTCGAGCAGCTCCACGGCACCATGACCGGGCAGGCGGTGCTGGTCGCCTCCTACCGCATCACGCCGCGTGAAGGGGCAGCGCGCTCGGGGTACCGCTTCTCGCGCTCGGCGCCCCTGGCCAGCGAGGGCTACAGCGGCCTGGTGGACGCCGAGGCCGGCCTGCTCCGGGACCTGGCCGCGGCGATCGCCGGCTCGATCCGCGAGCAGCCGTAGGACGACGCCCGGCGTCCCTTCGCCGATTCAGGACCGCCAGCGCCAGACGGCGCCGAGGATCGGGCCGTGCGCCACCAGGTCGAGCTGGTTCACGCCCCGGTCCAGGTCCACGCCGATGGCCCGATAGCCGATCTGCAGCGACCAGCTCTCGCCGAAGTGCCAGTCGACCACACCCAGCGCCTGCCAGGTCACGTCGGCGGCCGAGCCGATGCCGAAGCCGCCCACGTCCGCAGAGGCGGTCAGCGTGAAGCTCCGCGCGACGTCGACGGAGGTGCGCAGACCGATCACGGCATCGACCCAGTCCAGGGTGGTCTCGAAGTCCTCGTCGAGACCGCCCACCGTGACGCCCGGAACCTTCACGTCACCGAAGTTGAGCCGCGACTGCCCCGGGCCGGGGCCGCTGACTCCCACCGCCGTCGACACGGTGAAGCCGGGCACCGAGATCGGCGGCACCGAGACGTCGGCGTCCATGTTCACGTTCCAGTAGCGGGCGCCGGCGAAGAGATCGAGGATCAGCCGCCGGGGGTCGTCCGCCGCGGCCTCACCGAACAGCGCGCCCACGGGCGTGGCGAGCAGTCGGTAGCCACCGTACAGGCCGAACAGCAGAAGCCGCGTATCCACCTCCACGTCCACTGGTCCCACCAGCGCGGAGACCTGCGGCACGCTGACGCCCACGCCAGCGGAGCCGCGGCCGCGCGGCCCGATGGACGTGCCGGCCGTCGCCGTGGCGGGTCCGAAGCTGACCGTGACCGGACCCGCCGAGACGTCGTCCTCGAGCAGCGCGCCCAGGCCGTCGACGACGCCGAACCAGCGGCCCTTGCGGGCCTCCGCGCGACCCATCAGGCCGAAGTTGAGCTTGTCGACGATGTCCTTGAAAGACGTGTCGATGTCCACCGTCATGTCGTCGATGGTGGCGTCGCCATTCATGGAGATGCCCCACAGATACGGGGCCACGGAGATCTCCCAGCCCGAGTCGTCGGCGGACGCAGCGGCGTCCCCCGCCCGCGCCACGCCGGGATCCGGCAGCAGCGCGAGCAGCATCACGGTCCACCCGATACGGCTCACGCGCTACTTCTTCTTGAAGGGAAGGCCGGTGAGTCCGGGCTTGACGTCGGTGCCGTTGGCCTTGTTGAACTCCGCGATCAGCTCGTTGGTCACCCGCGCCGACTCGGGCTCGACTCCGGAGAGGCTGAACTCCGTCCACTGGTAGGCGGTCATGGAGTCGGGCGGCTGCTTGGTGCGCTGCACGGGAGCCGGGAAGCTCTCGTGGTTGGGCACGCCCATCCGCGAGCGGATCCCATCCTTGGTGACGTTCCAGACCATGAAGTCGGTCGCCAGGTCGAGCGGACCATCGTAGGTCTTGCGGATCTCGCTCAGCACCACCGGCGCCGTGTCGAAGTCGTTCTGGAAATGGTAGCAGACGGCGTGACGCGGCTTGGTCAGCGACATGATCTTGCCGAACGCCTGGGCCGCGGTGTGGCCCTGGGTTCCCACGTAGACCGCCTCGGACGGCGCCATTCCATAGCGCGCCATCATCATCTGCGGCGGGATGAAGCACTCGTGGATCGAGAGGTCCACGTTGGTGGCGTGCTCCCGCCACCACTTGTTGGGCAGCGTGTCGCTGGAGAATGCGAAGCGCAAGCCGTTCCACTCCAGGATGAAGCTCACCGACTGGTCGAGGTGGATTGCCGGCAGCGTCCGGATCACGACGCCGTTCTCGTTGTAGATGACGGTGTTGACGCCCATCCAGTCGAACTCGTTGACCTGGAGCTCCAGCCCGCGCGGATCGACCGCGCTGCCGCGACCCGCCTTCTCCCAGGCCCACTGCTCCTGCATCTTGGCGGCCCAGGTCTTGGTGCCCCACTCCGGCTTCACTCCGCTGGGTCCCCAGACGCGCAGCGGAGTCAGCCGGTTGTTGACCGGGCCGGTGAAGTAGAAGGCCGGGAAGTCGCCGGCGTGGTCCAGGTGCAGGTGGCCCAGGAAGACCTTGTCGAGCTGATCCAGCGGAATGCCCAGTGCCATGATCCGCTCGAAGGAGCCCTCGCCCATGTCGAAGATGAACTTGTCGCCGTTGCCGAGCTCCACCAGGAAGCACGCGGCGGCCTGCTTGAGCCGCGGCTGGGGCATTCCGGTTCCGCAGGCGATCACGCGCATCTCATCGGGCGCCAGGGCCTCGGTGCCCGGGAAGTAGACCTCGTGCTGGGGGAAGGGCTGGGTGCGCGACCACTCGCTCGGCCCGGCCGAGGCAGCGCCGGCCGTTCGCACACGGACGTCCACTTCCAGGCCCCAGACCGCCAGGCCCAGGATCAGCAGCGCCGCTGCGGCGGCAAGAAAACGATTGGAAACCTTCATGAAACCCCCTCAGTTGCCGGCGGCGCAATGTTGTTCCACCGTCCTGCTCGGGAAAACCGTGAAACGGCAAGATTTCCCCGAGGGAAACAGCGTGATCCCCCAAGTCAAGCTAGAGCCCGGCGCGGATCTGGATCCGCTGGTCGAGGCACTGCGCGGCTGGGACCTGGAGCTGAACCCGCTCGGCCCGGCACGAGGCCCGTCCAGCGTGAGCGCGGTCGCCGGCGAGTGCTTCGTGGCCATGCGCATCGAGATCGGAGCGGCAACTCGCCAGATCGGAGCGTCGCCCCCCGGCCTGCGAACCTTCGGGCTTCCCGAAGGAAGCGACGAAGTCACGCGCTGGTGCGGCCACGCTGTGGGGCGCCGGCATCTATCGGTGTTCGACTCGGCCGGCGACTTCCGCGCGACGGCGCGGGCCGGCTTCGGCGCACAGCTCTGCTCGATCTCCGACGAGCGGCTGGCCGGCGCATGCGCTGAGCTGGGTCTCCCGGAACCGGACCGCCTGCTCGGCAGCTCGGCGCAGGTGTTCGACTGCCCGGCCGGGTCCCTCGAGATCCTGCGCGCTCGTCTGCAGCAACTCCCCAGCATGGTGGAGGCATCAAACCCCCTCGTCCTGGGTCAGGTTGGCAATGAGATCGCCTCGCAGCTGGTACAGGCGGCCGCCGCCGGCCGCGAGCTCAGGCTGCGCATCGACCTGCGCCGCAGCCAGCGCGTTCTGGACGAGGCGCTGGCCGCGATCCATCAGGAGCCCCGGGCCGCGCACAGCGTGCGCGCCCTGTGCGAGCACACCGGCGCCAGCGAGCGCACCCTGCGCCACGCTTTTCAGCGGCGCTTCGGAGTCCCGCCGGTCACCTACCTGCGGTCGCTGCGCCTCAACGGCGCCCGGCGCGAGCTGCGGGACGCGGACCCGTCGCTCGAGACCGTCACCCGCGTGGCGCAGCGCTGGAACTTCCGCAACGCAGGCGACTTCGCCGCCCACTACACGCGGCTCTTCGGCGAGCGGCCCTCGGAGACCCTGCGCCGGTCCGCGCGCCGCTAGGCTGGATTCCTAGGCTTTGCGCGTGGCCAGCTTGTGCAGCCGCTCGAACTCCTCGTCCAAGCCGACGGAGAGCTCGTGCAGGTCTGGCAATGCGTCCCAGTCCGCGTGCAGCCCCCAGTGGAGCGTGCCGTCGTAGCTGAAGAGCGCGATGCCCAGGGCCTGCTGCTGTGCCAGGGGCACCAGCGGGTAGATCGCATCCATGCGCGCGCCCAGCAGGTAGACCGGACGCGGCGGGCCCGGGACATTGGTGATGACCACGTTGAAGGTGCGCTGCCGCGTGGCGAAGCGCGCGAAGTTCATCCAGATCATCGGCGCCGTGCGATCCGAGAGATCCTCGATGAGCTGCACGCCGAAGCGTTGCCGAGAGCGCTTGGTCTCCTGCATGGTCTGGTGAACCATCTTGAGACGCTTCACGGGGTCGCCCTCGCCGATGGGCAGGGCGGCCATCAGCATGATCACGCGGTTGCCGGCCTGGCTATCGCCGGCCACGCGGGTGCTTACGGGCACCTGGGCGCGGAACGTGGCGTTCTGGACGTCGACGCCCCGGGTCTCCAGGAAGCGCCCCAGGGCTCCGGCCGCCGTGGACAGCACCACGTCGTTGAGCGTTCCGCCGAAGCGCTTGCGGATCTCACGCACGGCACTCAGGTCGTGCCGGGTCCAGTCGAAGCGCCGGTAGGGACCGATGTCCTCATTGAGTGGCGTGGACGTCGTGGGCCGCATGCCCATGGCGAGCGTCTCCTGGAGCGCCGCGGCCTGCTCCCATACGCGCCCCACGAACTCACGAGGCCGGGTGATCGATCGCAGAGTCTCGCCGACCAGCGCCGCGGGGAAGGACGCCCGGTGCACGACTTCGTCCGCCACCATGCGTGCGCCGTCAGGCGCCGGCCGCGGGATCCAGCGGCCCGGCGGCTCGATGGTGGCGTCCGGCTCCAGGCGCATCATGCGCGCCAGCAGCTCCATGCCGGAGATGCCGTCCACCATGCAATGGTGCGCCTTGGCGATGATGGCGAAGCGGTCGCCCTCCACACCTTCCACGACCCACATCTCCCAGAGCGGCTTCTCGCGGTCGAGCTTCTGGGACAGGATGCGGCCGGCCAGGCGCTTCAGCTGGCGCACGCCGCCCGGGCGCGGCAGCGCCGTGTGGCGCACGTGGTAGGTCAGGTTGAAGCGCGGGTCGTCCACCCAGACCGGATGGTCGAAGAGCGGGATGCGCGAGAGCTTCTGGCGGAAGCGGGGCGTCTCGCCCAGCGCAGACTCCACCTGATCGCGCACGCGATCCACGTCCAGGGCGCCATCAGGCCCCAGCAAGGGGGCCGCTTCGAAGAGCGCGATGGCGGCCACATGCATGTGCACGTTGGCGTCCTCGAGCTCCAGGAACGTGGCGTCCAGTGCGCTCAGCCGGTCGTAATGCGTATAGGCCACGCCTCTCCCTTCGTCCCCCCGACCCTCAAGCTTGTGCGACCCGCGATCCGCGCGCAAGCTCCCTTCAGCCTGTCTCCGCCCGTGTCGACCAGCTAGGCTGGCCGGTCGTGCGTGCGGCCTCTCTCGCAGTCTCGCTGCTGTCGCTTCTCGCCCCGCTCCAGGCGCCGGCGGCGGAGCTGGTCGCGCAGCGCATGCTGCGGGGCAACACCGCGCGGCTCCAGGTGGGCGGGCCCGACGCCATCGCGGGAGTCGGCGACTGGGCCCTGCGCAACGGCACCCTGTGCGCCGCCGTGGCGGACCTGGATCACGGCACCGTGCTGTCGCCCCGGGGCGGCGTGCTGGTGGACCTGGGCCACTGCGGCCGGGCCGACGACCACTTCGTCCTGCTGCAGCCGCTCTTCAACTTCTCGCGGGACAACGTGCCGCCCGCTTCCGAGATCCGCGCCGAGGTCTCGGACGACGAAGCCCGCATCGTCACCTCCGGGACCCTGCGCGGGATCCACTTCGAGACGACCTACAGCCTGGACCTCGAGGACCCGGAGCGGCTGCGGGTCGTCTCTACGCTGGAGCGCAGCGACCCCGGGGTGCGCCTCTCGGTGTTCGGCGACGTCCTGATCCACGGCACGGGCTCCCTGCTGGCCTTCACCGCCCACACACGCGAACCCGAGCTCTCGATCGGCTACCAGCACCCGCCCGTGGACCCGAACGACGCGCTCACCATGGCGCGGGCAATCCGCGCCGCGGACCTCCAGGTGGCGGTGGCGGGCGCAGCGCCGGGCATCGCCTACGGCGCCTGGCGCGCCCCGTCGTGGATCGAACGCAGCGACGGGAGCCGCCACGAGCTGCCGTCGATGGCCATCAACGGCAAGGACTTCACGATCCTGGGCGTGTTCGCGAACCCCTTCCGGGTGGGAGGCGGCCGGATCGGCCTGCTGGAGCTGGCCCAGCTTCCCCTGATGGATCTGGCGAAGGGCGAGCGCCTGGTCTTCGAGCGCTGGATCCTGGTGGGCGAGCGCGCGGACGTAGCGTCCATCACCGACCGGATCTGGACGGACGCTCCCCGGGTCCGCGGGCGGGTGGACGACGCGTCGGCCCGGATCGCCGTGACCCGGGAGGACGGCACGCCCGCCACCGAAGTTCAACCCGACGCCCGCGGGCGCTTCTCCGTGCGGCTCCCGGCGGGCCGCTACCAGATGACCGCGCGCTCGCCCGACGGCCGCGCGCAGACACGCGCATTGAGCGTCGACGGGCCGCTACCAGATGACCGCGCGCTCGCCCGACGGCCGCGCGCAGACACGCGCATTGAGCGTCGATGCCGAACGGGACCAGGAGCTGGACGAGATCGCCCTGGGCGCCCCTGCAACGCTGATCCTCCCCTCGATCGCCCCCGCGCGTCTGGTCTTCCGGGGCGTGGACGGAACCCCGGACCCGCTCCTCTCCAGCGACGGCATCGACCTGCGCTTCGGCGACACCCCCGTGTACTCCAGCCCCGAGGCCAACCAGGTCTTCCTGGGCGGCTTTCCGAGCGACCTTCGCGAAGTCGTGGTCCCGCCCGGCCGCTACCGGGTGCTGGCCACCCGTGGCCCCGAATTCGACCTGACCGAGACCCGCGTCGATGCGTCGGCAGGGCAACGCACGCGCATCGATCTGGCCGCGCCCAAGCGGGTCCTGACGACGCCCGGCTGGGTCTCCGCCGACCTCCACGTCCATGCGGAGGCCAGCGACGATTCCTCGCAGCCCATGGAACGCCAGCTCGCCGCCTTCCTGGCCGAGGGCGCGGACGTGATCGTCTCCACCGACCACGACCGCGTCAGCGACTTCGGGCCCCTGGCCGCGCAGCTGGGTGTGGCCGGGCGCATCGCCAGCCTGGTCGGCTCCGAGGTCACGACCACCGTGATGGGTGAAGAGACGCCCTGGACCGCCGGCCACTACAACGTGTTTCCTCTGCGACGCGACCCCCTGGCCTATCAGGAAGGCGCGCCGCGCCACGAAGGGCGCCGCCTGCGCTCCGTCATCGGCGACCTGCGCGAGAAGTCGCCCGCGTCCCTGGTGCAGCTCAACCATCCGCGAGGCGCGACCCGCGCCAACCTGTGGTTCTTCACCCATCTCTCGGTGGGAAGTGCGTTCGACCCCACCCTCCCCCTCGGCCATCGCAGCAACCGCTCGCTGGTGGAGCCGGAACCGGCCCGCGGCATCCGCGACCTGGACTTCCACGCCATGGAGCTGCTGAACGGCAGCAGCATGCTTCGCTACCGCCTGACCCGCGCCGACTGGCTCTCGCTGCTGCTCCAGGGCGAGTTCAGGACCGCCACCGCCAACAGCGACACCCACAACGCGCGCCAGATCATCGCGCTGCCGCGCAACCTGGTCGCGCTTCCCCGAAGTCAGCCGTTCGACCAGCACCGCTTCCTGCAGGCGCTGCGCCGCGGACAGGTCTGCGGAACGACCGGCCCGCTCTTGGACGTCGACCTGGATGGGGCGGGTCCGGGGCAGCGGCGCACCGCCCCCACCGGAGAGCTTCGCATCGGGGTGCGCGCGGCTCCGTGGATCCCGGTCTCGCGGGCGCGGGTGTTCGTGAACGGCGACCGCGTCGCCGAACGAGGCATCGCTGCGGGCGAAGAACTTCGCATCCCCCTGACGTTCGCACGCGACGCTTTCGTATTCGTGGAGGTGGATGGAGAACCCGGCGACCTCTACCGTCAGGTGGCGCCGGGCTTCACGCCATTCGCCTTCTGCAATCCCATCTTCGTAGACGCCGACGGCGACGGCGCGTGGGCGCCGCCCGGCCTGCCCGTGACGCCGCCCGCTGCGATCTCGGCCCCGCACTCGGTCTGGTAGACTGAACGGCCCCATGGAAGGCTGCATCTTCTGCGCCATCGTCGCCGGCCAGACCACGTCGCATCCCATCGCGGAGGACGACGGCGCCTTGGCGTTCATGGATCTCTTCCCGGCCTCCGAAGGCCACGCCCTGGTGATTCCCAGGGCCCACGCGGAGAACCTCTTCGAGATCGAAGAGACCTGCGTCCGCGCCGTAGCCGGCCTGGCACGACGCGTAGCCGTGGCCATGCGCAGCGTCCTGGAACCCGAAGGGATGGCCGTCTACCAGGCCAACGGGCGAGCCGCGGGCCAGACGGTCTTCCACTACCACGTGCACCTGATCCCGCGGAACGAGGGCTCTCCCCTCACCTTCCACGGACGCGCCCGCGCGGACGACGAGCGTCTGGCCGAGCTGGCGGCGGCCTACGCCGCCAAGCTCTAGCGGGCCTGCTGCCCATCGCAGGGCGCAGCGCTGAAAGCCGACGGGCCCGGGTTCTACACGTCCAGGCCGGGCAGCCCGTCGATGCTTTGGGTGTTGTTGTCCCGCTGGTAGTCGACCACCACTTCGCCCTTGACCTTGGCCCAGGCTTCCAGCTGGTCGCGCTGGCCACGATAGTCGTACAGCGGCACGCCGAAGCCGCAGGAATCCGAGATGCGCGCGACCTCCACACGGACCACCGAGCGCACCCCGTGATGCTCGGGAAAACGCGCAACCAGATCGACGAAATCCGGGTGCTCTGGCGTGATCGCCTCGCCGCGCCCGTGCAGACGAACGAGAAGAGGCGGCCCCTCGAAGGCACAGAACAGGATCACGATGCGCCCGTTCTCGCGCAGGTGGGCGACGGTCTCGATCCCGCTCCCAGTGAGATCGAGATACGCCACTGTGTGCGGTCCGAGTATTGCGAAGGAGTCGAGGCCCTTGGGCGAGAGGTTGACGTGCCCCTCCGCGGCCAGCGGCGCCGTGGCCACGAAGTACATCTGCTGCTTGCCGATGAACGCGGTCAGGCGCTCGTCGATCTCCTCGTAGACTTTTCCCATGGGCTCCTCCGGTCGCGTGCCGGCCCAGCGTAGCGAGCGCGTCAGCTCCCGCCCGCCGGCCGGCCCGCCGCGATCCAGCCCAGGTCGTTGAACCCCTGCTGGGAGAACCCGACCCGCTCGCTCCCCAGCACGCCGCGGAAGATGTCCACGGCGGCATCCGCGTAGCCGGGCTCGGCCCAGTCTCCGAAGCCCAGCTCGCGCAGGCGCGTCAGGGCCGCGCGGCTGCGCCGGCCACCCGCCCCGTCCCCCTGGAAGAAATCGTCCACCACGACCCGCTCCACCAGCGGGTCGAGCAGCCGCGCAAGACGGGCCGGATCTCCGGGAAGCAGCGGTGCCACCGCCGCCTGGGTGCGCACGCCGGCCGCGCGCAGCCGGGCCAGGGTCTCGAGCCTCACAGCGGTGCCCGGGGCGTTGGGCTCCAACGCGCGCCGCACGCGATCGTCGTCGGTGGCCACGGTCACGCTGGCCGCGGCGCCGGGAATCCTCGCCAGCAACGCTGCATCGCGCACCACGAAGGGGCTGCGGGTCTGCAGCACCAGGGCCCGGGGCGGATGCCTCGCCAGCACCTCCAGGCAGCCGCGGGTAAGCCCCAGGCGCCGCTCCAAGGGCGTATACGGGTCGGTTACCGACGAGCAGAAGATCCGCGCCTCATCCAGCCGGCCTCGCTCCGCCTCGCGCTGCAAGAGCTCCGGCGCGTTGCGCTTGGGCGCGATCCAGTGCGACCACGGCAGGCGCTCCGGATTGGTCCTCTGCACCGTCATCTCACGCACGTAGCAGTACACGCACGAGAACTCGCAGCCCGAATAGGGTTGGAGGGTGTGCGTATAGCCGGAGAGGTATCCGCCCGTGGGCGTCAGGATCGAGCGGGCCTCGCGTACGATGACCCGTGCGCCGGACATGGCGCCAGAGTAGCGTCGAAGGCGCGGGCCGTGGCAGCATCGGCGCCGTGACCCAGCGCCTCCCAGTCGCCCTGCTCCTGCTCACCGCGTGCGGCAACGGCGATACCGGAACCCGGCACATCCGAACCCTGAGCGAAGGCGCCGAGGCGCCCGCACACCTGGAGGTGCTCGACGCCGCAGGCGACCCCCTGGAGCAGCGGCTGTCGGATGAGGAGATCGGCGAGCAGGCCATCTGGGACTGGATTCCCCATAGCGATGGCGTTTCGGTGGGGCACCTGCGGCGGAACCGCAGCGCGCTGTTGCGCGCGAGCCGACACGCCAAGGAGCGCTACCGCCAGATCCTGTCCTACAGGTAGCTGAGCCAGTCGCTGCGCTTGGCGTCGCGCCCGTGGACCACGTCGAAAAAAGCCTCCTGCAGGGCCTTCGTCGCGGGTCCGCGCGTGCCACTTCCGATGCTTCGCCGGTCCACCTCACGGATCGGCGTGACCTCGGCCGCCGTGCCCGTCAGGAATATCTCGTCCGCGACGTACAGCTCGTCGCGTGTGATCGAGCGCTCGACGACGGGGATGCCTTGCCCGACGGCCAGCTCCATCACCGTGGCGCGGGTGATCCCATCGAGCACGTTGGCCAGGGGAGGCGTGAGGATCCCTCCATCGCGAACCACGAAGAGGTTCTCCCCGCTGGCTTCCGCCACCAGGCCCTGGGTATCCAGCATGATGGCTTCGTCGTAGCCGTCCAGCAGCGCCTCGCGCTTGGCGAGAATGGAGTTCACATAGTCGCCGCAGGTCTTGCCCTTGGTCATCTTTGCGTTGACGTGGTGGCGCTGGTAGCTGGAGATCTTGGCGCGGATACCGCGCTCCATGCCCTCCTCGCCCAGGTACTTGCCCCAGGCGTACGCGATCACCCCCAGCCGGATCGGGTTGTCCGCGGGATTGAGTCCCATGGCGCCGTCCCCGACGAAGACCAGCGGGCGGATGTAGCCCTCGTCCAGGTGGTTGGCGCGCAGGGTCTCGAGGACGGCGTCGCAGACGACTTCCCGAGAGAAGGGAATCTCCATCAGGTTGATGTGGGCCGACTCGAACAGGCGCCGCACGTGCTCCTGAAGACGAAACACGGCGGAGCGTCCGTCGGCGGTGCGGTAGGAGCGGATCCCTTCGAAGACGCCGAGCCCATAGTGGAGGGTGTGCGTCAGGATGTGGACCCGAGCCTCGTCCCAGTCCACCAGGTCGCCGTCGAGCCAGATCTTCTCGCCCGTGACTCCAGCGCTCATGAATTCCCCGTCCTCTCCGGAAACCGGCGGCCGGGAGCTAGCGACGCAGCAGCCTCCGGACCAGACCCTTCTGCTTCTCTCGGCGAAGGTTGATGAGCCGAAGCTCCCGGAGCGCTTCTACGCAGTCCGACTTGACCTGCACGGCCTTCACGAACATGCGCTCAGCGGGCTCGTGTCGGCCGGTCGCCTTGAGGAGCTGGCCGAGAAACAGGTAGGGCTTTTCACTATCCGGTGCCAGCTTGGCGGCCTTCCGCAGGGCCTTGACCGCCTCCTTGTGGGCCGACTCGTCGCGCTGTGCGGAGAGGAATCGCGTCCATCCCAGGTAGGCCAGATACTCGCCCTCGTGGGGGTAGAGGTCTACGGCCGACGTGAAGGCCTCGAAAGCCGGCTGGTAGCGGCGGGACTTGAGCGCCGCGGCGCCCTTCTGGAACTCCTGCTCGGCGGCCAGGGCGCGGCGCGCTTCCTCCATCTCCTCTTCCAGACGCGCACCCTGGGCGAGCTCGAGGCGGTAGCCGTCGCGACCGCGTCGATCCGTCAGGGTCTCATGCGCCAGGGAGACGCGCCCGAACACCTCCTCCGCCAGGCGCCGGATCGCCTCGCTGGATCCGCTGTAGCGGTCCGGGTGCGTTCGCTTGGCCAGATCGACGTAGGCCGCGCGCACCACTTCGTCTTCCGCGTTCTGTGCGACACCCAGCACCTCGAACAGGTTCGCACCGCGCATGCGCTGGGCCATGGCCGTGAACTCTTCGCGAACGGCTTCTTCCTCCGGATCCCGCTGCACGGAGGCCAGGCGCGCCCGCGCCGCTGCAACGGCATTGGCCGTGACTCCCGGATCGACGGCGGACTCGCCGGCGGCGCGCAGCTCGACCACCTGAGCGGCGAGAAGCGCGTAGAGAATGCGGCGGGAAGGCTCCCCCGCATCCAACAGGTCATCGACGGAGGCGCCTTCGGTGACCCGCTGCAGGACGCACTGGGCCGGCGCGTCGAGGGTGAGATCCTGGAACAGGTAGAAGGGGCTCTCCCCGGCGGCGACCACGGTCTCGCCGCGGTGCCCGCTGAGCTCGGCGTCGATCCTCTCGATGGGGAAGCGGCTCGTCACGCCGTTCACGATGATGGAGGCGGGGTTGCCGTCCAGACCCAGCGTGCTGGCGCCCTTGAGTCGGCTCTTGCGGCGGAACTCGAAGGTGCCCGAGGTCCACTCGAAGATCTCGAAGAGCTTCTCCTCGGCCTGCACGCGCAGCGCATTGGTGATCTCGGGCTCGGACAGCACCTCCATCGCCACGAGCACCTCGCCCTGCAGGCCCTCACCGCGCCGCATTCGGCGCAGGGTTTCCTTCAGGGTCTGGGCGTCGATGCGACCCATCCGAACCAGGAGGTTGCCCAGGCACTCGTTCACCTGGTTGGAGCGGACGCCCACGGGACGGCCGTCGCGAAGCTGGATGGCCTTGCGCTTCTTGCCCGAGCGAAGAAGCAGCGCGCCGCTGGCGCGCAGGCCATGCAGGTGGTGGAGCAGCGCCGGGAAGGGGAGCTCTTCCAGGGCGCCTTTCAGGACCGATGCGCGCGAGTTCTTCGCCTGCGGTTCTTGGGGCGTACCCGAAAGAGCCTTGGCTACCTGCTCCAGCAGCTGATCCAGGGGCACGGGTTTGGTCAAGAAGGAGGCGACCCGCAGCCCGGCGGCGCGCTCCTCGTAGGCCGGCGTCTTCGAGCAACCCGAGATCAGGAGCACCGGTGTTTCGCAGGCCGGGTTCGCTCGGCTGCGGATGCCTTCTACGACCTCGAAGCCGTCCTTTCCCGGAAGCAACAAGTCCATGAGCACCAGGTCCGGGGCCTCGGCGTCGAATGCCGCCAGGCCGGCGTCGCCATCGTGGGCCTTGATCACGCGATAGCCTTCGCCTTCCAAGGCCTTCGCAATGATCTGACACAGATTGCGGTCATCGTCGACGCAGAGAACAGAGTGCGGCATGGATTCTCATGCATCGGCCGACCGAGCTGCCAGCCGAAGTGACAATCGTCACGCAGCGTCGAAGAGAACCTGCAGGCTGGTTGCGTACGGCGCGCGCGCGATGCCCCGCTCGGTGACGATGGCGCCGACGAGCGCTGCGGGCGTGACATCAAAGGCTGGATGGCGCACGGGAACACCCTCCGGCATCACGAGTTGACCGCCGAAGTGCGTCACTTCTGCCGGCCCGCGTTCCTCGATGGGGATCGCGGCCCCGTCGGGAGTCTCCAGATCGATGGTGGAGAGCGGCGCCGCCACGTAGAACGGAACTGCGTGCTCACGAGCCAGCAACGCCACCGTATAGGTTCCGATCTTGTTGGCCACGTCCCCGTTGCGTGCGATGCGATCCGCGCCCACCACCACCAGATCCACCTCGCCGCGTGCGATCAGGTGGCCCGCCATGTTGTCGGTAATCACCGTGACCGGGATGTCGTCCCGGGCCAGCTCCCAGGCGGTGAGCCGGGCGCCCTGGAGGAAGGGTCGAGTCTCGTCGGCCAGGACTTCCACGCGGCGGCCTGCCGCCACGGCAGAGCGGACTACCCCCAGCGCTGTGCCCCAGCCCGCAGTGGCCAGGGCGCCGGCGTTGCAGTGGGTGAGGATTCGCGCACCGTCGGGGACCAGCTCCACCCCGGCAGCGCCCAGCGCACGACAGATTGCGATGTCTTCGTCCACGAGTGTACGCGCCTGTCGCACGACCTCCGCCCGCACCGCATCGGCGTCGGCCCCTTGCGCGCCGCAGGCCCGCTCCAGAACCTCGCGCATGCGCCCCAGCGCCCAGAAGAGGTTGACCGCCGTGGGCCGCGTGCGAGCCAGGCGTTCGATGGCGGCCAGGCAGTCGCTCCGAATTCCTTCGGGCTTCTCCGCGGGACTGCGCGCCGCCGCCAGGGCCACGCCCAATGCGGCGGCGCAGCCGATTGCCGGCGCACCGCGCACCGCCAGGTCCTCGATGGCGCGCGCTACGTCCTCCACGCTGTGGAGCGCGAGGTAGATCTCCTCCGCGGGGAGCTTGCGCTGGTCGAGCAGTTCGACCACCCCGTCGGCCCATCGCAACGTGAACCAGTCACTCACGGCTTGCTTTCCTGTGCACACGGATCCGCGCCGGATCCGCCGGCCCCCCCCGCGCCGATCTCGACCTTCACGTGCTCCAGGTCGTAGCGGCCGTCCCGCGACACGAGCTTCCCCGCCGCCGTGGCCGGCATGCCCGATGGCTTCCGGAATGCAACCGAGCCGCCGGTTTGCAGCTCCGCCGCGCTGGCGTCCAGATGGAACGGCCCGGCAAAGGGCGGGCCCGTGAGCGTCGCCTCCAGGGTCAGGTCGCCCTCGGCCCGAAGCTCCTCCACGTCGAGAACCGCGTTGGAGAGGCGCAGCCCCAGCGCCAGCCGATCCGTCTCTCCGGCCGCGCCGAGGAGATGGATCTTCCCGTCTACCGCGCCCGACAATGCCTGGCCGCGGCGCAGATACGAACGCAGCGGAGCAAGACCGACACCGGAGAGCTCGAGGCAGAGGTCTACCGAGCGGTCCAAGCCCGCCACGCCGCTTCCCAGGATGCGGCCCGACCCCGCCAGCGTCCCAACCACCTCCAGATGGATGGGCCCGCCGGGCCCTTCGGCCTCGGCGCTGCCCGAGACGGGGCCCAGGTCCCAGGTCACCGGGGGCGAGACCGCGCTGTCATGCAGCACGATTCGCACGTCTTTCAGGGTGACGCGCTTGACGCCGAAATCCGGCTTGAGGCTGCGCTGCTTGCGCTCGGCATCGGACTTCGGCTCGCGCTCGGCCGGCTCCGGCTTCTCTTCCTTCTCCGGCGCACGCGGCCACTGGATCCCGTCGGACGTTCGCTCCAGGCGCAGCGTGGCGCCCTGGACTTCGAGCGAATCGACCACCACGGCCCCGACCAGCAGCGGAAGGAGCGAGAGCCGCAAGCCGATGGACTGCGCTTCGGCGAAGGGAGGTGCATCGGCCGTGGCCCCGGAGAGGCTGGAGCCGACCAGCTCCACCCGCGGTGGCAGGACGCGAAGCTGCAGGTCCTGCCACGCGACCTCGCGGCCGGTCCGCTCCAGGACTTCGCGCGTGACCCGCTCGCGCACGTCGTCGCCGCCTACCAGACGGGGGAGCAGGATGGATACCGCCGCCAGCAGCAGGACCAGCAGACCCAGTACGATCGCGCCTGCGCGCATCACGCGAGCCATGGACTCAGCCCTCCAGCTTTCGGGCCAGAATCTCGCGAACCGCCGGCGGGCTGGCCTTGCCCTGGGTCCGCTTCATCACCTGTCCCATGAGGAAGTTCAGCACCTTGGTCTCGCCGCCGCGATAGCGCTCGGCCATCTCCGGGTTCTCGGCCAGCACCTGGTCCGCGGCCGATTCCAGAACGCCAGTGTCGGATACGGTCTCGAGGCCGCGCTCACGGATCAGCGCTTCCGGATCGCCACCCTGCTCCGAAAGCTCGCGCAGCACGTCGCGCGCGCTCTGGGGCGTGACGCGCTCGGCATCCACCAGTCCGATCAGCGCAGCCAATGCAGCCGGCTCCAGACGCGTCGCCTGGATGTCTCCCTGGCCTTCCTTGAGTACGGCGGCCACGTCGCGCAGCATCCAGTTGGCCACGCTGCGGGCGTTCCCGTGCACACGAATGGTCGCCTCGAAGAAATCCGCAAGCGCCGGGCTTTCGGTCAGGGTCTGGGCGTCTCCGGCCGCCAGCCCATAAGACTCCTGGAACCGAGCCCGCTTGAGGCCCGGCAGCTCGGGCAGGTCGTCGCGCACCTGCGCGATCCAGGCAGGGTCCAGGTCCAGCGGAATCAGGTCCGGGTCCGGGAAGTAGCGGTAGTCGTCGGCGTTCTCCTTGACGCGCATGAGCTGCGTGCGTCCGCTCTCCACATCGAAGAGCATGGTAGCCTGGACGATCTCGCCGCCGTCGTCGAGGACATCGGCCTGACGCACCATCTCCGCGTGAATGGCGCCCTCGACGCTGCGGAAGGAGTTCAGGTTCTTGGTTTCGGTGCGGGTCCCCAGCGTCTGGCTTCCCGGCCGGCGCAACGACAGGTTCACATCGCAACGCATCTGGCCTTTTTCCATGTCCGCGTCGGAGACGCCCGTGTAGCGGAGGATGGCGCGCAGGGCGCGCAGGAAGGCGCTGGCCTCGTCGGCGGAGCGAAGCTCCGGCTCGGAAACAATCTCCACCAGCGGAACCCCGGCGCGGTTCAGATCCATGTGCGACTCGCCGGCCGTCTCCCAATCTCCATGCACCGACTTGCCCGCATCTTCCTCCATATGGATCCGGGTCAAGGAGACGGTCCGGACGCCGTCGTCGTCGGTCGCGATATCGACGGTTCCACCGCTGACCAACGGATCTTCGAACTGTGAAATCTGGTAGCCCTTGGGGAGGTCCGGGTAGAAGTAATTCTTGCGCGCAAAGACCGAGCGCGGGTTCACCTTGCCGCCAACCGCCAGTCCGATACGCACCGCCCGCTCGACGGCGCCGCGATTCAGGACCGGAAGGGCGCCCGGCAGCGCCAGGCAGACCGGGCACACCTGGTGATTCGGTTCGCAGCCGTAACGAACCGGGCAGCGGCAGAAGAGCTTCGAGTCGGTCTTCAGGTGCACGTGCACTTCGAGGCCGATGACCGGCTCCCAGTCCGCCGCGCTCACGGCGTCGCTCCCGGACGGCGCTGCGTCCAGTCCGTGCGCCGCTCGTAAGCGTCGGCAACGCGCAGCAGCAACGGCTCACCCAACGGCGACGCCAGAAGCTGAAGCCCGACGGGCAGTCCCCCGGCCAGACCGCACGGTGTAGACAGGCCCGGGATCCCGGCCAGCGGCGCCGACACCGTGTACACGTCGGACAGGTACATGCGCAGGGGATCGCCGCTGCGCTCGCCCAGGCGGAAGGCGGTCTCCGGCGTGGTGGGGGTGGCGATCAGGTCGCACTCCTCGAACGCGGCTTCGAAGTCGCGCCGGATCAGCGTACGGACCTGCTGCGCCTTGCGGTAGTAGGCGTCGTAGTATCCCGCCGAGAGGACGTACGTGCCCAGCAAGATGCGCCGTTTCACCTCGGGCCCGAAGCCTTCGGAACGCGTGCGCCGATAGAGCGCACCCAGATCGTCGCTCTCGGCGCGACGGCCGTAGCGGACTCCGTCGAAGCGGGAGAGGTTGCTGGAGGCCTCGGCATTGGCCACCAGGTAGTACGTCGCGACGGCATGCCGCGTGTGAGGAAGCGAGACCTCGCGCGTCTTCGCACCCGCCTTCTCCAGCTCGGAAACGGCCTCGCGCACTGCACCCAGCACCGCCGGGTCCACGCCCTCCTCGACGAAGTACTCCCGGGGTAGCCCTATCGTCAGACCGGAGCAGCCTCCGCCCAGGGCCGCCGTGTAGTCCGGCACCGGATCGGGAAGCGACGTCGAGTCGCGCGGGTCGTGTCCCGCCAGGACGCCCATGGCCAGCGCAGCGTCTGCGCTGGTCCTCGTCAGCGGGCCGATCTGGTCGAGAGACGACGCAAAGGCCACCAAGCCGTAGCGCGAGACCCGGCCATAGGTGGGCTTGACTCCCACCACGCCGCACAACGCGGCGGGTTGGCGGATCGAACCTCCGGTATCGCTGCCCAGGGCCAGCGGAACGACACCGGCCGCAACCAGAGCTGCCGACCCACCGGACGAGCCACCGGGTGCGCGCTCCGGGTCCCAGGGGTTGCGCGCCGGGCCCAGCGCGGAGTTCTCGGTGGACGAGCCCATGGCGAACTCGTCCATGTTGGCGCGGCCCACCACGATGGCGCCGGCGGCGCGCAGGCGCGCGGCCGCCGCGGAGTCGTACGGTGAGACATAGCCGTCGAGAATCCGGGAGGCGCACCCACAGGGCTCGCCGGCGACGGCGATGTTGTCCTTCAGCACGACCGGAATCCCGTCCAGGGGGGAACGCAGCTCTCCCGCGGCGCGGCGCGCATCGGCCTGGGTCGCCTCTTCGGCGGCGGCCTCGGCCCGGGTCGCCACGAT